>NZ_JBZXEB010000004.1:10000-478969 GCF_058725425.1 Brevundimonas sp. DW-iso22 | reverse complement strand
CTGGAAGCCCGTATCTTCCACAACCCCACCACCGACCCGGACCTGTGGGGGTGATCCAGACAGAACCCCGCCGTCAGAACAATCTGGCGGCGGGGTATATATTGCATGGTCGTTGTAGATGGATTGCCGTTTGCCTTAAGCGGCTGCAGATGCGGCGTAGGGCGAGTTAGATATCCGGACAATCGCAAGACCGCGTTCCAGGTCGACTAGCAAATCCTCAGGGTGCTCCAGCCCCACGGACAGCCGCAGCAAGCCGTCTGTGATGCCGGCAATCTTGCGCGCTTCCGGCGTCATGGCCGCATGGGTCATCAGGGCCGGGTGGGCGATCAGACTTTCGACCCCTCCAAGCGACTCGGCCAGGGTGAATATCTCCAGCCCGTCGACCAGGGCGCGCACGGCTTCGATGTCTTGCAGCTCGAAGCTGAGCATGGCCCCGAACCCCGCCTGCTGTTTCGCCGCAATGGCATGTCCAGGATGGCTCTTCAGCCCCGGATAATGGACGGCCTTCACCGCTGGGTGCGCCTCCAGCCACTCCGCCACGCGCCCCGCCGTCGCCTGTTGGCGCTCGATGCGGGCGAACAGGGTGCGCACGCCCCTCAGGGTCAGATAGGCGTCGAACGGAGAGCCCGTAACGCCCAGGCAGTTGGCCCACCAGGTCAGTTGCTGCAGGTCCTCCTCGGATTTCGCCACGACGCAGCCGCCGACGACGTCGGAGTGGCCGTTGATGTATTTGGTGGTTGAGTGGATCACCAGGTCCGCGCCCAGGGCCAGCGGCTGTTGCAGGGCGGGCGACAGGAAGGTGTTGTCCACCGCCGACTTGCAGCCCACGGCGCGGGCGCGCGCACAGATGTCGGCCACGTCCACGATCCGCATCAGGGGGTTGGAGGGCGTCTCGATCAAAATCAGTTTGGGGTGCAAGGCGAAGGCCGCATCCAGCGCCTGACGGTCGTTCTGATCGACGAACTGCACATCGAAGTGGCCGCGCTTGGCGCGGGCGCACAGCAGACGATGTGTGCCCCCATACAGATCGTGCGGCGCGATCAGCAGGTCGCCGGGCTCCAGGGAGAACAGCGCCAGATCGACCGCCGCCATGCCGGTCGCCGTGACCACCGCGCCGCAGCCGCCCTCCAGCTTGGCCAGGGTCTCGCCCAGGACATCGCGCGTGGGATTGCCCGAGCGGGTGTAGTCGTACTTCCGCTTACCCTCCAGGCCGTCGAAACTGTAGTTGGACGACAGATACAGCGGCGGCATCACCGCACCGTGCGCCGGGTCGCTGTTCACGCCGTGACGGGCGGCGGTGGTACAGGGATGGGCATTGATGGGGGCGGTCATGCTGCAAACTCTCTGTCAGGCGTAAAGGCTTCGGGGGTCGCGGTGTAAAGCGGGGCGAGGGCGTCGTGCAGGGCACGACTGACGACCTCACGCTCCTTGAGGAAGGCGTCGTGGCCGAAGATCGATCCGGCCTCCACCAGGCGGGTCAGGCGCGGTGCGCGGGCGGCCAGACCGCGGCTGTCCTGGATCGGGACCAGCCGGTCGGAGGTGAAGCCGACCACGGTCAGGGGGCACTGGATCGCCTCGGGCACGACCGCATGGCGATCCAGCGAATCTGACAGGCTGATCCAGCGGGCGGCGCTGGTCACCGCGTCATAGCCGTTGCCGCGAGACGTCAGGTAGTCGCAGACGGGGTAGAGGCCACCGGCCTGCTCGGGCGGGGTGGCGGCAAAGCGCAGGTCGAACTCCTCGGCCGTGCGATAGGTGGTCATGGCCAGTTCGCGGGCCAGGGCGATGCCTTCGGCCTCACGTCCGGCGTCGCGGGCAAAGGCCAGCAGGCGGCGCTGCACCCCGCGCCAGGCCGTGGCGGCGGGATGGGCGCGATGGGTGGCTGAAATTACCACCAGATGGCCGATAAGGTCGGGCTGCGTTTCGGCCAGGGCCAGACCCACGCAGCCGCCGTATGACGCGCCTACAAAGGCCTCGATCTGGACCTCTCCGATGGCGTCCAGCAAAAGAAGCAGCAGCCGCGCCTGATCGTGGGTCGTGATGGTGACGCCCGGATCGGTCCGGCCCGGCAGCAGGTCGACGGCCAGGACGCGGACGCGGTTCAGGTCGATGGGGCCGCCGGGACGCACGGCCCAGGACCACCACTGGCCGACAAAACGCCCGCTGGAAATCCCACCGATGACCACCACCAGTGGGCCTTCGACCGGACCATGCAGCCGTCCGATGACTTCGCTCGCCGCCAGCGTCTCGCCCGAGGCCAGGCGGAAGTCGGCCGGAATGGGTGCGGTGACGTCCCGTCCGGGGGCTTCCTCGATGGGCCAGGTGTGGGACGACACAGGTCCGCTCCGTTCTCGATCATCGAGTACGGGCGGGGCGGCCAAATCCTGTGGTGACAGACCCGTGAAGACGACGGTCCTCCAACGGAGAGCCATTCCCTTCACTCATCTCTCGCGGCCTTTCGAGGGGCCTCGCAGGAGTTGGCACCATCTCCAGGGTCGGGTGGACCGTGGAAGGTTGCCCCGGCATCAAAGGGCCTATCCCTCCGCCGGTCTTGATGAGTGGCTTTAGGCTGCATGTGACGGGCGAGGCCGTCAAGGCGGAATTTTCAGGCAGAATCCTGTTGCGCTGCGAAAGGGCCTTTGGGGTCGAACGTGTCAAGCTCGTCTTAAATCAGAGACGAACATTGCGCCGTGGCATAATGGCAAGCCGCGAAACGCAAGAAAGTTTCACAAACCTTCGTCCGCCCACTTGCGTATTTCGCAGATGCGGTAAACATTTCGCAAATGCGAGATCGCATGCCGTCGCAGCCAAGGGGGTTAGGAATGATGACACGACTTCAAGGGGATACCGCAGGCAAAGGGGCGCTCTGGGCGCTCGGCCTTCTGACGACCGTACTGGCCAGTGGGGCCGCCGCAGCGCCTGCTGCGGCGGCCCCTGTTCTTTTGGGGCACCAGGCCGCTCTGGATCTGGACGCGGCGGGCACGGCCTGGCTGGGGACGTCCACGGCGCTGGTCCTGCTGATGACCCTGCCGGGCCTGGCGCTCTTCTATGGCGGCATGGTGCGCCGCAAGAACGTCATCGCCACCATTACCCAGTCGGTCGGCGTCTTCGCCGTGGTGACCCTGGCCTGGTTCATCGCGGGCTATTCCATCGCCTTCGGCACAGCGCCGACCGAGTCGATGAACACCGTCGTGGGCGGCCTTGAGTCGCTGTTCCTGAACGGTGTGACGCTGGAGACGGCGCACAGCCTGCTGCCGGGCATTCCGGAGTTCCTGTTCATCTCGTTCCAGCTGACGTTCGCCATCATCACCCCGGCCCTGATCACCGGGGCGTTCGCGGAGCGGTTCAAATACAGCGCTCTGCTGCTGTTCACCGGCCTGTGGTCGCTGTTCGTCTATGCCCCGATCGCCCACTGGGTCTGGGGTGGAGGCTTCCTGGGCTCGGCGGGCGTGCTGGACTTCGCAGGGGGCGCGGTAGTGCACGTCAACTCGGGCGTCGCGGGCCTCGTCTGTGCCCTCTTCCTGGGTCGCCGCAAGGGCTATGGCATCGACCCGATCAATCCGCACAACCCTGTCCTGACCATGATCGGGGCCTCGCTGCTGCTGGTCGGCTGGATCGGTTTCAATGCGGGCTCGGCCGGGGCCGCCAACGGCCTGATGGCCGTGGCTCTGCTCAACACCATCCTGGCTGCTGCGGCTGCCGCCCTGTCGTGGAAGCTGATCGAGGTTATCGAGAAGAAGAAGGTCTCGCTGATCGGCATGCTGTCTGGCGTCGTGGCCGGTCTGGTCGCCATCACGCCCGCCGCCGGTTTCGTCGATCCCAAGGGCGCGGTGATCATTGGCCTGATCGCGGGTCCGGCCTGCTACGCCGCCTCGATCTGGATCAAGAAGCTGTTGAAGTACGACGACAGCCTGGACGCCTTCGGCCTGCATGGCGCGGGCGGTCTGGTCGGGGCGCTGCTGACCGGCGTGTTCGCGACCACCACGATCAACAGCCTGTCGGAAGGGGCCAATGTCTGGACCCAGCTGGTCGGCCTGCTGTGGACCATCGCCTACAGCGCGGCGGGCACCTTCGTCATCCTGCTGATCTGCAAGTTCACCACCGGCCTGCGCGTCACCGAAGCGCAGGAGGAGGAGGGGCTGGATACCCATCTGCATGGCGAGGCGCTGGAGGCGCATTGAGGCGAGACGATTGGCCGGGCGCGGGGCTCTCCCCTCGCGCCCGGCACCCAGTAGGCGTTCGACTGACATCATCGAAAACAAGGGGATAAGAAGATGAAACGTGCCTTCGCCTGTGCGGCCGCCATGGCCGCTATGTTCACCGCCTCGGCCGCCTCGGCCCAGGATGCGGACGTCGCCTTCAACGTCGGTGTCTTCAGCGACTACGTCTTCCGCGGCTTCAGTCAGACCAATGAAGACCCCGCCCTACAGGGTGGCGTCGACCTGACGGTCGGGTCCTTCTACGCCGGGGCGTGGGCGTCGAATGTCGACTTCGGCGACGACACCGATGCGGAGATCGACGTCTACGGCGGCTTCCGCACCGAGGCGGCGGGCTATTCGCTGGACTTTGGCGTGGTCGGCTATTTCTACGTCAATGCGCCGGGCGGAGCCGACTATGACTATGTGGAGTTCAAGGCGGCCGCATCGCGGGCCATCGGGCCAGTGACGGCGGGGGCGGTGGTCTTCTATTCGCCGGACTTCTTCGGCCTGGATGAGGAGGCCACCTATTTAGAGGGGAACATCGCTTGGGCCGTTGCAGACAAGTTGTCCGCTTCTGCCGCAGTGGGTTATCAGGCTCTGGACATCAACGACGACTACACCACCTGGAACGCGGGTGTGACCTACACCTTTGTCGAAGGGCTCGGTCTGGATGTCCGCTACTTCAACACGGACGTCGACGGTCCGTTGTCGGATGCCCGGATTGTGGGCGCGCTGAAATACAGTTTCTGAGCGGAGGCCTGTTCGGCCTCGCAGCATGACAACCGGCACGGTGTTGCTTCTACTGGCGCCGTGCCGGTTTTTTTGTGCGCCGTTAGCGGTTCGACTTGAAGGCAAAAGGCACAACTTGCCACCGCCGCCCTCGCCCCATAGACCTGTGTGCAGCAGCGAAAAGGAAGACGTGCGTTGGCGTCCGTGAACCAGAGATTTGTCATCACCCCCCGTGTCGGGCCCGCCAAGGCGGCCGCGTCCGATCGCGTGCGCGGCTTCGATGAGATCTATGCGGACTTCAGCGTGCCTGCAGGCGGCGAGCAGTCCAGCCGCTGCGCCCAGTGCGGTGTGCCCTTCTGCCAATCCGGTTGTCCGCTGGAGAACAATATCCCCGACTGGCTGAAACTGGCCGCCGAAGGCCGTGCGGAAGAAGCCTGGCGTCAGTCCGAGGCGACCTCGACCATGCCGGAAATCTGCGGCCGTATCTGTCCGCAGGACCGGCTGTGCGAAGGGGCCTGTACCCTGGAACAGTCGGGCTGGGAGACGGTCACCATCGGTTCGGTCGAACGCTGGCTGGGCGACATGGCGTTCCAGAATGGCTGGGTCACCCCCATCCGCCCGGTCGCCGAAAACGGCCTGTCGGTCGGGATCGTGGGCGCGGGGCCTGCGGGCATGGCGGCGGCGGATCGACTGCGTTCGGCAGGCTATGCGGTGACGCTCTACGATCGGCATGATCGGGCGGGAGGCCTGCTTATGTACGGCATCCCCGGCTTCAAGCTGGAAAAGGATGTCGTTCAGCGGCGTCTGGACCGGCTGGTCGACAGCGGCGTCGAGATCCGGCTGGGCGTCGATGTCGGTGGCGCGGGTGAGAGGGCCATGCCCTTTGCCGAGGTGCGCGCCGCCCATGATGCCGTCCTGATCGCGACCGGCGTCTATCAGGCGCGGCGGCTGACCGCGCCGGGCTGTGGCTCTGACGGCGTGGTGGCGGCTCTGGACTATCTGATCACCTCCAACCGCACGGGGCTGGGCGATCAGGTCGCAGCGTTCGAGGACGGGACGCTGAATGCGTCGGGTCGCCGCGTCGTCGTGATCGGCGGCGGCGACACCGCCATGGACTGCGTGCGCACGGCCGTGCGTCAGGGCGCGACCTCCGTCACCTGCCTTTACCGCCGCGACCGGGACAATATGCCCGGCAGCGCCCGCGAGGTCGCCAATGCCGAGGAAGAAGGCGTCGTCTTCGAATGGCTGGCCTCGCCCCGCGCCGTGCTGGGCGGTGCCTCGGGCGTGACCGGCGTGCGGGTTCAGCGCATGGCCTTGGCAGCCCAGGCCGCCGACGGCCGCTGGTCGGTCGAGCCGGTGCCGGGCGGCGAGTTCGACGTCGCCGCCGATCTGGTGATCGAGGCCCTGGGCTTCGAACCCGAAGACATCCCTGGCCTGTTCGCAGAGCCTGATCTGGCCCTGACCGACTGGAACACCATCCGCACGGCCGGCCACACCAAGGCGACCACGCTGGAGGGCGTCTTCGCCGCTGGCGACATCGTGCGCGGGGCCTCGCTGGTCGTCTGGGCTGTGCGTGACGGTCAGGATGCGGCGACCGAGATCGATGCCTGGTTGACCAGCCGCCAGAGGGTGGCCGCATGACCTTCGACCCCATCCAGTATCAGGCCGACCGGCAACGGCTGATTGACGCCCATGCCTATGATCCAGGCTCGGAGCGCGATGCCTGCGGCGTCGGCCTGGTCGCCGCCATCGACGGTGCCCCCCGCCGCGAGGTCGTCGATCTGGCGCTCAAGTCACTGAAGGCCATCTGGCACCGGGGTGCGGTCGACGCCGACGGCAAGTCCGGCGACGGCGCGGGCATATTGATCGGCCTGCCCCGCGCCTTCTTCGATGCCCAGGTCCGCGATGCAGGCCATGAGCCGCGTCCCGGCCCTCTGGCCGTCGGCATGGTCTTCCTGCCGCGTCTGGATCAAGGGGCACAGGAGGTTGCCCGCACCATCGTCGAGCGCGAGGTTCTGGCCGCAGGGTTCTGGCTCTATGGCTGGCGTCAGGTGCCGACCCGCGTCGAGGTGCTGGGCCAGCGCGCCGCCGCCACCCGGCCCGAGATCGAGCAGATCATGCTGTCTGCGCCCGACGGGCTGGAGGGCGAGGCGCTGGAGCGGGCGCTGTATCTGCTGCGCCGCCGGATCGAGGCGCGGGCGACCGCGGCCAACCTGCAGCATTTCTACATCTGCTCCCTGTCGGCCCGGTCGGTCATCTACAAGGGGATGATGCTGGCCGAGGCCCTGGCCGACTTCTATCCCGATCTGAACGATGCGCGGGTCGAGGCCAATGTCGCCCTGTTCCATCAGCGATACTCGACCAACACCTTCCCTGAGTGGCGTCTGGCCCAGCCGTTCCGCATGCTGGCCCACAACGGCGAGATCAACACCCTGCGTGGCAATGCGAACTGGATGCGCAGCCACGAAATCCGAATGACGGCCGAGGCCTTCGGGGCCGATGACGCCGCCGTCAAACCCGTGATCCAGGCCGGTGGGTCGGACTCCGCCGCGCTGGACAATGTCTTCGAAGTCCTGGTCCGTGCCGGTCGGCCCGCACCCATGGTCAAGGCCTTGCTGATCCCGGAGGCTCCGATCGACGGTGTCATCTCCGACGATCACCGCGCCCTCTATGCCTATTGCAATGCCGTGATGGAGCCGTGGGATGGCCCCGCCGCCATCTGTGCCACCGACGGTCGCTGGGTCGTGGCGGGAAAGGATCGCAACGGCCTGCGCCCCCTGCGCGTGGCCGAAACCGTCGACGGCCTGCTGATCTGCGGGTCGGAGGCGGGCATGACCGGCGTGGCCGAGGACCGCATCGCGCGTCGCCTGCACATCGGCGGCGGGCGGATGATCTGCGTCGATCTGGAGGCGGGCGTTCTCTACGACGAGACCCAGACCATCGACCGGCTGGCGGCCGAGCACCCCTACCGCGAATGGCTGTCCAACATGGTCCAGCTGGAGCCGCTGGTCGGCCCCGGCGAGGAGCCGCGCCGTCTGTCCGGCGAAGACCTGACCCGGTTCCAGGCCGCCGTCGGCTGGACCCAGGAGGACATCGACGCCCTGCTGGACCCCATGGCCGCCGAGGGCAAGGAGGCGGTGGCGTCGATGGGCGACGACGCCCCGCCCGCCGTGTTGTCGCGTCAGGACCGGCCCTTCGCCCACTATTTCCGCCAGGCCTTCGCCCAGGTCACCAATCCGCCGATCGACAGTCTGCGTGAAGCCGGGGCCATGTCCCTGCGGACCCGGTTCAAGAACCTGGGCAACATCCTGGCCCAGGACGAAACCCAGACGCGGGTCTTCGTGCTGGACAGTCCCGTCCTGACGACCGGCATGTACGAGCGGATGCTGGGCGTCGTGGGCGCGGGTGCGACCACGGTCATCGACTGCACCTTCCCGGCCCCCGACGTCGGCGCGACCCGGGGCGAGGCGCTGAAGGCCGCGCTGGATCGCATCCGCGACGAGGCCGTTGCCGCCGCACGGGGCGGGGCGGGTCTGATCGTCCTGACCGACGAGCGGGCAGGCGAGGATCGTCCGCTGATCCCCATGATCCTGGCCACCTCGGCCGTGCATGGCCGACTGGTGGACGAGGGCCTGCGCAGCTTTATCTCCTTGGTGGTGCGCTCGGCCGAGGCGATCGACGCCCATGCCTTTGCCGTCCTGGTCGGCTGCGGGGCCACCGCCGTCAACGCCTGGTTGGCGCAGGAGAGCTTCCTGGAACGGCTGGAGAGCGGTCGCTATCCCGGCCTGTCGCTGCGCGACGCCTGCCTGAATCATCGGGCTGCGGTCGAGGCCGGGCTGATGAAGATCCTGGCCAAGAAGGGCATCTCCGTCATCTCCGCCTATCGCGGCGCACTGGAGTTCGAGGCCCTGGGTCTGTCGCGGGCGCTGGTCGCGGAGTTCTTCCCGGGCATGACCTCGCGCATCTCCGGCGTGGGCCTGGCGGGAATCGAAACCCGGGCCGTCAACCGCGCGGGCAAGGGGTTTTCGGTCGCGCGCCCGGGCCTGCGCATCGGGGGCTCGCACCGCATCCGTGCGGGCGAAGAGACCCACGCCTGGGACGCCGAGACGATCCACCGGCTTCAGGACGCGACGACCCGCAACGACTACAAACGCTACAAGGCCTATTCCCGCCGTCAGCGGGAGATCCCGTCCACGGCCCTGCGTGACCTGCTGGATTTCCGCGAGGCCGTGCCGATCCCGCTGGACGAGATCGAGAGCGTCAACGAGATACGCAAGCGGTTCGTCACGCCCGGCATGTCGCTGGGGGCCCTCAGCCCCGAGGCGCACGAGACGCTGAATATCGCCATGAACCGCATCGGTGCCCGCTCCGTCTCGGGCGAGGGCGGCGAGGATCCGGAGCGGTATCAGCCGCGTCCGAACGGCGACAATCCCAACTCGGCGGTCAAGCAGATCGCCTCGGGCCGGTTCGGCGTCACGGCCGAATATCTGAACCAGTGCCGCGAGATCGAGATCAAGGTCGCACAGGGGGCCAAGCCCGGCGAGGGCGGCCAGCTGCCCGGCTTCAAGGTGACCGAGTTCATCGCCCGCATGCGCCATGCCACGCCCGGCATCGGTTTGATCAGCCCGCCACCGCACCACGACATCTATTCGATCGAGGACCTGGCCCAGCTGATCTACGACCTGAAGCAGATCAATCCGGATGCCCGGGTGACGGTCAAGCTGGTCGCCTCGTCCGGCATCGGGGCGGTGGCGGCAGGCGTCGCCAAGGCCAAGGCCGATATCATCCTGGTCGCGGGCCACAACGGCGGCACGGGGGCCTCGGCGCTGGGATCAATCAAGCACGCGGGCATGCCGTGGGAGATGGGCCTGTCGGAGGCGCATCAGGTGCTCAGCCTGAACGGCCTGCGCGGCCATGTTCGGTTGCGAACGGACGGCGGCATCAAGACCGGTCGCGACGTCGTCATCGCCGCCATGCTGGGGGCCGAGGAATACGGCATCGGCACCGCCAGTCTTATCGCCGTCGGCTGCCTGATGGTGCGCCAGTGTCATTCCAATACCTGTCCGGTGGGGGTCTGCGTTCAGGACGAGCGGCTGCGCGCCATGTTCACCGGCACGGCGGACAAGGTGGTGAACCTGTTCACCTTCATCGCCGAGGAGACGCGCGAAATCCTGGCCTCGCTCGGTCTGCGGTCACTGGACGAGGCGGTGGGCCGCACCGACCTGCTGCGCCAGGTCTCGCGCGGCGGGGCCCAACTGGATGATCTGGATCTGAACCCCCTGCTGGTGCGGGTGGGCGAGGGTGATGTGCGCTCGGCGGAGGCTCCGTTCAACGCGGTGCCCGATGCGCTCGACGCCCGGATCGTGCGCGATGCCACGCCCTTCCTGGAGCGGCGTGAGAAGATGTCGCTGACCTATGCGGTGGCCAATACCCAGCGGGCGATCGGCACGCGCATGTCCTCGCACATCGTACGCCGCTATGGCTCGGACCTGCCCGACGGTCATCTGACGCTGAACCTGCGCGGCGCGGCGGGGCAATCGCTGGCGGCCTTCGGCATGAAGGGCCTGCGCATCGTCCTGGACGGAGAGGCCAACGACTATGTCGGCAAGGGCCTGTCGGGGGCCGAGATCATCGTGCGCCCCTCGGCTTGGGCCGCCGGTCAGGCCCTGATCGGCAACACCTGCCTGTATGGCGCGACGTCCGGCACGCTATTGGCGGCCGGTGCGGCAGGCGAACGCTTTGCGGTGCGCAACTCCGGCGTCACGGCGGTGGTCGAAGGCTGCGGGGCCCACGGCTGCGAATATATGACCGGCGGCGCGGTCGTCATTCTGGGCACCACGGGCTGGAATTTCGGCGCGGGCATGAGCGGCGGCGAGGCCTTCGTCCACGATCCCGAAGGCACCGCCCACATCCGCTTCAACACCGCCTCGGTCGTGCCGGGCGTGGTGATGGGCGAGGCGGCGTCGCGGCTGCAAGCCCTGGTCAGTCGTCATGCCAAGGAGACGGGCTCACCCCTGGCGCGGAGGCTGCTGGAGACCTGGCCGGTGGCGGTCACGCACTTCCGGCATGTGCTGCCGCGGGAAGAAGCGGCACAGGCGGCGGTTAAGCGGGCTTAAACTCCCCTTCTCCCGCAAGGTGAGAAGGAACAGCCGTATCAGACCTCGCTCCACCCCCCGGCCAGCGCCTTGAACAGGGCGATCTGATAGGTGGTGACCAAGGCATCCGACGACGCCAGCTGTGCGTCCGCTCCGGCCAGGGTGCGTTCTGCATCCAGCACGGCCAGGAAGCTGTCGGCCCCCGCGTCGAAACGCAGGCGTGACAGGCGGGCGGCGGTGGCGGCCTGGTCGCGCGCGGCCTGCAGAGCCGTGCGGCGGTCCAGTTCGTTGGCATAGTTGGCCAAGGCCGTCTCGGTTTCCTGAAGCGCGGTCAGCACCGTCTGGTCGAAGGTGGCCAGGGCCGCATCCGAAGACGCATCCGCCTGTTCGATCCGCGCGCGGGCGGCGAAGACGTTCGGGAACGACCAGCTGATCAGCGGGCCGAACGAGAAGCGGAAATTCTCGCTGTCGCCCAGGCCACTGGCGTCCAGTGCCGTCGCTCCCAGCGATCCGCCCAGGGTGATGCGGGGATACAGGTCCGCCGTCGCCACGTTCACGCGGGCGGCGGCGGCGGCCAGATTGCGCTCGGCCTGACGCACGTCGGGACGACGCGCCAGCAGGGCGGCACCGTCGCCGACCGGGATGGTTTGCGTCAGTTGCGGAGGCCGACCGCAGACGCGGGCGGCCTCGCTGACCTCGGCGGGCGTCCGACCGGTCAGGGTGGCCAGGCGGAACAGGGCCCCGTCCCGCTGGGCCCGCAGGGGCGGCAGGGTCGAGCGGCTGCTTTCGAGGGCCGAACGGGCGCGGGCCGTGTCCAGCCCATTGCCCGATCCCGCATCCAGCAGACGCTGGGTCAGATCGACGGTCGAGGATTGCAGTTCGATGGTCCGCTGGGCCACGTCGATCTGGGCATTGGCCGAACAGGCGTCGGCATAGGCGCGGGCGGTTTCGGCGGCGACGGTGACGCGCACGACGTCCAGGGCAGCGGCGGCGGCGTCCGCATCGGCACGGGCGGCTCGGATGGTCGAGCCGACGCGACCGAACAGGTCGATCTCATAGGAGACGTCCAGGCCGGCGTCATAGGTTTCCACCTCGGGCGCATCCGTGCCGGGGGGCAGGGTGCCCGCCGGGATGCTGGCCGCCGACGGCTGGGTGTTTGAATAGCTGGCCGAGGTCGTGGTGGTCGGGAAGCGACCGACCCGTGCCTCGCCCAGGGCCGCTCGGACGCGGCGCAGATTGGCGGTGGCGGCCTCCAGCTCGTTGTTCTCGGCTAGGGCCTGGGTGACCAGGCCATCCAGCACGGGGTCGTTGTACAGCCGCCACCAGTCGTCGCGCGCGGGCGTCGCCGCCGACACGGACGCACTGGTGGAGCCCACGAAAGCACCCGACGCGAGGGGGGGAAGGGTGGCGTCGGGCGCTTTCGGCCCGACCGCGCACGACGCCAGCAGCAGGGCTGAGAACGCGGTGGCGGTCAGGATCCGGGGGTTGGGTAGGGTCGTCATGTCACGCATCTCCCAGACGCGGGCTGGCCGGGGCAGGCGAGCCGGGGGTCCGGTCATGGGGCGGCAGGCCGCCGGTGGTGGGAATCTCGGTCTCCTTCTTCGGCGCGCCCGGCAGCTTGGAGGCCACCGCCCGCATCACGACATAGAAGACCGGCGTGAAGATCAGGCCGAAGAAGGTCACACCCAGCATGCCCGAGAAGACCGCTGTGCCCAGGGACTGGCGCATTTCCGCACCGGCCCCGGTCGCCAGCATCAGCGGCACGACGCCGAAGATGAAGGCGAAGGAGGTCATCAGGATCGGACGCAGACGGGTCCGGGCGGCGCTGACCGCGGCATCCCAGCGGTTCATGCCCTCATCTTCGGCCTGTTTGGCGAACTCCACGATCAGGATGGCGTTCTTGGCTGCCAGGGCGATCAGCACGACCAGTCCGACCTGGACCAGGATGTTGTTGTCCAGTCCACGCAAATTGACCCCGATCATGGCGGCCAGGATGCACATCGGCACGATCAGCACGACCGCGAACGGCAGGGTGAAGGCCTCGTACTGAGCGGCCAGCACCAGGAAGACCAGGACCACGGCCATGATGAAGACCACGGTCGCGCCGCCGGACGACTGCTTCTCCTGCAAGGCCAGGCCGGTCCACTCATAGGAGAAGCCAGGCGGCAGGGTCGCCTCGGCCAGGGCTTCCATCGAGGCTATCGCCTGACCGGAAGACACACCCGCCGCTGCCTGGCCCTGCAGCTCGGCCGCCGGGAACAGGTTGTAGCGGACGATCCGGGCAGGACCGGAGTCCTCGCGCAGGGTGGCCACCGACCCGATCGGTACCATCGCCCCCGATGTCGCGCGGGTCTTCAGATTGGCGATGTCGGCAATGTCGTCACGCGCCGACGGCTCCGCCTGTGCCGTCACCCGGAAGGTGCGGCCCAGATAGTTGAAGTCGTTGACGTAGGACGAGCCCAGATAGACGCCCAGGGTGTCGAACACCGAAGACGGCTGGACCCCCATCATCAGCGCCTTGTCGCGATCGACGTCGGCGGCGATGCGCGGCGAGCCAGTGTTATAGGTCGAAAACACCTGCTCTACCTGGTCGGGTGCGCCAGCGGCGGCTCCCATCATGGCGAAGGTCGCGCCTTCCAGCGGGCGGTAGCCCGCGCCGGAGCGGTCCTGCACCATCATCTGGAACCCGTTGCCGTTGCCCAGACCCTGAACTGCGGGCGGGGCGATGACGAAGATGTTGGCGTCCTCGATCCCGAAGGTGGCCCCCGTGATGGCACCGGCCAGGGCGGCCGCGCCCTGTTCGGCGGTCTTGCGATCGTCGAACTCGTTCAGGCGCACGAAGATGGTGGCGGCATTGGAGCCGAACGAGAAGCTGGTCCCGTCCAGGCCGGCGAAAGCCACGGTGCCGTCGACGCCCTCGGTATCCTTGATGATCTGGGCAGCACGACTCATGACCGCCTGGGTCCGCTCCAGCGAGGCCCCGGGGGGCAGCTGGACGACACCGATCAGGAAGCCCTGGTCCTGTTCGGGAATAAAGCCGGACGGGGTGGTGAACAGGGTGAAGCCGGTCGCGGCCAGCAGCAGGCCATAGACCACGAAGACCATGGCCACCTTGCGCACCAGCCAGGCGGTGGTGCGGCCATATTTGTCCGACAGCCAGTCAAAGCCCTCGTTGAACTTCCGACCCGCCCAGCCGACGTAATAGGTGGCGGTGCCCAGGGCACCCGGCTTGCGATGGGTGTCATGCTCCTTGTGCGGCTTCAGCAGCAAGGCGGCCATGGCCGGCGACAGCGTCAGCGATACCAGCAGCGACACGACCGAGGCCGTGGTGATGACGATGGCGAACTCGCGATAGAAGATGCCGGGGATGCCCGGCACGAACATCGTCGGCACGAACACCGAGACCAGCACCAGACCGATGGAGATCAGGGCACCCGACACCTCCTTCATGGAGCGATAGGCCGCTTCCTTGGGCGTCAATCCTTCGCGGATGTAGCGCTCCACGTTCTCGACCACGACGATGGCGTCATCGACGACGATACCGACGGCCAGAACCAGGGCGAACAGCGACAGGGAGTTGATTGAATAGCCCAGCGCCAGCTGCACCGCGAAGGTGGCGACCAGCGCGACCGGGATGGCCACGATCGGAATCAGGGCTGCCCGCCAGGTCTGCAGGAAGACGACCACGACCAGCACCACCAGGATGATGGCTTCGATCAGGGTGTGCTGAACCGACTCGACCGAGGCGGCCACGAATTCGGTGGGGTTGTAGGGCACCGAAATGGCCATGCCCTGGGGCAGTTCGGCCTTGAAGGCCTCGACCTCGGCCAGCACGCGTTCGGCGGTGCCCAAGGCATTGGCCCCCGGCTGCTGGATGATGGCCATGCCCACGCCGCGCTCGCCGTCGAAGAAGCCGCGGATGCCGTAGTCCTGGGCCCCCAGTTCGACACGGGCCACGTCACGGACACGGGTCACGCGCCCTTCGGCATCGGTCTTGATGACGATGTTGGAAAACTCTTCGGGGTCGCTCAGACGCCCCTGGACCTGAACCGGAAGCTGGAAGGCCGAGGCATTGGTGGCGAACGGCGGCTGGCCGATGGCCCCTGCGGCCGCCTGGACGTTCTGGGAGGCCAGGGCGGCGACGATGTCGGAACCTGTCAGATTGCGCTCGGCCGCCTTGGCCGGGTCGATCCACACCCGCATGGCGTAGTTGCCACCGCCGAAGATCTGCACGGCCCCGACGCCCTCGACCCGCAGCAGGCGGTCGCGCAGCGTGGAGTTGGCATAGTTGCCGACATAGTCGTTATCCAGGGACCCGTTCGGCGACGTCAGGCCCAGGATCATCAGGAAACCGCTCTCCTGCTTGTTCACCGTCACGCCGATCTGGCGCACGGAGGCAGGCAGACGCGGTTCGGCCAGGGCGACGCGGTTCTGGACCAGCACCTGGGCCGCATCCAGGTCGGTGCCCGGATTGAAGGTCACGGTGATCGCCACCGTCCCGTCCGAGGTGGACGAGGACGACAGATACAGCATGCCCTCGACGCCGTTGACCTCCTGCTCGATGGGGGCGGCGACGGTCTCGGCCACCGTCTCGGCGGAGGCGCCGGGGAAGGCGGTGTTGATGGTGATCGTCGGCGGCGCGATCTCCGGATACTGCGACAGTGGCAGCAGCGGATAGGCGAAGATGCCGATCAGGGTGATGAACACCGCGATCACGGCCGCGAAGATCGGCCGATCAATGAAGAAGCGAGAGATGTTCATGGTGCGATCAGTCGCCCGAGACGCTGTTGGCGAAGGTGGCGCTGGAGGCCGGAGCCACGGTGGTCACCGGGGCCTCATTCTGCTGCGCGACCGGCTGGATGCGACCGTTTGTGGCCTGCACCTTCATGCCCGGCTGCTGGATGCGCTGGACGCCGTTGATGATGACGCGATCCGTGGCGGCGAGCCCGGAGCGAACGACCCGCAGGCCGTCGACCAGCGGACCCAGCACGACGGGCTTGGGTGCGACTGATCCGTCGGCGGCGACGACATAGACGATGCGGCGGGCCTGATCGGTGGCGACCGCGGCGTCGGGCACCAGCATGGCCTGATAGCTGCCGGACCCGGCCAGACGCGCCTGACCGAACATGCCTGGCTTCAGGAAGCCGTCGGCATTGGGCACCACGGCCCGCAGACGGATGACGCCCGAGGCCGTGTCGATGGCGTTATCGGTGAAGTCCAGCGAACCGGAGCGGCTGTAGGTGCTCTCGTCCTGCAGACGGACCTGGATGGGCGCGGCTCCGTTCCGGGCCTGGCGCTGATACTTCAGCATGACCGCTTCGGAGCCGTCGAAGGTGAAGTAGATCGGGGCGCTAGAGACGATGGTCGTCAGGATGTCGCCGGCGGAGGAGCCTCCGCCGATCAGATTGCCCGGGTCGACCCGGCGGTCCGAAACCCGGCCCGAGATTGGGGCGACGACGCGGGTGAACTCCAGATCCAGCTGACGGGCGCGAATGCCGGCGTTGGCGGCGGCGACGGCGGCCTCGGCGGTCAGGACGGCACCGCGGCGGGTGTCGGCCTCGGCCTGGGACACCGCCTGCGATTCCAGCAGGGTCTGGGCCCGCTCATATTCGCTGCGCGCCAGGGTCAGCTGGGCATTGGCCTGGGCCAGGGTCGCACGGGCCGATGCCAGCGCCGCCTGGGCCGGGCGGGGGTCCAGGGTGAACAGCAGCTGGCCACGGCGCACGAAGTCACCGTCGCGGAAGTGCACCGCCGAGACATAGCCACCGACGCGGGCGCGGACGTCCACATCCTGCGTCGCTTCGAAGCGGCCGGTGAATTCGTCCCAGTCCTGGATGGTCTGGACCAGCGGGGTCGCCACCGTCACCGCGGGGGCGGGCGGGGCCTGGGCTTCGCTCCGGGGGGAACAGCCATAGAGCGCGGCCGCCACAAGGGCGGACGCGGCCACGATCTTCACCGTGCGCATGAACGATAGTCTCCAGAAGTAGGGAGCGAACCCTGTCATTGTCGACCACGGCAAACGGGGAGGAAGCCGTTAGTCAACGCCCGGTGACTTAATGGTGAAGCCGCTTGCGCTTGTCAACAGGCGATGACAAAGCCATATAGGCGGTGGGGCCATTCAGGAGATCACATATTGTTTTGTAATGTCGCGCCGCGACCCCGTAATGCAGAAGCCACTAGGGCGGCGATCCTGAAGGCGGCGACGAACCGTTTCTCGCGTGAAAGCTATGACGACGTCGGCATGCGTGACATCGCCGGCGACGTCGGCGTGGATGCCGCCCTGATCTCCCGCTATTTCGGCTCCAAGGAAGACCTGTTCGTCGCTGTGCTGAATTCGTCAGGCGACAAGACGCGGATCATCGAGGGTGACCGATCCGACTTCGGCGCGCGGATGGCCCACGAAGCCATCTACAAGGAGCGTGAAGAGGGCAAGCTGGAGCATATGCTGATCATGCTGCGCTCCATCGGCTCCACCAAGGCCGCCGAACTGGTCCAGCGTAACGGCCAGACCTGCTTCTTTGGACCGTTCGAGGAATGGCTGGGCGGCCCCGACGCCGCCGTGCGTGCCCGCCTGGCCGCCGGCATCATGATGGGCGTCTCGATTGGCAGCGAACTGTGCATCGACGACCTCAGCCCGGAACAATGCGCCGACATGCACCAGCGTATGGCAATCATCCTGCAACAGATCGTCGACGGCTGAGGCTAGCCGCGCTTGGTGAACTTCCGGATCACGCCCGAATAGGTCATCAGGATGCGCTCGCCCGTGCTGATCTGGCCGCGCACGAAGATCAGGCTCTTGCCGGCCCGCACCACCTCGCCCATCGCCTCGACGAGTTCGCCCTCATAAGCCCCGTCGATGAAGGTGGAGTCCAGCGACACAGTGACGCCCGACGCGCCCTCCATCTCCTGATAGGCCGTCTGGAACAGGGCGATGTCGGCGAAGGTCATCAGGCAGCCGCCATGCATGCGGTGCCCGGCGTTCATATGCTTGGCCTCGGCCCTGAAGGCACAGCGCATCCGTCCGTCGGCATCGGGCCGGAAATAGAAGGGGCCCACCACCGTGTCGAAGGTGCCGTGCAGGTCATAGGTCTGCCAGCCGGCGAACTCGCCCTCGCTGACCGTGATTTTCGCAACCATGATGTTCTCTTGGACTATCGCGCGTCGCGCTAGTTTAGCCGGGTCTCTTCTTATCTGTCTCGCAATGCAGCATATAGGCGCAATGAGCGACCCCATCGAAACCGCCATCTTCGAAAAACTGGCGAAGGCCGACCCCAAGGGCGTCGGCGGCAAGAGTATCGAACCGGCCGAAGTGGCCAAGGAACTGCAGCCCGAACAGTGGCAACGGATGCTGCCCAAGGTGCGTGGTGTGGCGCTGGGCCTGATGCGTCAGGGCAGACTGACCATCACCAAGAAGGGCAAGCCGGTCGACCCGAACGCGGTCAAGGGCGTCATCCGCCTGCGCCTGCCGACCGAGGCCGAGACGGCGGCGGCCGTGGCGGCCCTCCCGCCCGCGCCCGAGGATGATGACGACTTCGTCTGATCGGGCCGAGACCGCACTCGATGCGGTCCTCTCCAACATCCGTGCCTGCCGGGCCTGTCTGGGCCAGCTTCCGCACACCCCGCGTCCTGTCGTTCGCGTCTTTCCCCAGACCCGCCTGCTGATCTGCGGTCAGGCCCCCGGCCGCCGTGTTCACGAAAGTGGCCTGCCGTTCACCGATCCGTCCGGCGACCGCCTTCGCGACTGGATGGGCGTGGACTATGAGACCTTCTATGCAGACCACCGTCTGGGCGTCGCGGCCCAGGCCTTCTGCTATCCGGGGACCGCGCCGAAAGGTGGGGACTATCCGCCGCCGAAACGCTGCGCCGAACTTTGGCGACCGCAACTTCTCGCCGAACTGCCCCAGGTCGAGCTGACCTTGCTGGTCGGGGGTTATGCCCAGGTCTGGGCGCTCGGCGACCGGGCCAAGGCCAATATGACCGAGACCGTGCGGGCCTGGCGCGACTATGCGCCGACCATCCTGCCCATGCCGCACCCGTCATGGCGCAACACGGCCTGGCTCAGGAGAAATCCGTGGTTTGAGGACGAGGTCATCCCGTATCTTCGCCAGAGGGTGCGTGGCATTCTGGGGTCATGATCCGTTCGCTGGCCGTTCTGCTCTGCACCCTGGCGCTGTCCTTGGCCTTGGCTGCCTGCGCCACACCCGCCATCCAGCCGCTGCTGACGGCCCCCGCGACCTTCGCCGGCCCCGCTCTTGAAGACCGCACCCTGGTCATGGACGATGGAACTCGGCTGCCTCTGGCGCGATGGGCCCCGACCGATGGGTCCGAACCCTGGGCCGTGCTGATCGCCCTGCACGGTATGAACGACAGCCGCGCCTCCTTCCGCCTGGCCGGGCCATGGTGGGCCGAGCGAGGCATCGAAACCTGGGCCATAGACCAGCGCGGCTTTGGCCAGGCCCCCGGTCGCGGCATTTGGGCCGGTGAAGCGCGCATGACCGAGGACTTGCGCACCGCTGTGATGATCGCGCGTGCCCGGCATCCTCGCGCCACCATCGCGGTCGTAGGCGAGAGCATGGGCGGCTCTGTTGCCGTCGCCGCCTTCGGCTCGGACCGCCCGCCCCAGGCCGACCGCGTCATCCTGCTGGCTCCGGGAGTCTGGGGCTGGACAGCACAAGGCCCGCTGAGCTCCAGCGCCCTATGGATCGCCGCCCGCGTCGCCGGCCACCGTGCGGTCGAAGCGCCGGAGTGGGCCATCCGAGACCGCTTTGCGTCCGATAATCGCGTGGAACTGTTCCGCAATGGCCGCGATCCGAACAGCATCCTCTCCACCCGTTTCGACACCCTGTATGGCCTGGTCGATCTGATGCAGAGCGCGTCGGTGAAGCTGGGCCGCGTCCGGGCCCCGACCCTGCTGCTGTACGGTGCCTCCGACGCCGTCATCGAAAAGGCCCCCATGCGCCGCGCCCTGGAACAGGCCGGAGAGCGCCCGGGCTTCCGCACTGGCTACTATCCCGACGGCTGGCACATCCTGAACCGCGACCTGCAGGCCGAAACCATGTACCGCGACGTCGAGGCCTGGCTGAGGGACGCCGATACGCCCCTGCCGTCCGGGGCGGGGCCGGTGCTGCCGGCGCTGGAGGCTGCGCGGCGCTGACACGCAACCGCCATGCTTGCCGTGTTAAGCGCCCCGGCGTAAAGCGCCGCCAACAATAAAATACCCCGGGAGTATCCGCTTATGGGCAAGACCCTGTTCGATTCGCCGTCGTTTGCGAACCATGAAGGCGTCCACGCCTTCACCGACGAGAAGACAGGCCTCAAGGCCATCGTCGCCGTCCATTCGACTGCGCGCGGCCCGGCCTGTGGCGGCACGCGCATGTGGAACTATGCCTCGGCCGAGGAGGCGCTGGAGGACGTGCTGCGTCTGTCAAAGGGCATGAGCTACAAGAACGCCATCGCCGATCTGGAGATGGGCGGCGGCAAGTCGGTCATTATCGGCGATAGCCGGACACAGAAGACGCCCGAGCTGTTCCATGCCTTCGGTCGCGCGGTCGATACCCTGGGCGGCATCTATTATGCGGCGGAGGACGTCGGGGTGTCGGTATCCGACATCGCCGAGGCGCGTAAGGTCACTCCCTATGTACTGGGCCTGTCCGATGGCCCTGAGGCCTCCGGCGACCCCAGCCCTGTGACGGCAGAAGGCGTGTTCCGCTCGACCCTGGTCGTGGCGCGTCGCCTGTGGAAACAGGACGATCTGACCGGCCTGACCGTTGCCCTGCAAGGCATCGGTCATGTCGGCGGATATCTGGCCGACAAGCTACATGCGGCGGGCGCGAAGCTGGTCATGACCGACGTCAACACCGCCCTGCTGGCCGAGGTCGCGGCCCGCACCCATGCGGAGATCGTAAGCCCCGACGCCATCTATGACGTCCAAGCCGACATCTATGCGCCCTGCGCCCTCGGTGCGACGCTGAACCTCCAGACGCTGGATCGGCTGACCGTCAAGGCCGTGGTCGGGGCCGCCAACAACCAGCTGGCCACCCCGGATATCGGCGATATCCTGTTCCAGCGCGGGGTCCTGTATGCGCCCGACTATGTCGTCAACGGCGGCGGCATCATCAATGTGGCGGCCGAGATGAACGCGCGTCTGTCGGGCGGCGCCTACGACCCGGCCTGGGTCGAGACCAAGCTGGCCCGCCTGATCGAGACGTTCGAAGAGATCCTGGAGCGGTCTGCCGCCGAGGGCCGCTCGACCCATCTGATCGCCGACGCCATCGCCGAGGCCCGCATTCAGGCCGCGGCGGATGCCAAGGCCGAGGCGTTGAGGGCCGCCTGACACACAGAGATTCGCGCCGGGCCCTGAGACGGCACACTATGGTCGGCGGCCTGTCTGATTCGGGCTCGAGATCCTTAGAGTCATGATGGCCCGGACCGTTTCTGCCCGCACCCTGGATCCCCTGTTGCCGCTGATGGCGGTAGGGTTCGTGCTGGCGATCGCGGCACTTGTCTATCCCGCGTTCCGTGCCGACCCCATGAGTGCTCCGGGCCTGATCCTGATCACGGCGGTAGGGACCATCACCCTGCTGGGCATGCTGGCTTTCGCACGCGCGGATCGGAAGCCGGCAGCCGACACTACCGTAGTCGATATGCTGGACGCGCTGGGTGAGCCTGCCGCCATGGTGTGGGCTACGGGGCAGGTTCTGGCGTTCAACTCGGCCTGGGCACAGGCCAACGGCACCATGACGGCCCTGCCCAAGGGCAAGTCCGCTTCGGCCCTCTATATGGCCTTTGCCCAGGCGCGAGCCGGCCAGCAGGGACGCGCGATCGTCGTCATCGGCGAACGCGAACAGGAGGTGCTGATTGCCCAAGCAGGGGAGGGACGCTTTCTCGTCCGCGCAGCGCCCGAAGCGGTCCTTGCTGTGGAGACGCCTGCGCCGACGATCCCTGCCACCTTCGTGTCCAATGCCGCCGAAAGTCGTGCCATGGCGGCGGGAGCGCCATTCGGCTCAGCGGTGATCGGCTCCGATGACCTGTTTTCCGGCAAGCTGGAAGAACCCAATGCCGCCCTGGCCTTGTTGACTGGCCCAGCCAGCGCGGGGGACGCCGCCTTCGGCCACCTGTTCGATCCGGCGGGCGTCAACGAGGCCAGAACGCGTTTGGCCGATGGATCTTCAGGTCCGATCGAACTTGTCGCTCGAGCCTTTCCCGAGCGAATGCTGCACCTGTACGTCGCGCCTGAAGGCGTCAATCGCCGGATATGGCTGTTTGACGTCTCGGCCCAGAAGTCGATGGAACTGCAGTTGGCCCAGGCCCAGAAGATGCAGGCCGTGGGGCAACTGGCGGGCGGGGTGGCGCACGATTTCAACAACCTGCTGACCGCCATCCAGCTTCAGCTGTCAGAGCTTCTGGAGCGGCACCCGGTCGGCGACCCGTCGTACGACGGGCTGAACCAGATCCGCCAGACGGGCATCCGCGCCGCCGACCTGGTGCGCAAACTGCTGGCCTTCTCGCGCAAGTCGACGGTGCGGCGCGAACGCCTGGACCTGGGCGAACTGGTCGGGGAATTCGCTGTGTTGCTGCGCCGCCTGCTGCGCGAGGATGTGCGGCTGGAAACCGACTATGGCCGCGACCTGCCGGTGGTGCTGGCGGACAAGAGCCAGCTGGAGACGGCGGTGATGAACCTTGCCGTCAACGCCCGCGACGCCATGCGCGGCGTGGTCGAGCCGGGGGCGGGCGTGGTCACGATCAGGACGCGGCGTCTGACCGCCGATGTGGCCCGCACACTTGGCTGGGCCGCGCCGACCACCGAGGCCGTGGCCCTGATCGAGGTGTCGGACACCGGCCCCGGCGTGCCGCCCGAACTGCTGGACAAGATCTTCGAGCCCTTCTTCACGACCAAGGCCGTCAACGAAGGCACGGGCATGGGCCTGGCCACTGTCTACGGCATCGTCGAACAGGCGGGCGGCCATATCGCCGTGTCCAATCTGGACGGAGCGGGAGCCGCCTTCCGCATCTTCCTGCCCGAAGCCGCAGAGGCTGAGCTGGCCCTGATCGCCCCGGTCGAGATCAAGGCCAAGACCCCGCGCGATGTCTCCGGCACGGGCCGCATCCTGTTCGTCGAGGACGAGGCGGCGGTGCGGCTGATCGCGGCCAAACTGCTGCGCCAGCGCGGCTATGACGTGATCGAGGCCTCGGATGGCGAAGAGGCGCTGCTTCTGGCCGAGGAGCACGCGGGCACCATCGACATGATGATCTCCGACGTCATCATGCCGGGCCTTGACGGACCCTCCCTGCTGAAGAAGGCCCGGCCTTTCCTGGGCGATGCACCGGTCATGTTCATCTCCGGCTATGCCGAGAGCGACTTCTCCGACCTGCTCCAGGACGAGGTCGGCGTCTCCTTCCTGCCCAAGCCCCTGGACATCAAGACCCTGGCCGAGCGGGTCAAACAGGAGTTGCGGGGCGAGTAGCGACGGAGCTTGGCCGTTGGCGCGTTGGACGAAGGTCGCTGTGATGAAGGATCGCCCATGCGTCTGGATCGCCGAACCCTCCTGACAGGCAGCCTGGCTGCGGCTGGGCTGCTGACGACCGCCCTCCCGGCCTTGAGCCGTGCGGCTTACCCGGTAGCCGACTATGCAGCGGCCGCCCGCTACTCCGCCGAACGCAGCGGCGTGTCTCTGCTGATCATGCAGGCGGGTCAGACCCTGTTCGAGGATTATCCGCGCGGCGGCCCCGAGCGCTTTTACGAATTGGCCAGCGGCACCAAGAGCTTCAGCGGGGTCATGGCAGCGGCCTTGGTGCAGGATGGGCTTCTGACGCTCGATGAGGGTTGCGCCGACACGCTGACCGAATGGCGCGCCGATCCAGTGAAACGTACGGCTACCATCCGCAGCCTGCTGTCGCTGGAGTCCGGCGCGGGCGGGGGGCGGCTGGGCCGACCCGACAGCTATGCCGGCTCTGTTGCCGCGCCCTTCGCCGGTGCAGCCGGAACCTTCCGCTATGGACCCGCGCCGTTTCAGATCTTTGGCGAGATTGTGAGCCGCAAACTGGTGGCCGCCGGTCAGGGTGAGGATGTCCTGGCCTGGATGCAGGCGCGCATCCTGGAGCCTGCGGGCGTGGAAGTTGGCAACTGGCGGCGGCGTGACGGCCAGCCGACCTTGCCATCGGGCGCTCAACTGACCGCTCGGGACTGGGCGCGGTTCGGGCGGTTCGTTCTGGATGGAGGGGTCGTCGATGGGCAGGCGACGCTGGACGCCGCAGCGCTTGCCGCCAACTTCCAGCCTTCGGGAGCCAATCCGGGCTATGGGATGAGCTGGTGGCTGCTGCGTCCGGGTCTTGTTCCGCCGGCCCCCACCTCGCTGATTGACGCCGCACCGGACAAACTGGCGCGTCTGCCCGACGTTCGAATGGCGGCGGGTGCGGGGAACCAGCGGCTGTACCTGGTGCCCGAGCGGGACCTGCTGATCGTGCGCCAGGCCGACGGCATCCTGCGCCAAGCCAGAGGGCAGGGGTTGCCCTGGTCTGACCCGGACTTTCTGAGCCTGCTGCTGACCTGAGCTGTTGGCCGATATGAGCAGGCGGATATCAATCCCTTGCCACACGGCCCCGAACGTCGTTCCTTCCGGCTCGGGAATTTTCGGGAGATCGACATGCTGAACCGCCGCCACCTTCTTGCCTTTGCCGCCGCGGGGGCCGCGCTGGCCGCATCGGGGGTGTCTACTGCCGCACCGCTTGCGCAGACCGCGTCCGACCCGGCCGAGGCGGCCAAGCTGAACGCCCTGCTGGACCGCATCTTCGCCGAAAGCCTGGCGACCTCGCCGCTGCTGGCCACCTATCTGGGCATCGACAAGGACGAGAACGCGGCGGCCAAGAGCCAGCTGGACAGCCTGAGCCCCGAAGCCCTGGCCCGAAACGAGGCCATGACGCGCAAGGCCCAGGCCGATCTGGAGGCCATCGACGCGACAAAACTTACCGGCATGGATGCCGTCAATCTGGCTACCCTGCTGTATGCGGGCGGCACCCAGGTCATGGGCTATGACCGCTATGATTTCGGCAATCGCGCCGGGGCCAATCCCTACTGGCTGCATCAGCTGGGCGGGGCGTATCGCGACGTGCCCGACTTTCTGGACACGATGCACACTATCGAGACCGCCGAAGATGCCGAGGCCTATCTGTCGCGTCTGGAGGCCATGGCCGTCCTGATGGACGAAGAGACGGCGCTGGTCACCGCCGATATCGGCAAGGGCGTTGTGCCGCCGGACTTCGTGCTGGATCGCACCCTGGTCCAGCTGCGGGCCTTCAAGGCACCGGCTGCGGCCGAGAACGGCTTGGTGGGCTCGTTGGTGCGTAGGACGGGCGAGAAGAGCCTGGCCGGAGACTGGGCGGCGCGGGCCACCGCCATCGTCTCCGACCGCATCTATCCCGCGACCGATCGCCAGATCGCCCTGCTGGAGGCCCAGCGTCCGACCGCCACCCACGACGCGGGGGTATGGCGGCTGCCCAATGCCGATGGCTACTACGCCTTCGGCATCCGCAATTATACCACCACCTCCCTGACCGGCGATCAGGTTCACGAGCTGGGCCTGACCCAGGTGGCCGAGATCACGGCCCGTGCCGACGCCATCCTGAAGGCCGAGGGACGCAGCGAGGGCACGGTCGGTGCGCGGCTGTCCGCGCTCGGCAAGGAGCCGCAGTTCGTCTACCCCAACACCGATGCGGGCAAGGCCGAGCTTCTGGAAGCTCTGAACGCCCAGACCGAGGCCATGCAGGCCCGCCTGCCGGAGATGTTCAACAACCTGCCCAAGTCCACGGTCGACATCCGCCGCGTGCCGCCGGCCATCGAGGCCGGTGCGCCCGGCGGCTACTATCAGGGGCCGTCGCTGGATGGGACGCGGCCCGGAGCCTATTACATCAACCTGCGCGACACGGCGGAATGGCCGAAGTGGACCCTGCCGACCCTGACCTATCACGAGGCCGTGCCGGGTCACCATTTCCAGATCGCCATCCAGACGGAGGCCCAAGGCATTCCCATGGTCCGCCGCATCCTGGGCTTCTCGGCCTATTCGGAGGGCTGGGGTCTGTATGCCGAGCAACTAGCCGACGAGATGGGCGTCTATGAGGGCGATCCATGGGGACAGCTGGGCTATCTGCAGTCCCTGCTGTTCCGCGCCGTGCGGCTGGTGGTCGATTCCGGCCTGCACCACAAGCGCTGGAGCCGCGAACAGGCCATCCGCTACATGGTCGACACCCTGGGCGATCAGGAATCCAGCGTAACCACCGAGGTCGAGCGCTACTGCGTCTGGCCGGGCCAGGCCTCCAGCTACAAGATCGGCCATACCGAATGGCTGCGCCTGCGCGATCAGGCCCGTGCGGCCCTGGGTAACCAGTTCGACATCAAGGGCTTCCATGACACGGCCCTGGCGTCGGGCGGCATGCCGCTGGAGGTGCTGGCCGATGTCGTGGGTCAGTGGACGGCGACGCAGCGGGCCTAGTCGAGCATCAGTGCCGCCTCGTCTCGCGCTTCCGCGACCAGCCAGTCGCGGACGCGCACGATCTTGCGCGACCGCCTGCGATCCGTCGGCCAGCACAGCCAGTAGCCGGCGGTCAGGGGCACGGTCTGCGCGAAGGGCCTGACCAGCAGGCCCGCCGCGATCTCTCGACGGAACAGGATGGGCGAGGCCAGGGCGACGCCCTGTCCGCCCATGGCCGCCGCCACCTCCAGCGCCTGATGGTCGGCCGTCAAGGTCAGGGCCGCACGCGTCGGGGCCTCGACCCCGGCGGCGACGAACCAGGCGGCCCATTCGCTGTCCAGGCCGATGCGCGGAGCCGCCAGCAGGTCAGCCGGCGCCTTCAGGTCCAGCCGATGGGCCATCGCCGGGCTGCACACCGGCGTGAAGGTGGCCGGCAGCAGCCGAACGCTCTCCAGCCCCGGCCAGTCGCCCGAGCCGGTCCGCAGCGCTACATCGAAACCTTCGCGCGTCAGATCGACAAGATGCGGGGCCGTATCCAGCCGCACGGCCAGCCCCGGATTGGCCAGCTGGAACGCACCCAGGCGCGGGGCCAGCCACTGGGTCGCCAGGGTGGCCAGGGTGGTGATCGACAGTATGCCCTCATCCGCCTCGGTCAGATCGGTCACCGCCCGGCGCAGCAGGATCATTGCCTCGGTGGCGGCACGCGACAGCCGCTCCCCGCCCTCTGTGGGAGCCACCTCTCGGGGCAGGCGGCGAAACAGGCTCTGGCCCAGCTTGGTTTCCAGGGCCTTGATCTGCCAGCTGACCGCCGCCTGGGTCATGCCCAGTTCTTCGGCCGCGCGGGTGAAGCTGCGCAAACGGGCCGCCGCCTCGAACACGCGGATGGAGGCCAGAGGAATTCCAGCGAGCGGATCGGCCATAAGGGTACCTTATGTTGACCTGCCGACTTCTGATTTGTCTGCCGCGCTTGTCAAGCCCATCTCGTGGTCATCGAAGCAACGCCAGCAAGGAGGCTGACATGGAAGAAATGCATCGCACTCATAAGGAAGCCAATTGGGGATGGATGAATGCCATCCTGCGCTGGCTGCACCAAAATGCCGAGGACCGCATCCGCATGGAGCGTCGGCTCGTAAATCGATAAGTCGTTGGGCAGGACGTCCGGGCCCTCTCTTCCGGAAGCCCCGCCGTCATCGGCCCGGGCGGGGTCATGCCCCCTCTCCGATCCCGCCCGGATTTCTTTTCATAGGTGTTTGGCAGACGAATGGACCGTGAGGCTCAGGCCTTGCGAAGCTCTGTAGGCTTGTGGGCCGCCTTGGCCCCGGTCTTCTCGCTCTGGACGACGTATTCCGGATTGTCCTTGGAGGCGGCGACCTTGTGGCCCTTGATCCGGGTGGGGCTGGTGACCTTCTTGACCACTTTGCCCTGGGTCGTGCCCTGGCTGTGGTCCCATTTCACGGTGTCGCCGGCCTTGAAGGTTTTCTCGGTCATGATCGGGTCCCTGAGCGGTGGTGTGACCCACCAACGCCAGTGGTGGTCAAAGCGTTCAGCGGGTGACCGACGCCGCCATCTTCGGCTCGACGGTTTCAGCCTCCTCGGCCAGCCGACGCTCGGCCTCGGCCAGCATCGGGCGCATCAGGTTTGCATCCAGCAGCACCGGCATTTCGAGAAAGACCGCGACCCAACGGTCGACCAGCCGCTTCATCTCTTCATCCATTGGAAGGCCCCCACGCACGTTCATGGGGGCAAAACGATGCCGTACCCCGGGCGTTCACCTTGGCCGTGGAAGGTTTTTTCGAGACGTGGTTAACGCAGCGGTGGCCTGATGGCTTTTGGTCGGGGTTTGCGCCCGCGTCCCCGACCGCTATACCGCCGCCCTGAACTCCCCATCATCAGTCAGAGGCATCCACGCATGGCCAAGATCAAGGTCGCTAACCCCATCGTCGACATCGACGGCGACGAAATGACCCGTATCATCTGGCAGATGATCAAGGACAAGCTGGTCTTCCCGTTCCTGGATCTCGAGCTGGACTATTACGACCTGGGCATGGAGCACCGCGACGCCACCGACGATCAGGTGACGATTGACGCGGCCAAGGCCATCCAGAAGCACGGCGTCGGCGTCAAATGCGCCACCATCACCCCGGACGAGGCTCGCGTTCAGGAGTTTGGCCTGAAGAAGATGTGGAAGTCGCCCAACGGCACGATCCGCAACATCCTGGGCGGCGTCGTCTTCCGCGAGCCGATCATCTGCTCGAACGTGCCGCGCCTGGTGCCCGGCTGGACCCAGCCCATCGTTGTCGGCCGTCACGCTTTCGGTGACCAGTACAAGGCGACCGACTTCCTGGTGCCTGGTCCCGGCAAGCTGACCATGAAGTGGGTCGGCGCCAATGGCGAAGAGCAGAACTATGAGGTCTTCGACTTCCCCTCGGCCGGCGTGGCCATGGGCATGTACAACCTGGATGACTCGATCACCGAGTTCGCCCGCGCCAGCTTCTCGTTCGGCCTGCAGCGCAACTATCCGGTCTATCTGTCGACCAAGAATACGATCCTGAAAGCCTATGACGGCCGCTTCAAGGACATCTTCCAGGACGTCTTCGACAAGGAGTTCGCCGCCGACTTCAAGGCCAAGGGCCTGACCTATGAGCACCGCCTGATCGACGACATGGTGGCCGCGGCCATCAAGTGGTCGGGTGGCTTCGTCTGGGCGTGCAAGAACTACGACGGCGACGTCCAGTCCGACATCGTGGCGCAAGGCTTCGGCTCGCTGGGCCTGATGACCTCGGTCCTGATGACGCCGGACGGCAAGGTGCTGGAATCCGAGGCCGCCCACGGCACCGTGACCCGCCACTATCGCCAGCATCAGAAGGGCGAGGCGACCTCGACCAACTCCATCGCCTCCATCTACGCCTGGACGCGCGGCTTTGCGCACCGGGCAAAGCTGGACGACAACGCCGAACTGGCCAGGTTCGCCGAGACCCTGGAGCGGGTCGTGGTCGAGACGGTCGAGGCCGGTCACATGACCAAGGACCTGGCCCTGCTGGTCGGCGATCAGCAAGGCTGGCTGACCACCGAAGGCTTCATCGACAAGGTCGCCGAAAACCTGACCAAGGCGATGGCGGCCTGATTTAGGGCGCTACCGCTCACCACGCGGTTTCGCGCTGCTTGAGCGCAGGACTTCATTCAACCCCGCCGGATTTGCGTCCGGCGGGGTTTGTGTTTGAACGGGTCGGACAGCGGCGCGTTGTGGTCCCGCTTCCGCCATTGGAGGCGAAGGGGGCAAGCCTTTGGGCCGACTGATCCGCAATCTTCTGCTGCTGGCCGTCATCGTGGCGGGGATCAGCTTCTTCGTGGCCCCGGTCGTGGCCTTCTACGGCATCCGGTCGGCAGCGGATGCGCGCGACGAACAGGGACTGGTGCGGCTGATCGACTTCGCCGAGGTGCGCCGCAGCCTGCGACCGCAGATGGCCGGCAACCCGGCCGTCGTGGCCCCCGCACCGTCGTTCCTGGAAAACCCGATCGAATCCATGCGCCGCCAGTTCGAGCAGGTGCGGCCCGTGGCGGCCCGTCCGAACCCGGACCTCTATCTGAGCCCTGCAGCGCTCGCGGCCTTGAGCCGGGGCGAGGGCAGGGCCGCGTCGCGTGGGGCGGTGGCGGCCGAGCCGCGCGAGCCCATGCCCCGCCTGGCCTATTGGGGCGTGAACCGCACGCGGCTGGCGGTACGGAACGAGGCAGGCGTGCAGACCATCTTCACCTTCGCGCGGACCGGTCCGTTCGAGTGGCGACTGGTGCATATCGGCTTGCCGCCAGCCGCGACTGGCTCTGCCGCTGGCGCGACGCCCTGACTTCTGGCAACCCTAGCCGTCAGGGGGCGTTTCGACGCCAGAGGGACCCATGATCAAGAAGGTAGTAACCGGCGTCATCATTGCCGGAGTCGTCGTGTTGGCCGGCCTGTGGGCTGCGTCGCCCGTGCTGGCGGGCAAGGCCATCATCCGCGCGGCCGAGCGCGGAGACGAGGCGGCGCTGGAGCGGCTGGTCGACTTCCCCGCCCTGCGCGAGAGCATGAAGGGCGAGCTGAACGACCTGCTGGTCGCCGAGATGCGCAACGATCCGCGTGTGGTCGAGAACGGCCTAGGGGGGCTGACCACCATGCTGGCCCCTATGTTCATCTCGGGCGCGGTCGATACGGTGGTCACGCCGCAGGGCGTGGCCGCCATGGTGACGACGGCGCGGGCTCCGGAGGCTGACGGAACGCCCCCGCCGGACTCTGCTGCGGATCGCAAGGAGCCCAATCTGCATAAGGCCTGGGGCTACCGCAGCCTGGACGTCTTCGCCATCACCCTGACCGACCGCGACCGACCGGAGAACAGTCTGGCCCTGCTGCTGGAGCGGCGCGGCTGGTTCACATGGCAGCTGGCGGCGGTGGATCTACGGACGGAACCTTGAACCCCTAGAGCCCGCTCATCCCGGCGAAAGCCGGGACCCAGTTCTGTCTAGCCTGACGTTGGCGTTTCAGGACTGAGGCTTAGGGCCATGGCCTGGCTACCGTTCACCCAAAGCACTGGGTCCCGGCTTTCGCCGGGATGAGCGGAGTAGGGAGAGCCTTAGCCCGCCAGTGCCGCCCGCACCGCCGCCAGACCCTCTTCGGCCCGCGACCCATCCGGAGCACCGCCCTGGGCAAAGTCGGGCTTGCCACCGGCGCCCTGACCGCCCAGTGCCAGAACGGCGGCGCGGGCCAGGTCGGCGGCGTTGACGCGATCCGTCACGTCCGAGGTCGCCGCCACCGTGATCGCGGCCTTGCCGTCGGTGACGCCGATCAGGGCGACGACGCCGGAGCCGACCTGTTTGCGGAAGTCCTCGGCTACGCCACGCAGGCCCTTGCCGTCGACGCCGTCCAGGACGCGGGCGATCAGCTTGATGCCGTTGATCTCTTCCGGCGCGGCACTGGCCGAACCGCCACCACCGAGGGCCAACTGCTTCTTCAGGTCGGCGACCTGTTTCTCCAGCGTCTTGCGTTCGGTGGTCAGGACTTCGACGCGGGCGGGGACATCCAGCGGCTGGATCTTGAAGGTCTGGGCCAGCTTGCGGGCGACCCCGGCCTGGGCTTCCAGATACTGGCGCGCGGCCTCGCCGGTCAGGGCTTCGACGCGGCGGATGCCGGCGGCGATGCCGGTCTCCGACGTGATCTTGAACAGGCCGATGTCGCCGGTGCGGGCGACGTGGGTGCCGCCGCACAGTTCGACCGAATAGGGCTTGTCGTCCGTCAGGGATTTGCCGAGCGTCAGAACCCGAACTTCGTCGCCATACTTCTCGCCGAACAGGGCGACGGCCCCGGCGGCGATGGCTTCTTCAGGCCCCATCAGCTTGGTTTCGGCGGGCAGGTTCTGGCGGATGACGGCGTTGACCTCAGCCTCGATGGCCTCGATCTGGGCCTCGGTCACCGGGGCGTTGTGGCTGAAGTCGAAACGCATGCGCTCGGCATCGACCAACTGACCCTTCTGGGCGACGTGGGGTCCGAGCACATTCTTCAGCGCCGCATGCACCAGGTGGGCCGCGGAGTGGTTGGCGCGGGTGGTCAGGCGGGCGTCCGGCGCGGCGCGAAGCTGGGCGCGGGTGCCGATGGACAGGGTGCCTGACGTCACCTCGATGGTGTGAGCATACAGGTCGCCGGTCGGCTTCAGGACGTCGAGCACGCGGGCAGTTCCGCCGTTCCATTCGATCTCGCCCTTATCGCCGGCCTGGCCCCCGCCTTCGCCGTAGAAGGGGGTCTGGTCGAACAGGACCTCGGCGGTCTGGCCGGTCTCGACGCTGTCGGCTTGCGCGCCGTCCTTGAGGATCGCCAGCACCTCGCCCGAGCCGTCGACGGCGTCGTAGCCGGTGAAGACGGTCGGCCCCAGACGGTCCTTCAGCGCCAGCCATTCGCCCGTCGAGGCGGTCTGGCACGAACCCTTCCAGTTGGCCTTGCCGCGAGTCTTCTGCTCTTCCATGGCCGCGTCGAAGGCGGCGGTGTCGACGGTGAAGCCGCGACGGCGCGCCTCGTCCTGGGTCAGGTCCAGCGGGAAACCATAGGTGTCATAGAGGGTGAAGGCCGTCTGGCCGGGGATGACCCCGCCTTCGGACAGGCCCTGCGTGGCGTCTTCCAGCAGGCCCATGCCGCGACCCAACGTGGTGCGGAAGCGGATCTCTTCCTGCTTCAGCGTGTCCTCGATGGAGGCTTGGGCGCGGGCCAGTTCGGGATAGGCCTCGCCCATCTCCGAGACCAGCGTCGGCACAAGGCGGTGCATCAGGGGATCACCGGCCCCCAGCAGGTGGGCGTGGCGCATGGCCCGGCGCATGATGCGGCGCAGGACATAGCCCCGGCCTTCGTTCGACGGGGTCACGCCGTCGGCGATCAGGAAGGACGACGACCGCAGGTGGTCTGCGATGACCCGGTGGCTGGCAGCACGGTCGCCCTCGGCCTTGGTCGAGGTGGCATCCTCGGAGGCGGCGATCAGGGTCTGGAACAGGTCGGTGTCGAAGACTGAGTTCTTGCCCTGCAGCACGGAGGTCATGCGCTCCAGGCCCATGCCGGTGTCGACCGAGGGCTTGGGAAGGTTGCGAACGATCTCGTCGTTCTCCTTCTCGAACTGCATGAAGACGTTGTTCCAAATCTCCACGAACCGGTCGCCGTCTTCGTCCGGCGAACCGGGAGGGCCGCCGGGGACATGGTCGCCATAGTCCCAGAAAATCTCGGTGCAGGGGCCGCAGGGGCCGCTGTCGCCCATGGCCCAGAAGTTGTCGGCACCGGCGATGCGGATGATCTTGTCGTCACTGAAGCCCGTGACCTTCTTCCAGATCGCGGCGGCCTCGTCGTCGTCGATGTAGACGGTGACCAGCAGGCGTTTGGGGTCGAGGCCGAAGTCCTTCGTGACCAGCTTCCACGCGCTGTCGATCGCGTGTTCCTTGAAGTAGTCGCCGAAGGAGAAGTTGCCCAGCATCTCGAAGAAGGTGAGGTGGCGGGCGGTGTAGCCGACGTTGTCCAGGTCGTTGTGCTTGCCGCCGGCGCGGACGCATTTCTGGCTGCTGGTGGCGCGCGGATAGGGCGGGGTGGCTGCGCCCGTGAAATAGTCCTTGAACGGCACCATGCCCGCATTGACGAACATCAGCGTCGGATCGTTCTGCGGCACCAGCGGCGACGAATGCACCTTGGCGTGACCGTCGGCCGCGAAATAGTCGAGGAAGGTCGAACGGATCTGTTTCAGGCTGGACATGGTGTTCGTCTGACGCGCGGAGTGGGTAGGAAGCCGCGCCTCTTACAGGGTTTTTCCCGACGGCGCACCACTTGCCCGTCCTACGCCCGTACGGCAGTGCCAGCCGGTCATCGCAGAGAACACCGAGGTCGAGCGTCAACCCTAACGAGTCTTAACGACACGGCAATGTGACTTTTGGTAGTTTCTGTTTCGCGTCCTAATCCGGTCGGGGCCATTCCGGTCTCGATGGAGGGTAAGATGCGCAGTGGAGTTCTTGGGATTGTTCTGGCCGGTCTGACGATGTCGGTTTCGCTCACCGCCGCCGCCCCGGCACCGGCGGTACAGCAGTATTATCCGGGTCCGGGCATCTATTGTTTCGGATACAACGAATGTGCGCCGATTGCCTATTCGCGTCAGGTTTTCTCGGATGCGGAACTGACGAATTTGATTGGCGAGGGCTCAGACAACTGTGTCGGGTCCGGTAGTCAAATCTATATCTCGACACCGCAGTTGCCCAGCGGGTTCGAGGTAGCCACTCCGATGTACGTCTGCAGCAGCTATGGTCCGTACCTGCCGCCCGAGTGGTAGTTCCGACAAAAAAGGCCGCCCGATCCGCGTGAGATCGGGCGGCCGCTTCGTCCGGTCTGGCCCGGCAGGGTCATGGCGGGTCACCTGGACCCGACCGGAGAAGAAGAAGTGCACTCGGAAAAAAAACGAGTGCACATAGTGCACATTTGTCAGGTCAGGCTGACATCTCGTTGGGCGCTACCGCTCGGCTCGTGGAGCCTCGCTACCTGAGCGCGGTTGATCACCCCTCCAGGTCCTGACCTTCGTCCGGCTCGGGCGTGCCCAGCAGTTCGTCGGCGATCTTGGTCGTGGAGGCGCGCACGGCCTTTTCGATCGAGTCGGCGACGTCGGGATTGGCCTTCAGGAAGTTGCGCACATTCTCGCGCCCCTGGCCGATCCGCTGGCTGTCGTAGGAGAACCAGCTGCCCGACTTCTCGACGATACCGGCCTTGACGCCCAGGTCGATGATCTCGCCCAGCTTGGAGATGCCCTCGCCGTACATGATATCGAAGATGACCTCGCGGAACGGCGGGGCGACCTTGTTCTTGACGACCTTGACGCGGGTGGTGTTGCCCACGACCTCGTCGCGGTCCTTGATCGCGCCGGTGCGGCGGATGTCGAGGCGGACCGAGGCGTAGAACTTCAGCGCATTGCCGCCCGTCGTCGTCTCGGGGCTGCCGTACATGACCCCGATCTTGTGACGGATCTGGTTGATGAACAGCACGATGCACTGCGACTTGTTGATCGAGGCGGTCAGCTTGCGCAGGGCCTGGCTCATCAGGCGGGCCTGAAGACCGGGCAGGCTGTCGCCCATTTCGCCCTCGATCTCGGCACGGGGCGTCAGGGCGGCGACCGAGTCGACCACCACGATGTCCACGGCCCCGGAGCGCACGAGGGTGTCGACGATCTCCAGCGCCTGTTCGCCCGTGTCGGGCTGCGAGACCAGCAGGTCATCCAGATTGACGCCCAGCTTCTGGGCATAGCCGGGGTCCAGCGCGTGTTCGGCATCGACGAAGGCGGCGACGCCGCCGGCCTTCTGGATTTCGGCCACCGTGTGCAGGGCCAGGGTGGTCTTGCCCGAACTTTCCGGCCCGAACACCTCGATCACCCGTCCGCGCGGCAGGCCGCCGATGCCCAGGGCCATATCCAGGCCCAGCGACCCGGTCGAGACGGAGGGAATGGCCTCGGTCACGCCGTTCTTGCCCAGCTTCATGACCGAGCCCTTGCCGAAGGCGCGATCGATCTGTGCGATCGCCGCCTCCAGAGCGCGCTGCTTGTCGCCGTCGTCCTTGCCCACCAATTTCAGATTCGCCTGTGCAGCCACTTTACCACCCTCCTTTGCCATGATTCCCGTTCGGTACCCGTAGAGGGAGAGGCCCGCCTTCGATCCTGTGATCGTGACCCACTCCCTTGTGAGACGGACTATGTGCACGGTTTGTTCCGGTTGCCAATATGTTCTTTTCCGACGCCGCTCGAGTACGACCGTTTCTGACGTATCGGTTTGTCGTTTTCTGTTGATCGAATAGTCAAGCTGGGCGTTAAGCGGCCATGACAAAATCTGCCAAGCCTGCCGTCCTGAGCATTCGCAATGCTCTGCTTGCCGACGTCGATGCGATCGCCCGCCTGGGGACCAAGGTCTACAAGGAGGGGATGTCGCTGACGCCCGGCATGCTGCGGGGGCAGATCGCGGCCTATCCGGACGGCCAGTTCGTCGTGGAGTATGAGGGCGAGATCGTCGGCTATGCGGCCGGTTTCCGCATCGATGAAGCCACCGCCATGGCTCCTCACAGCTGGAGCCAGATCACGGGCGGCGGCTATGCGGCACGGCATGATCCGGTCGGCGACTGGTTCTATGGGATGGAGGTCTGCGTCGATCCCGAGCGTCGCCGCCTGCGCATCGGCCAGCGGCTGTACGACGCCCGGCGCGACCTGTGCGAGGCCCAGAACCTGCGCGGCATCGTCTTCGGCGGGCGGATGCCAGGTCTGGCGCGGAAGAAGGCGGCCTATCCCCTGGCCCAGGACTATCTGGATGCGGTCACGGCCAGGAAGTTGAACGATCCCGTCGTCGGGTTTCACCTGCGGGCCGGGTTCGAGCCGGTCGGCGTGTTGCAGAACTATATGACGTCTGATTCCGCCTCCATGGGCCACGCGGCCCATATGGTGTGGCGCAATCCCTATTATGCCGAGACGCACGGCAAGGGCGCGGCCTTTGCGGTCAAGGAAACGGTCCGCGTCGCCACGGTCCAGCTGCAGGCGCGCAAGGTCGCCAGCTTTGACGAGTTCATCGCCAACGTCGAATATTTCGTCGATGTGACCTCTGACTATCGCTCGGATTTCGTGGTCTTTCCGGAGCTGTTCACCCTCCAGCTGCTGTCGCTGGAGAAGAAGAAGCTGACGCCCCAAGAATCGATCGAGGCCCTGACCCGCTATACGCCGCGCTTCGTCGAGGCCCTGCGCAAGCTGGCGGTCGAGTACAACATCAACATCATCGGCGGCTCCCACCCCACCCGCACCGAGGACGGCGACATCCAGAACGTCGCCTATGTCTTCCTGCGCGACGGCTCGGTGCACGAGCAGGAGAAGATCCACCCGACGCCGAACGAGCGCCACTGGTGGAACATCAAGGGCGGCGACCGGGTGCATGCCATCCCCACCGACTGCGGGCCGATCGGCGTGCTGATCTGCTACGATTCGGAGTTCCCGGAACTGGCGCGGCGACTGGTAGACGAGGGCGCACGGCTGCTGTTCGTGCCCTTCTGTACCGACAACCGTCAGGGCTATCTGCGCGTGCGCTATTGCTCGCAGGCGCGGGCTATCGAGAACCAGTGCTACGTCACCCTGTCCGGCAATGTCGGCAACCTGCCCAATGTCGAGAACATGGACATCCAGTATGCCCAGTCATGCATCCTGACCCCCTGCGACTTCCCGTTCGCGCGGGACGGGGTGGCGGCCGAAGCGTCGGAGAATGTCGAGACGGTGACCGTGGCCGACCTGGACCTGTCCGACCTGGCCTGGGCCAAGTCGCAGGGCACGGTGCGCAATCTGCGCGACCGCCGCTTCGACCTCTACAAGACGGTCTGGACCGACGGGGGCTGAGGTGCGCGCTCAGGCCGGGCGACGCCAGGCCACGATGTTCACGGTGAAGACCTGAACCGCTTCGCCATGTTGATTGCGGGTCTCGCTGCGGACAAGGAGCATGCCGCGATCGGGGCGCGACCGGGACGGTGTGATCTGCAAGACCTCGCCGTGCACGGTCAGGACATCGCCCGGACGCGTAGGGCGAGGCCAGGCCAGCTCGCCGCCAGCACCGATGACCCCGCGGGCCAGCGGAAACCCTTCGACCAGCAGTCGCATGGTCAGGGCGGCGGTATGCCAGCCACTGGCGGCAAGACCTCCGAACAGACTGTCCATTGCCGCTTCTGCGTCCAGGTGAAACGGCTGGGGATCGAACTGAAGGGCAAAGGCCTGAATGTCCTCGGCGGTCACGGTCAGCGATCCCGTGACGAAGTGGTCGCCGACAGCGATGTCCTCCAGAAAGAGCGGCTCTGTCGGCATGGCACTCAACTCGCTTTGACGACGGCTGACGGCTCGGCGATCCGCGAAACACCGGAAACCGTTCCCGCCAGAAACAGAATGGCCAGCCCCGCTGCCAGCAAGGGACGCACCCATTTCTGCTCGGGCGACAGTGGCCTGACGAACATCAGCATCAGCAGGCCCAGCAGGATCAGCACGGCAGGCAGGTCCATGCCGATGCCCAGGAAGACGGGGTGGGCCAGGGTCATCAGCCAGCCGACGCCGAGTACAGCCCCGATCGCGACAGGGATGAGGCTGGCGCGCCTTGTGAGCCCGGGATCGATGAAGGCCACGACCAGGGCGACGACGCTGGCCAGCAGGGCGGGCCACAGGAACAGGAAGGCGGTTTCGGGCGCGAGTGCCTGAGCCAGGGCGGCCAGGGCGACGACCAGACCCATGATGCCGCTCCAACCGCCCCAGACGGTGCGCACGGCCAGCCTGGGCAGCATCGACAAGACGATGGCGACGGCGGCGGCCCCCAGCACGACATAGTCCATACCGCCCAGCCCGAGGGTCATGAGAGCGGCGACGGCGATGGCTCCCGCCGTCACGCGCGGGTCCGACCGCGACCGGCCGCCCAGTATGGCAAGGGTCAGGGCCAGCACCGTCAGGGCGACCCCAGCCTCGATCCACGGAAGGCGCGCCAGCAAGGTATAGTAGGCCTCGGCGCTCTCGGCCCTGGCGGACAGCGGCCCGGCCAGCAGGCGCACGGCCTGGGTCAGGACGATGCCGGTAGCGACGAACCACACCGCCTCGATCACACCGCGCCCGCTGTCGGCCAGGGTCAGGCCCGCATGCGATCGCGCCCGCCAGACGGCAATGCCCAGCGCGCCAATCGCCAGGATCAGCAGGCTCCAGCCCCAGGCCGGATGGTGGCCGATCACCGCCCGGCCGAAGAGGTCGGCATACACACTGTCATGGGTCGAGACGGGGAGGGTCCCGGCCCGTAGCAGGGTGTCGGTCATCTCCAGCGCCTGGCTGCCGATATGCTGGACACTGCCCAGGTCCAGTGCGTCGGGCGTGGAGGCCTGGGCGTGGTACTGGTCGGGGCGGCCGATGAAGGCCAGGTTGATGCCCTGCACGCCCCGCTCGCGCGGCACGATGAAGTCGGTGCCATTGGGCATGACGCTGTAGACGAAGACGGCCAGGGCGTTGGAGGTGACGCCGCCATCGACGCGCCCGGCGATGTCGGCGAAGAGGGCGATCGTTTCGGCATTGCCGCGCCCGGTCTCGAACATCATGGCGCGCCCACCGCCGCCGCGCGCCTCCAGATTGACCACCGCACCGATGCGGTCGCGCAAGGGGTGGCCGCCCCAGAAGATGCGGGCTCCGTCGAGATTCAGCTCCTCCGCATCGGTCAGGATGACCACCAGCGTCCGCTCTGCCGGGCCGCGCGCACGGATGGCGCGGACGGATTCCAGAATGGCCGCCACGCCCGTGGTGTCGTCCGCCGCGCCGGGGCTGTCGGGCACGGTGTCATAGTGGGCCATCATGGCGACGGCGGGCAGGTCGGGGCGGCTGCCGGGCAGGACGCCGATCAGATTGGTGGCCGTCAGGGCCTGTGGCGGCAGGTTCAGGCCGGAGCGCTCCACCCGCTGAACGGCCCGGGGCGACAGGGGGCCGCGCTGGGCCGAGACCTCGAGCCCGAGAGACTGCATCCGCCGGACCAGCAGGGCCTGAACCCGCGCGTGGTCGGCCGAGCCGATCGGGTGTGGTCGCTGGGCAATATCGCGGATGTCCACCATGGCGCGCGTGGCGGAGAAGGTGTCGGTAGGGGCATCGGCCCCTCGCGGTGTCGGACTCTGCAGGGCCAGCACGGCCAGCAGCAGCGCCACGGCCAGTGATCCAATCAGTGCGATCAAGCGCATGCGCTGTTCCTCCCCCGAGATGGGCGCAGGCTAGCGGGCTATGGGATCAGCGTCACCCTTTGGGTCGCCGGAACGAGCGGTCGGGGCAGATTAAGCCGCCCGCCTCAATGCAGACGGCGCCTTGACGAACAGGCCTTTGCGACCCGCGACCGGGCGGAAGGCCACGGTATCGCCGCCCAGCTGTTCGTCGGGGCCCAGGAACAGGCAGCCGTCGTCCACCAGCCTCCGCTCCAGATTGTCCAGAATGTCCCCGCGACGCGACGGCTCGGCATCGCTCAGAACATGGCGGCAGAAGATGACGTCGAAACGGTAGTCGTCCTTGGGCGGCTCGACCAGATTGGAGCGGGCAAACTGGACCGCCGCCTTCAGCTGAGGCTTGGCGACCCAGGTATCCTCGACCTGGTCGAACCAGCGCAGCATGGTCTGAGCCTTGAGGCCGCGCTGGATTTCGAAGCCGGTATAGGTGCCGGATTTCGCCTTTTCGAGTGCGCGGCGCGACAGGTCGGTGCCGGTGACCTCGATGGCCAGTCCCTGTTCGAGTGCCGGCATGGCCAGGGACCAGGCCTCCTGACCCGTTGAACAGCCGGCGGCCCAGACGGTGACCGGATCACCGCCTCGCGCGGCTGACAGAGCCGGCAACAGCTCGCTGGCGAAGGTGTCGAAAGACGAGCGATCGCGCCGGAACCAGGTCTCGGGCGTCAGCAGAGCCTCGATGACGGCCCAGCCCAGCGATGCGACAGGCTTGGCCCACAGGGCCGCCAGCATGACCTCGACGCTCTCGAACGACTGCGCCCGCGCCACGGGCCCTAGCCGATGCTCGACAAGCTTCATCCGGTCGCGCGTCAGCCGCATCCCCGCACGCGAGGACATCAGGGCTTGCAGGCGATCGAAATCGTCCGGAGACATCAGGTCAGGCGGCTCCCACTTCGGCGAATTTGGACGTCAGGATATCACCGTCGAACGGCTTCATCACATAGTCGTCTGCGCCCGCTGCCAGCGCCTCGGCGATCCGTTCGGCGCGGGTCTCGATGGTGCAGAACAGGACCTTGGGGCCTGCCCCGCCCGGCAGGACGCGCAACCGCCGCAGGAAGGCCATGCCGTCCATTACCGGCATCGACCAGTCCAGCAGGATGACCTCGGGCATGGAGGAGGAACAGAAGATCAGGGCCTCAGCGCCGTCGCCGGCCTCGTCGACCTCGAAGCCCAGTCCCTCGACGATACGGCGCGCCACCTTGCGGATGATGCGGCTGTCGTCGACGATCAGACAGGTTCTGGGGGTCAAGAGAACTCCAATCCGCAAAGCGTCCACAACGTCCGCGTGTGTGAACATCCCGATCATCGGCTGTGCCGGTTAACGGAACCTTGGCAAGGCGCGTTAAGATATCACCGTGGCATGCGAACGGTGAGGATAACCCGGCCCTCTTCGGCCTGAACGGACAGGTCGCCGCCCGCATCATTCGCCGTCAACCAGAGCCAGTAGGGCTGGATCCATTGCCCTTGCAGCCCCTCGGCCAAGGGCTGACCCGCCAGCCCTGTCACCGCTTCGGGCTTCAGTCGTGCGCGGGTGCCTTCCGCCAGGCCTTCGAACACGATCAGGTCGTTCTCTACCCGGCTGGACACCGTGGCGATGCCACCGGACGGAAGGGCCGCCATGGTCAGGTAGGCCATGTTGACCAGCGCCCGCGACTGCGCCTTCGACCACGACTGATCCTCCACCTTCCACACCAGGCTGGCCCGACCTCCGCCGGTCAGGGCATCGACGATGCCGCCCAATTCGCCGCCCGAGAATTTCTCGGCCGTCGTAGCCGCCCCGAAGGCGACACGGGCGAAAGCCACCAGGGCGATCATCTTGGCCGCGCTGGCCTCGATCAGGCCCATGGCATCGTCACGCATGTCCTGGGCCGAGGGGTCCTTCAGCAAATCCAGCCCGGACGAGATCGCGCCCGCCGGACTGATGAAGTCGTGGCACAGCTTGCCCGCGATCAGAGCGGCCAGGTCCTGGCCATCGGGCATCCGGGGGGCGGGGGCATCATGCAGGCGCGTCGTGGAGAGCGTGTCGGTATCGGTCATCGGGCCTAGAGACAGTCATTTATGAGGATGCGACGACGCTGACCTGATTTGCCGGTTCATGAAACCGTGCGGATGCTCTATCGCAGCGCGAATGACTGATCGCCTGTTTGCCAACCTGAAAGCCGACCTCGCATCGGGAGCCTTGACCGAGGCCCTGGCCGACATCGCCGAGGACGCGGCGCAGGTCATTCTGCCTTTCTGGCGCGCTGGAACGGTGGCGATGACCAAGGCCGACGACAGTCCAGTCACCCTGGCAGACCAGCAGGCCGAAGCCCTGATCCTGTCACGACTGGCGGCTCTGTATCCGGACGTGCAGGCTGTGGCCGAGGAGGCGGTGGCCGACGGCGGCGCGCCCGCGATCACGGGTGACTGGTTCTGGCTGATCGATCCGCTGGACGGCACGCGCGGCTTTGTGGCGGGCAAAGAGAGCTTCACCGTCAACATTGCGCTGGTGCACAAGGATACGGTCGTGGCCGGCGTCGTCACCGCGCCCGCGACTTCGACCACCTGGCGCAGCGGCTCGCATCCGGACGGCGGGGCTTTCCGGCGTCGCTTCGGCGAGGGCTGGCAGGTCATCAAGGTGCGCGACCGTCCGGCCGCACCCATGGCCGTGATGAGCCACAGCATGACCGATGTGGAGGCCAAACGCCTGGCCTCGCGCCACGGCTGCACCGAATGGCAGGGCACGGATTCATCGCTGAAGTTCTGTCTGATCGCCGAGGGGCGGTTCGACGCCTATCCGCGCACCGGCCCGACCTCGGAATGGGACACGGCGGCGGGGCAGGCGGTTCTGGAGGCCGCAGGCGGCCGGGTCATGGCCGAGGACGGCACGCCCTTCTGCTATGGAAAGCCGGGCTTCCTGAATGGCGGATTTGTTGCTGTGGGCGGCTAGGCCCGCGCCATCCTGAAGGCGATCCGCTCGGCCTGTTCGGCCAGAGCCAGGGCTCCCCATTCGCGCGCGGTTGTCGCCGCCTCTGCCAGCATCATGCCGACCGCGTGGGGCCGAGATCCAGTCAGACGCGCCCGCGACAGCATCAGATGCGCCATGCCCATCTGGTCGGCGGCCCAATCCAGCGGGGGGCGACTGACGGGCTTGGCCAGACGGCGGCGAACGATCGTCTCCAGTCCCTGGATGGCCTTCACGTCGCCCATGGCCTCGGCCAGAGCGGCCTCGGCGGCCATGCGTCGCTCGCGGGCCATGGCCCCCATGATCAAGCCCGGCTCACGCGTCATGGTCTCGGCCTGGGCCAGAACCATCAGGGGCGTCTGTGTGGCACCCTGCGCCAACTGCACCGCGACCCAGTCCAGCGGACTGTGGTCCGGCGTGAACTGGTCGGCGGCGGCGTCGAACAGGGCCTGCCCCTGAGCCTCTGCCTCGATATCGTTAGCCAAGTTCGCCAGCGCCTTCAGCCCGACGGCGGCCAGGCAGAGGGCGCGGGCCCGCGTCACAGGCCGGTACTCCGGGGACGCGGTCTCTACCAGCGCTCGCAAGTCCTGTCCGACCCGGTCCAGCAGGGCGACGTCCCGCCGTTCGACACCCCGACGCAGGGCCAGGCCGGCCCAATCCAGCGTCAGGTCTTCCGCGACGGTGGTGGACAGGTGGCGGTGGTCGCGCCGCGCAGTGTCCAGCAGCGCCAGGGCGTGATCGGCCTCTTCGGTTGTCTGCACCAGGTCAGCCCGGCGTGCGGTCAGGCGAGCGCCCAGGGCCCCGGCCCAGGCGCGCGTCGATGCTTTCTCGGGGCTCAGACCCTGAATATCCATCAGGGCCGCGTTCAGCCGCTCAGGCCCGCCGAACAGGTCGAACCGCGCCAGGTGGATCTCGCCCGCTTCAAGGCCCGCCGCCACCGTCTGGTCCGATGTCCGCGCATGCCGGGCCGCGTCACTCGCGCAAGACGCTGCGCGTTCCAGGGACGCCGCCGATCCCGTCCGCCGCGCATGTTCGCGCCACATGAAGGACGCCCGCATCCAGGCTTCGAAAGGCCGGGCGCAGGACACCCGTCCGGCGTCCGTGGTCTCACGCTTCGCCTCGGCCTCCAGCAGGTCCGCGCCGATCAGCTCCAGCCAGCCCAGATCGTCGCTCTCGCGCGCCTTTTCGAACAGCTTGCGCAGGTCTCGACCGAACTCGAACATGGCCGTGGCGACTCCGTTATCCCGCTTCGGGACGAAGGATGCGCCCCGGTGGCTTCCTACGCAAACGCAGCGCCACCGAGCCGGTTCGGCTTGACCGTGGGAATGACACAGGCTGCGCGGGCCTTGAGCGGTCTCAGCCCAGGTTCGGCGTGCGCGCGCGGCAGGTCTGCAGGGCGGTCCGCGCCGCTTCGTCCCGGGCTGTCAACTGGCGCACCGCCTGAATGCGGGCGCGGGTCATGTCCGCTTCCACCGCGGCTGTAGCACGTCCTGCGGCCTGGCCGGCCTGAATGGTGGTCAGCGACCAGTACAGGGCTGCATCATAGAGGGCACGGCCCTCGCCGCTCTCGCCCCCTTCAAGCTCCGATGCCGCCTGGGCCAACCCCGAACAACGCAGGGCTTCCGTATAACCGAGGGCAGGCGGGCGCGAGGTCGGCGGGTTTTGATCGACTGAAAACAGTAAAGTCGTCGCAATCAGCGCGAACATGAGAACTCCGTTGACCACTTGTGAGCGCCGCTCACAAGCATAGGCGACTGCCGCCCGACTGTCGAAAACGGATTGGAGCTGGCCACGGCCTCACTCATCTTCGGCCTGTCCGCGTCTCAATGCGATCTGGCCCAAAAGCTGCCTCGCCTGTTGCACGCCCGGTCCGCCATGCGGATCGTTGACGATGGGTGTCAGGAGCGCCACGGCTTCGTCGTAACGTTCATCCTCCAGCATGGCGATGGCGGCATCTCCCCGGATCGACATCACCTGGGGCGCATACCGAACCGCCATGGCCCAGGTCATCAGATCGTCCTGCGTCGGATAGTCTGACGCCATGCGCCGCAGCCGTGCGAGCGCGGCATAGACACGGTAATCCTTGGGGCCCGCCTCTCGTGCCCGGGTCAGCAGGTCCAGAGCGCGGCTCCTTTCACGGTCGCCCTCGGCCTCGTCCGCCGCCACATCGGCCCGCTCCTCGACGATGTCCGCCAGCAGCAGCAGGCCTTCGACCTGTGCGGGTTCCAGCTCCAGCGCGCGCGTCAAGGCCGTCTCGGCCGCCGCTGCGTCCCCCCACCGACGTTCGGCGCGGCCTAGGGCGACCAGGGCCAGCGCATCATCGGGGAACCGGGCTGCATTGGCCCGACTGGTGGCCAGCAGGGCGGGGCCGTCGGTCTCTTCCGGCCGCGGGCTGCGCGCGTTGATCAGGGGCAGAATCACGCTGTTCCACGACGGCGGCAGGGTGGACACCGTGATCTGCGGGGTGATCGGCGGGATTTCCATCTCGGAAAAGTACAGTCGACCGCGAACATAGGTTTTCAGCTGTCCCTCGAGCGCCGCCAGAGGAAAGCCGAAGCTCGCCTGCCAAGCCTCGACCGGATCCTGCCCATTCGCCACCGCGTTCAGATAGCCGTTCAGCGCCCGGGCCCGCCCCTGATCGGCCAGGACCCAATGCGTCAGGGCCCAGGACTGCGCATAGTACATGTTGCGCCCGGCCTCGGTGTCGATGTCGAACGAGCCCTTGGCGCGCAGCAGTTGATCCATCGGGAGCCAACGGCCCTGCTGCAGCCGTTGCTGACGACCGGCATTGGGCATGCCGAAGGCTGCGGCCCCGCGGTCACTGACGGTCGCTGTCGAATAGTATTCGGCTATCCCCTCGCTGAACCAGCCCGGCAGCCGGCCCTGGCCCGCATTGGCCATGAAGTGGTGAGTATATTCGTGCAGCAGAAGATCATCGCTCTGGCCACGCACCAGAATGGCGAAGATGTCGTTCTCGCTGGCCATGTAATAGCCGTCGATGCCGTTCGGCAGTTGCGGCTGGGCAATGCGCAGCGCCCGGGCGTCTCCGACAAGGTAGACAGGCAGCTTTCGAAGATCGTTGACGGCTGGTCCCCCCAGCCGCGCCCGCAGCAGACTGTGAAAGCGCTCCAGCTTGGCGGTGTAGTCCCGCAGCGAGCGTTCGGACCCGTCGCTGTAGACGACGAAATGCTCGCTCTCCGCCTTGCGCCAATCGGCCCATGCCGCAGAGGGGGCGAGCGTCAGCAGGGCCAGAACGAGGGCGATGAAGCGCGCGGTCGAAATCAAGGCAACCTCCGTGATGGAGGGTCATCTAGCCTCGAAATGCGACGAACAGTCCAGCCCGGCTGTTCGCTACCCCCGTTCCTTCGTGCGCGTGAAAGCCACGTTCGGGAAGCGTTCGCCGACATAGCCGGTTTCCCAGCTCGACTTGGCCAGGAAGACGGGGTCGTTGTCGATGTCGGTGGCCATCTGGCCGCGATATTTGCCGGCGAAATCCTCGACGTCGGCCTTGGTGCCGCCAACCCAGCGGGCCTCGGCGTAAGGGCTCGGCTCGAAGATGACTTCCAGCCCGTATTCCTCGCCCAGACGGTCGGCCATGACCTCGAACTGAAGCTGGCCGACGGCCCCGACGATGAAGTCGCTGCCCAGTTCGGGCCGGAATAGCTGGGTGACGCCTTCCTCGGCCAGGCCGTCCAGTGCCTTCTTCAGGTGCTTGGCCTTGAGCGGATCCTTGACCCGGACGCGCTGCAGGATCTCGGGCGCGAAGTTCGGCAGGCCCGCGAACCGGATCATGCCGCTTTCGGACAGGCTGTCGCCGACGCGCAGGACACCGTGGTTGGGAATGCCGATGACGTCGCCGGCAAAGGCGTCCTCGGCCAGTTCGCGGTCGCTGGCGAAGAACATGATGGGCGCGTTCACGCTCAGCTGTTTGCCGGTGTTCTGGACCTTCAGCTTCATGCCGCGCTTGAAGGAGCCACTGGCCATGCGGAACATGGCGATGCGGTCGCGGTGGTTGGGGTCCATGTTGGCCTGGACCTTGAAGACGAAGCCGGTGACCTCGTTGCTGCCCGGATCGACTGTCAGATCGACGGGCTCGGGGGCATTGCGCGTCTCGGGCGGGGCGGCCTTCTGGGCCTTCATGACCTTGGGCGGCGGGGCCCATTCGCCGATGGCGGCCAGCAGCTCGTCAATGCCGAAATGGCGCAGGGCCGAGCCCCACAGCACGGGCGTCATATGCCCTTCCAGAAACGCCTGACGGTCGAAGGCCGGATAGCCGCCGGTCACCAGTTCGGCCGCGTCCATCAGCTCCTGATGCTCGCCCGGCTCGAAATAGCGTTCGGCCTCGGCCAGGGGCAGGGCCTCGGGATGGCCGGCATCCTCGGTCGCGCCGGGAATCTTGCGGGCATAGGGCTGGAAGGTGCCTGTGCCCATCTCGACCATGCCGCGCAGGCGGTTGCCGCTCTGGGCCGGCCACCAGATCGGGGCAGGGTCGAGCTGCAGCTTGGACGCGATCTCGTCCAGCAGGGCCATCGGGTCCTGAGCCTCGCGGTCCAGCTTGTTGATGAAGGTAATGATCGGGATATCCCGAAGACGGCAGACCTCGAACAGTTTCAGCGTCTGCGGCTCGATCCCCTTGGCGGCGTCCAGCACCATGATGGCGCAGTCGGCGGCCGTGAGGGTGCGATAGGTGTCTTCGGAAAAGTCCTCGTGCCCCGGGGTGTCCAGCAGGTTGAACATCTTGGCCACGCCGTCGGATGTCGTGTGCTCGAACGTCATGACCGAGGCGCTGACCGAGATGCCGCGCTCCTTCTCTATCTTCATCCAGTCGGACTGGGTGCGCCGGTTCTCGCCGCGCGCCCGCACGGCCCCGGCCGCGCGAATGGCTCCGCCCGCCAGCAGGATATGCTCGGTCAGGGTGGTCTTGCCGGCGTCCGGGTGGGCGATGATGGCGAAGGTCCTGCGACGCAGGGCCTCCTGTTCGATGGTCAGTTTCGACATGGAGTTTCCTTGAGCCGCGCGACCTAGCGCGGACCGCCTCAAAAGTCACCCGATGCGCGGACGCAGGCCCGGTCTGTCAGTGAAAGCGAATACCCCTTGGCAAGACAGGGTTATCGGGTTCATTGTGATCGCAGGCGAGACGTCCCGGTCACGCAATCGGGCACCGCCTTTGGAAACGAAGGAACGGACATGGCCCTGATTGACGACCACAAACCCCCTCAAGCCCACCGCGACGGCCCCCATCCGGCGATCTGCCTGATGGCCGGGTTCGGCGTGATCATCGCTGCAGCGATGATTGTGCACGTCGTCTTCAACATGATCATGTGACCTGGCCGCCGGACACGTGCGTTTTGCACGTGTTGATCTAGCGGATGTCCAGCAGCGTCAGTCTGCTGAAACCTCTGTCTCTGCCGTATCTTCCGGTGCCTGGACGATGGGATCAACGGACTGGCCGAGGGCAGATTGTGCCGTAGCCACAAGGGCCTTGGCTCGCCGCGACCAGGATCCTCCGTGGGGACTGTTCGCAACCGGGCGCAGAACCACGATCGCTTCGGCGTTCATGTCGCGCGACATATAGGCTCGCGCCAGCCTCATACGTATGTCGAAGGATTGGGGAGCCAGCTTGAGGGCGACGTCCAGGGTGGAGAGGTCATTGTCGTTGGGGTAGCCGGGTTCCCCCCGACGCGCTTCGTTGAGCGCGCGGTAGGTGAGGAAATTCAGGGGGTCTGCGTCAAGAGAGCGCGCGAGGTAAGCGACCGCCTCACGTCGATTGCCTGTGGCCTCGGATGTTTCCGTGTCCGGCCCCGTTTCATCCATAAGCAGTTCCGCCGCCAAGCGGAGGAGATCGGGATCCGTTTGATCGCGCGTCAGATGTGGTTCCAGAACCTGGAATCCAGCGCGGGAGTTACCGGCAAGCCTGTGCCCCCTTGCGACGACGCGAAGACGCAAAAGCTCGTTGCCGTTCCCGTTGTGTGCGGCGAGCGCAGCCCGGATAAGCTCGGCCCGATCCTCAGCGTTTTCCCTGATCAGCGTTTCCCGGCGCTGGCGTGCCCGGTCGGTTTCATCCTCGGGCGGATCTGACACTTCCACCTTGACTGGTTCACGGTCCAGCCTGAGGTCAAGCCACAGAAGCTCGGCTTGTTCAGAAGAAAGACGTGAGACTTTCACTTCAGGAGTAGGAAACTGAACTTGCGGAATGTGGACCTGAATGGCCCCAGAGAGGTAAAGGCGCATGTCATTCTGTAGCTGCGCTGCGCTTCGACCGGTGACACGCTCCATGGCTTGAACCGAGTCCTCGCCTTGCGTAACAGCCGCCAGATAAAGGCCCAGCATGCGGGTGCGTTCGGGCGTGCTCATGAAATAATGGGTCAGCCCCCAAGCCTGGGCATAATAATCACCGGCCCGGTAACGACCCGAGTCAGAGATTCTCCATTTCAAGACATCAGCCATCGGGGCCCAGCTGTTGGCTGGAAGCTGCACGAAGTAGGTCATCCGTCCTTCGTCATGTCGACCGAACTGGATCCGGTCCGGTCGGACATCCGCTGTCGAATAGTATTCGGCAAACCCTTCCACGAACCATGAGGGATAGGCGTTGGTCATCATCTGATACATGAAATGGTGGCCATATTCGTGAAACAGAGTGAGGTCGCCCCTGCTGCTCTCGGTGTTCACAACGGCGTGGATCCTGCCTGAGTTCGGCGAATAGAACCCTCCGACCGATGGACCAATGCGAGGCTCAGCCCGAAGCATGTCGCGGCGACCGTTTGCCAGATAAATCTCCAGCCTGGGGATCTCGTACTCTGACTGGGCCGGATAGTAGGTTCGCAGGAAGCTATCGAAGCGTTCGACCTTCTCAGCGTAAGCGCGCATCTCTCTTTCGCTGGTGTTGCCGTAAATGATGAAGTGTTTCGTCTCTGCTTTTAGCCATTCGGCATGCGCAGAGCTCGCCAGACCAAGAAAGACGGCTACAGCAGCCAGGATGCCAATCCCGAGAGACTTGATAGACAATGTGATGGTCCCCTGACGCGCCTAAGTTGCGTCAGAATAGGCACCTGAGCGATCAAGGTTCAACCCACCTCATCGCCACATTCGGCGCCAGGATTGATCAGGCCGCCAGGCGGTTCCAGACGGCGCGGTCGGCGGCGACGGCGTCCAGCTTGCCGCGCGCATTCTTGCGCTGGAGCTGGCCCAGAACGACGTCGGGCAGGGCGCAGAAGCGTGGCTCGACCAGGTCGGGGTCGCAACCGGCCTCGGGCGCGGCGAACAGGGCGGCATTCACTTCCGGGCTGCGGTCGTGGATCAGCCAGGCCAGACGACGGGCGCGCTGCGGGTCGTTCAGATGCAGCAAGGGGTCCTCGGCGAACAGCTCGCAGCCCAGCTCCAGCACATAGTCCAGGCCCAGCGTTTCGAAACGGCGCGCGTCGCCGGGCGTGACCGGGCAGGCCGCGTCCAGGTCGAACACCACGTCGTTCAGAAGAAACAGCATCGGAACACACCACCACAGGCCGGACCTTTCTGGCCCGTTGGAAGTGACACTACCGCGATGCACTTGCGGTTCCGTTTGCGAACTGGGTTAAGGATTTCGCACCAACCGAGCGCACGGCTCAGGATTGGTTAGCTACGCTCGCCAGCCACCTTCTCGGTAATGAAGTGCCGCCCCTCGCGGTCCTCGATCTCGACCACCCAGACGTCGGGGTCGTAACCGATCTGGCGCTGAATATAGGCGTCCAGCTCGCTCTCGAACTCGCTCTCGACGGGCTGCATCCACAGGCGCTCGCCATCGGGACCGAAGGCTTCACTATAAAGACGGGCGCGGCGGGTGGAGGTGTCGAAGGCCTTGACGATGACGGTACCGGCGCGGGCATCGCCCTTGCGCGCGACGGTAGCGAACGACCCGGCCAGCTCGGCGCGGCGTATGAGGGCGGACACCCACAGATCGCTGGAAAGAAGCAATTCGTTCACCCTGCTCGGAAACCGGACCGGAACGCATGGGCGTCTAAGGGTCGCGTCATGACGATAGGGCAGAATGCCGAAAAGACGAAGCGCGACGGGCATCCAGCACGCGCGGCCCTGACCGCCGTGGTGGCGGGCGGCATGCTGGCCGTGGCCGTCCCGGCCTCGGCCGATCCGGCGCAAACCTACTATGAGCGCAGCTTTGTGCTGGCCGCCGACGCCCGCTGCGACCTGTTCCAGCCTCGCGTCAACGCCGCCCTGACCGCCGCTGCCTATCAGGCGCGCGGCGCGGCCCTGCGATCGGGCGCGGCGCAGACGGACCTCAGGGCCACGGCGGCCCGTGCCCGATCACGGGCGGCAGCTGTGTCATGCGGCGACACTGATCTGAAGACTGTTCAAGCTCGCGTCGACAATGCCTTTGCCGGCTGGTCGCGCATGCCGCGCATGGATTTCGAGGGCTGGTCCGCCAATCGCGCGGCCTATTCCAGCCCTACCTGGCGTCTGATGCAGGCCTCGGCCAGCGGGGCGGCCCCGGTTCAGTTCGGCTTCGGCGGTGGCGACCCCGTGCTCAGCGCCGTCGTATCCTTTCCCGGCAAGCCGCGTCCTGTGGCAGCGCGGGTGGTCATGCGGGACGCCTCCCTGCTGCCGCGCCCGTGGCTGTTGAATGACGCCCTGCCGCCCGCCTCGGTCCGCACCAGCCTGTGGGCCACGGGCGTGTCGCCAGCGGACGAAGGCCTGCTGGCGGCCGAACGCCGGTCAGGCGAGGCCTGGCGGTTTCCGGCCCGGACGACATTGGCGCTGGAGGCGCTGGATCCACGCGAACCCTTCCTGGTCGAGTTTCACTTCCGTGACGGCAGCGTGGCGACGGCCCGGTTCACCGCCGGTGATTTCAGCGCCGGGCGCGCCTTTCTGGCGATGGGTAGCCTCTAGGCTGATCCGCCGTTCGCCAGCGGCATCGGAATGATCTCCGCCCCGCCCTCCGGCACCGGAGCCCGCGCGGGCACGGCTACCGGCATGCGCACCGTCACGGCCGTGCCCTCGCCCAGGGTGCTGTCGATGCTCATCTGGCCGCCGTGCAGTTCGGCCAGGGCCCGCACCAGCGACAGACCCAGACCGGTGCCCTGACGGCGCTGCTCGATCGCGCCGGCCTGTTCGAACGGACGGCCCAGGCGTTTGACGTCTTCCGGTGCGATGCCGACGCCGGTGTCGGCCACGGCGAGCTCCAGCCACGCCCCGACCGCCTCGCTGGTGACCGTCACGGCCCCGCCTGCGGGCGTGAACTTCACCGCATTGGACAGCAGGTTCAGCGTAATCTGTTTCAGCGCCCGCTTGTCGGCGGACACCTCGACCGGCTCGGACGGCAGGACGGCTGATAGTGTCACGCCGCGTTCGTCAGCCGTGACCCGCACCAGCGCCACGGCGGCCGAAATGATCTCGCGTGCATCGAACCGTTCCAGCGACAGGGTGTAGCGTTCGGCCTCGATCTTGGAGACGTCCAGCACATCGTTGATCAGGTCCAGCAGATGCCCACCGGCTTCGTGGATGTTGTCTGCATATTCGCCATAGCGGCCTGGCAGGGGGCCAAAGATGCGCTGCCGCATCATGTCGGCAAAGCCCAGAACGGCATTCAGCGGCGTGCGCAGTTCGTGGCTCATATTGGCCAGGAAGCGGGTCTTGCCCGCCTCGCGCGTCTCGGCCTCGAACCGCGCGGCCTCCAGTCCCAGTTCGTGAGCATACTGTGGTGTGGCGTCGAAGGCCTGGACGACGATGCGCGGGCCGTCGGCCTCGTCCAGACGGCGCAGGTGAAGTTGCAGCCGCCGATCCAGCGCTCCGCGCGGTGCGACCCGCACGGCCGCGTCCTGACCGGACAGGGCCCTGGACAGGGCGGCCAGCAGGGCCGGGCGATCTGGCGCATGGACTGCGGCGATCAGGCCCTCGGCGAAGAGGGGATCGACCGACACGCCCACAGGCGGACGGCCATAGGCGGCCCGAACCCCGCCATCGGGTGAAACCACCAGCGTCAGACTGCCCTGCGCGGCCATCAGGCTTTCAAGCCGGCTCACCTCCGCCTCGGCATGGGTCAGTCGACGCTCGCCCTGTCGCCAGGACAGACGAACGGCCGGGATAGCCGCTCCCGCCGTCAGCAGCGCCGCGACAGTCGCCAGCACCGGCCGGTGCGGCCCGACATCGACCAGCAGGGTGGAGAACAGCCCCGACAGGACCGCCAGCACCACGCCGATGGCCCCGATCTGAACGGCTCGCGATCCGCCCATGGCCAGGCCCGCCGCGAGCGGCAGAAAGACGAAACCGGCCAGAGGTCCGCTCAGTCCACCCGAAAACGATGCCGCGATGACAGCGGCCAGTCCCCAGGCGGCCAGCAGGAGCAGGCGTTCGGCCTGGGTGTTGCGGATCAGAAGTCCAACCCCGATCAGACCGGGCACCACCATGGCCACGATGCCGTAGAAGATGGCCCCGTCGACGGCACCCAGCCATCGCCCGCCCAGCGCCAGCAGAGCCGCCGCGACGGCCCACGCGGCATGCCAGGCGGCCAGCGCCGGGCCGTCCTCTGCGCGGGCGGAACCGGCGAGGGGGCGAAGCGGCGCGAGATCGGGCTGCGGCTGTGGGGTCAAGTCGGTGTCATGTCGTGCCCGGACGATATCTCCGGTCCTGTCAGACTAGCGAACGGGGTGAGTCGTCCCAAGGCGGTTCCCGCCACAGGCGACTGCCACAAGGTCGCTGCGTCGCCCTGCGTCACGATTTCCGGGGATGGATGCGGCGGTTGTCGTTAACGCCCGCTCGGCCTATCTGGCCCACATGACCGCAACGCCGACCGCCGACCGCCGCTTGATCGACGACACCTTGGCCGAACTGGTCGAGGAGTTCGACCTGCTGGGCGACTGGGAGGGGCGGATCGAATACGTCATCGACCTGGGCAAGGGGCTGGCTCCGCTGGACGAGGCGGACCGCATCGAGGCGCACAAGGTGCCCGGCTGTGCGGCCCAGGTCTGGCTGGCCGTGCATCCGACCGGCGACCGCCTGGTCTTCACCGCCGACAGCGACAGCGCCATCTCCAAGGGCAATATCGCCCTGTTGCTCAGTCTGTATTCCGACCGCACGCCGGACGAGATCCTGGCCTTCGACGCCCGTGCGGCCCTGGACCGGCTGGGCCTGCCGCAGGCTCTGACGCCCCAGCGGGCCAATGGGCTGAACAATATGGTGGGCCGGATACGCGCGGCGGCGATGGCTCAGGCCTGATCACCCGATCCGGTAGTGCACAGCCAGGTCGGTCAGGCCCTGGATCAGCAACGCCCTGCCACTGCGACGCCTCAGGCCCAGGTCCTGCTCCGCCAGTTGCAGGGACGAGGCGCGAATGCAGATGGCTTCGACCATCGCCCGGGCTGGGCCGCAGGCGCTCAGCGCCGCCTCGACCCTGCGGCCCGCGGCCATGGACTGATCTCCGGGCTCGGCCCGTGTCGCCGATCCACCGCCGGAGCGGGGCAGGGCATCCCAGCGCATCGTCAGTGACGGCCCGCGCAGTGCGGCCTCTGCGTCCAGCCCCAGCCGCCCTGCCGCTGCTACCTGGGCGGGCGACAGCCAGGCCTGGCCGTTCTCGTCCTTGCGCCTCGCCAGCCAGACGATCGGCGACTGGCCCAGATTGGCGCGGCGAGGGGTCCACCGACCGTCGGAGTCCATGATCAGAGCCACCCCGTCGATCATGCCGGGTCGGCCCGGTTCGGAGGTGGCATCGCCGCCGGCGCGCGCGGTTCGGGGCATCCAGCCGCCGCCGCCCCGGACGCGCAGGCCGGGCTGGGTCATCAATTCCCGAAACGTCGCCTCGCCGAACGTCAGCAGCACCCTCGCTCTGCGGGTGGTGCCGATCCGCAGCGCATAGGTCTGACCGGTCGCATCCACCCATGCGCCTGACCGCGCCAGCAGCCGCCTCGCCTTGGCCAGATCGCTCATGCCGACAGCTCGCAGCGCGGGGCCTCCAGCACGTCGCGCAGGTTGCGCTCCAGCCGGTCCATCAGGGCGTCCAGCCTGGGCTTGTCCCGCTCGTCCTCTGCCCAGCGACAGGCCGCCGCTGCCGTCGTGCGGTTCATGCCGAACGCATGCCCCACATGATCCAGTGTCCAGCTGTAGGTCACATGCGCCAGATACATGGCCAGCCACCGTGCCTTGCACGCCGCTCCCGACAGCCGTGCCCGGGCCGTCATGCTCTCCACCGGCACGCCCGTGGTGGCCGCCACCATCTGGAGCGCCAGCCCCGCCTTGATCCGGTCGCCCTGCGTCACCTGAACCCGATATGTCTGCGCCATCGATACACCCCTCGCTCACTGATCGCCCGGTCGTTTGCATGCGCCGGTCGTGAGAATAGGAATATAGTCCTGCTACGTCAGTTGCGGTCGTAGGCGTCCGATAGGCGACCGAGGGGCTGTGGATCGAAGAATTTTCGCCGGATTGACTCGCGGACTCTCGACGGCGATTCGCAAATCAGCCTACTGATTCTCATATCGGGACGGCGTTAACCTTTCTTAAGGTTCTGATAGATTAACGTCGGAACAAGGTTACCCGTTAAGCGGGGCCATATTCATACGGTTGAGCTTAGCCTGGAGGGGCCTGAATGCGCGTTCTGCTTATCGAAGACGATCACGCGACCGCGCAAAGCATCGAGCTGATGCTGAAGTCGGAAGGCTTTAACGTCTATACGACCGACCTGGGGGAAGAAGGCATCGATCTGGGCAAGATCTATGACTACGACCTGATCCTTCTGGACCTCAACCTGCCCGACATGAACGGCCTGGAAGTCCTGCGCCAGCTGCGCGTCGGCAAGGTCAACACCCCCGTCATGATCCTGTCGGGTTCGACCGAGATCGAGACCAAGGTCAAGACCTTCGGCGGCGGTGCCGACGACTACATGACCAAGCCCTTCCACAAGGACGAGCTGATCGCGCGCACCCACGCCGTGGTCCGTCGCTCCAAGGGTCACGCCCAGGCCATCATCCACACCGGCGAGATCGCCGTGAACCTGGACGGCAAAACGGTCGAGGTGCACGGTCACCGCGTCCACCTGACGGGCAAGGAATACCAGATGCTGGAGCTGCTGAGCCTCCGCAAGGGCACCACCCTGACCAAGGAAATGTTCCTGAACCACCTGTACGGCGGCATGGACGAGCCCGAGCTGAAGATCATCGACGTCTTCATCTGCAAGCTGCGCAAGAAGCTGGCGACGGCCGCCGGCGGCAAACACTATATCGAGACCGTCTGGGGCCGGGGCTATGTCCTGCGCGACCCGTCGGAAAACGCCGCCCCGGCCAGCGCCGCGGCCTGATCTACAGGGACGAAACACCAGAAACGACCCACGCCCGCCGGATCACTCCGGCGGGCGTTTTGGTGAGTGCGGGATGGGCCGAGGAGCGGCCGTGTTGAATGTCCGCTATGGGTGGAAACCAGACCTCTGTCGCCTTTGAGTGGGGAGCGGACAGGCTCCTCCTCCTGTAGCTATGACGGCGGATATTGGAGATAGTTCATGGGGCGGATGTCTGAGGTCCTAAAGATCGTTGCGTTCGCGACTTGTGCAGCCATCACGTACGGCATCCTTCACGATCAAATCACTGCTCACTTGTGCGTTGAGTATTTTACGATCGCTCATCCTCCCGTTTTTCCGACAAGCTCGCCAGTTCTGCTGGCGATCGGATGGGGGATAATCGCAACTTGGTGGGTCGGATTGTCGCTGGGGCTCGTACTGGCCTTTGCTGCCCAGTTTGGTCGCGCTCCGACGATCCCTCTGAGGATGCTGCGGCGACCAATAATCTTGTTGATGCTGGTATGTGGCGGTGTGGCCTTGGCGGCCGGATTGTCCGGCGCTGTACTAGTCGGGTCTCAAGTTGCCGCCGTCCCAGGCATGTGGGGCGCTGTGATTCCGGAAAGCAAGCACGTCGCATTTTCGGCAGCAGCGTATGCGCATCTGGCCAGCTATGCCTCGGGTGCCATCGGTGGGTTGTTTCTCATCCTCCGGACTGCCGGGCTTCGCAGCCGAATCGCCAAGATGAATGTCTGAGAAGGGTCGGAAGCGGTCTTTTCGTTCGCCTCGCAAAACAAGCCATTTGCGGCCAGGCACCTCCCTACTCGCCTTCCACTGTTCGGTGACCCACTAAACATCGATCACCTTCGCGCGAGGCGACCCCGCAGGCGTTGCAGCCCGGGACGCGGTCGCCCATTCCACGCGGGCCTCCCCGGCACAGTTCCAGTCCCGCCGCCGATCCGATCGGTGCCGCGTTGTGAAAGTCAGTCCCATGAACACGTCCCGCCTTCTTCTGGCCGGCGCGGCTTCGGCCGTTGCCGTCGCCGCCGCATCGCCCGCCGCTGCCCAGGCCTATTATCTGCAGGAACAGTCCGCCCGCGCCGCCGGCCGGGCCTATTCGGGCGAGGCGGCCGATACCGGCGTGTCGTCGCTGTGGTGGAACCCCGCCGCCATCGCCCGCAGCGGGCGCGAGGTGACCGCCGGAATCCATGCCGTGGCCGTGGGCTCGGAGGTGAACAATGCCGGATCGACCTTGACCTATCCCGGCGATATCACGGTGCCGGTCGCGGGCAACAACGCCAACAGCCCGATCGAGAGCGGCCTGGTGCCCAACTTCGCCATCGCCACGCCCGTCGGCGACCGGTTCGCCGTCGGCCTGGCCATCGCCGCGCCCTACAACTTCACCACCAAATACCAGCCCGAATCCTTCGCCCGCTATGACGCCCTGACGTCCGAACTGCGCTCGGCCAACATCGGCCTGGTGGGGGCGATGAAGGTGACGGACTGGCTGGACATCGGCGCGGGCTTCGACGCCCAGTATGCCAAGGCCAAGCTGACCTCCGCCCTGCCCAATCTGTCGCCCGCGCTGCCGGACGGGTTCTCCTCACTGGAAGGCGACGGCATCGCCTATGGCTGGAACGTGGGCGCGCAGGCGCATCTGGGTCGCTTCGACCTGGGGCTCAGCTACCGTTCGTCCATCGAGCATGAGCTGGACGGCGACGTCCTGATCTCCGGCCTGGTCGGGCCGCTGGAGGGCGCCAATGTCGACACGGCGGGCACCGCCGGTTTCAGCACGCCGTCCTTCATCGCCGCCTCGGTGCGCTATCGCGCGACGGACAGACTGACCCTGAACGCCCAGGTCAACCGCATCGGCTGGTCCGAGTTCGACGCCATTGAAGTGGTCTATCCGACCGGTGGCCAGACCATCGTTCAGGACTACAGGGACGTCACAACCGGCGCGGTCGGCTTCGACTATGCCGCGACCGACACCCTGACCTTCCGGGGCGGTTTGGGCTACACGCCGACGCCGACGCGCGATACCGAGCGTACGGCGCGCATTCCGGACTCCAACCGCTGGCTGGTCTCGGGCGGTCTCTCCGTCAAGGCGACCGACCGGCTGACGATGGACCTGGGCCTGACCTATGTCGCCTTCGAGGACGGCGACATCTTCAGCGACCGCACGTTGTACGAAGGCACCCCTGCCGCCACCCTGTCCAGCCTGCGCGGCACCGCCGAGGGCTATGGCCTGGCTTGGTCGCTGGGCACGCGCTGGGCGTTCTAGGCGAGCACACACCCCGGACAAGACGACGCCCGCCGGATCGCTCCGGCGGGCGTTTTCGTGTGCGGAGTGGGGCAGAGAGCGGACGTGTTGAATGACCGTTGAGGGTGGAAAGCGGGCATCGCCATGGATCGGTAGGGTCTGATGTGCTCCACTTGGTCTGTTACTCATGAGGGGCGAAACCGATGGGCCGTCTGAACATCATTGCGGCCACTGCGGTGCTGATCGTTTCTTCGCCAGCGTTGATGCACTGTGCCCCCTTGCCATCATTCGCCCAGTCGGATGCCGCGCCCCTTCGGTCGGATGTCCGGCGGATTGTGAACCAGATTGCTTCGCTGCCTCGGGGGCGGGCCAGCGCGGAGCGACAGCAAGGATTATTCGACGAACTGATCGCCATCGGTTCCGAAGGCGTGCCGACACTGATTGCTCTTATGGATGATCGTCGGCAACTCCCATGGTCCGCCATTTCACTCAAAAATCGTTCGCCTGATGCGTTCGAAGGAATCCGACATTACGGCCCGGAGCTAATGGTCGATGCCTTGGCGGCGGTGCTCAATCAGATCACCGGCGAACATTTCGGTTTCATCTACAACGGAGCATCAAATGCTGACCGCGCCGCATCAGTCGCCGCATGGCGTGAGTATCTCAAGAGCCGCCTGAGCAGTGACCTTCAAGCGGTGCCGAGCGATTAGCACCGTCCGCCATGGGGCGAGACCTGACCTTGGCTTCTGATCGCAAATACGACAACGCCCGCCGGATCGCTTCGGCGGGCGTTGTTTTTCAGGTCACTTCAAGGCGATCAGCCCTTGGCGACATAGCCCTTGCCGCCGTTGGAGGGGCGGCGGTTGCGGGGGCGGCGCTTGATCTCGCCGGCGGGCTTGCCCTCGGCGGCAGGCGCGCTGGTGTGGCGCGGGTCGTTGTTGCTGTTGCGCGGACGCTCGCGCGCCAGCGGATCGAAGGCGCGTTCCGGCACCGGACGGGCGTCGCGGCCCGGACCCGGCTTGCGGACGCGGTGCGGTTGTCCGCCGCCTTCCAGCTTGACGCCGTCGCGGCGCGGGTTGCGCGGGCCGCGCTGCTGCTGGCGATCGCCGCGCCCGTCGTCGGGCATGGAGGCCTTGGACTTGACGCCCGAGGCCATGATCGACTGGTCCAGCAGGGCCAGCGACTTGTCGTTGCGACGGTCGGTGGCCGGGATCTTCTGGCGCGTGACTTTCTCGATGTCGCGCAGCAGCTTCATCTCGTCGCCGGCCACGAAGCTGATGGCCGAGCCGTCCTTGCCCGCACGGGCCGTCCGGCCGATGCGGTGGACATAGGCTTCCGGCACATGCGGCAGCTCGAAGTTCAGCACGTGCGAGACGCCGTCCACGTCGATGCCGCGGGCGGCGATGTCGGTGGCGACCAGCACGCGCAGCTTGCCGGCCTTGAAGGCGGCCAGGGTGCGTTCACGCTGGGGCTGGCTCTTGTTGCCGTGGATGGCTCCGGCCTCGACGCCGCCGGCCTCCAGATAGGCCGCGACCTTGTCGGCCCCGTGCTTGGTCTTGGTGAAGACCAGGCAGCGGGTATAGCCGGGATCGGCGAACATCTCGGTCAGCAGGGCGCGCTTCTTGCCCTGTTCGATATGGATGATCGACTGGTTGATGCGCTCGACCGTGGTCGCTTGCGGCGTCACCTGGACCTTGACCGGATCCTTCAGCAGCTCACCCGCCAGCTTGCCGATCTCGCTGGGCATGGTGGCCGAGAAGAACAGGTTCTGGCGCTTGGCCGGGATGCGCGACACGATCTGGCGGATCGGCTTGATGAAGCCCAGGTCCAGCATCTGGTCGGCCTCGTCCAGCACGAAGATTTCGGTCTGCGACAGGTCCAGATTGCGCTGTTGCAGGTGGTCCAGCAGACGACCGGGCGCGGCCACCAGAATGTCCAGACCCTGGTTCAGGGCGCGTTCCTGACCGCCGTACTTAACGCCGCCGAAGATGACGGCGACGCGGAAGCCTAGGTGCTTGCCATAGGATTTGAAGCTCTCGCCGATCTGGGTGGCCAGTTCGCGCGTGGGGCTCAGCACCAGGCAGCGCGTGGTGCGCGGCACCGGCGCGATGCGGTTGGCGGCCAGACGGTGCAGGATCGGCAGGGCAAAGGCGGCCGTTTTGCCGGTACCCGTCTGGGCGATACCCAGCAGGTCCTTGCCGGCCATCACGTCCGGAATGGCCTGGGCCTGGATCGGCGTGGGGATGGTATAGCCTTCACTGGTCAGCGCCTGCAGCAGGGCCGGGTTCAGACCAAAGGATTCGAATGTCTTGTTGCTCATGTGGAGCCGTTTCTTTCGCGTATGTGGCGACGCGCAAACGGCCATGGCTCAACGCCGAAAAGGCCGCGCACCGCCAGTCCCGATAGAGCCTCGAAATCGAAGCCGCCGGGGTGGTCGGGCGCCGCCCCGCGTGTCCGGGCAGCGAATGAATCTTGAGGGCCGGCCGCTGCTACAGTCAGGTCTTCGATAGACGGAAGACCCACACGCGCTGGAGCGCACCGGATATCGCTATTGTGCGACGCAGCGCAAATGGACGCTCAATACGGCCAAGTCAAGGCGTCGCTTGTTTTGAGCCTGGCAACCCGGCCCAAGACAAAAGGCCTCCGGATCGCTCCGGAGGCCTTGGTCTGTGTGGCTGTATGGAGCCCTAGTGAACAGTCGGCTGCTCGACCTCGACGGTCACGCCATCCGACACCGGGGTGATGGGCACGGAGACTGAGGGGCCGGCGTTGGGGAAGTTCGACTCATCGCGGTTGGGGGCCTGACCCTTTTCGATCAGGTCCTTGATCTCCTGGCCGGACAGGGTTTCGTACTCCAGCAGCGCCTGAGCCAGGGTCTCAAGATCGGCGGCCTTGGTCTTGAGGATCTTGCGGGCCTCGTTCCAGCCGGAGGTGACCAGCTTCTTGACCTCGGCATCGATGATGCGGGCCGTCTCTTCCGAGACGTTCTGGCTGCGGGCGACCGAGTGGCCCAGGAAGACCTCCTGCTCGTTCTCGCCATAGGCCACTGTGCCCAGCACGTCGGAGAAGCCCCACTGGGTCACCATGCGGCGGGCCAGTTTCGTGGCCTGCTGGATGTCGGATGAGGCACCGGAGGTGATGTTGTCCTTTCCGAAGATCAGCTCTTCGGCGACGCGGCCACCCGCCATGATGGCGATGCGATCGACCATCTGGCGGTATTTCATGGAGTAGCGGTCGCCTTCCGGCAACTGCATGACCATGCCCAGGGCCTGGCCGCGCGGGACGATGGTCGCCTTGTGCACGGGGTCGGCCATCTTGACGTTCATGGCGACGATGGCGTGGCCGCCTTCGTGATAGGCGGTCAGGCGCTTTTCTTCCTCGTTCATGGCCATGGAGCGGCGCTCGGCCCCCATCATGACCTTGTCCTTGGCGTCCTCGAAATCGCGGTGAGTGACCATGCGGCGATCCTTGCGCGCGGCCATCAGGGCGGCTTCGTTGACCAGATTAGCCAGATCGGCACCGGAGAAGCCGGGTGTACCGCGCGCGATCGTCTTGACGTTGACGTCGGCCGCCAGTGGCACGTCCTTCATGTGCACGCGGATGATCTTTTCGCGCCCGTTGACGTCGGGATTGGGCACCACGACCTGACGGTCGAAGCGGCCGGGACGCAGCAGGGCCGGGTCCAGCACGTCGGGACGGTTGGTCGCCGCGATCAGGATGATGCCTTCATTGGCCTCGAAGCCGTCCATCTCGACCAGCAGCTGGTTCAGCGTCTGCTCGCGCTCGTCATTGCCGCCACCCAGGCCAGCGCCCCGGTGACGACCGACGGCGTCGATCTCGTCGATGAAGATGATGCAGGGGGCGTTCTTCTTGGCCTGTTCGAACATGTCGCGCACGCGGCTGGCGCCGACGCCGACGAACATCTCCACGAAGTCCGAACCGGAGATGGAGAAGAAGGGCACGCCCGCCTCACCGGCCACGGCGCGGGCCAGCAGGGTCTTGCCGGTACCGGGAGGGCCGACCAGCAGGGCACCCTTGGGGATCTTGCCGCCCAGGCGCTGGAACTTGCCGGGGTCTTTCAGGAAGTCGACGACCTCGGACAGTTCTTCCTTGGCTTCGTCCACGCCGGCGACGTCCTCGAAGGTCTTGCGGCCCTTGTGCTCGGTCAGCAGCTTGGCCTTGGACTTGCCGAAGCCCATGGCACCTCTGGCTCCACCCTGCATCTGACGCATGATCAGGAAGTAGAAGCCGATGATCAGCAGGATCGGCAGGGCGCCGATCAGGACGTTCAGCCAGATGGAGGTGCGGGTCGACTTGATGTCGACCTGGGCACCCGTCGCCTGAATGCTCTCGATCAGGTCGCCATTGGGCAGGGTCGTGGTCGTGGTGAAGCTGGTGCCGTTCTTGAGCGTACCGGTCAGGGTCTCGCCCTTGACCTCGATGCCGGCGATCTGGTTGCCGTTCCGGTATCCGACCAACTGGGTGTAGGTGATGGGCTCGGGACGTGGCGCGGCCTTCTGGCCGGGCATGGGGGTGTTGCCCCCGCCGCCGAAGGCCATGAACAGCGTCAGCGCGCCCAGGATGATCACGCCCCAGATGGCGAAATTGCGCAGATTCATTCTCGTCTCGATCCCTCGGGACGCGAAGCCGCCCCGTCAGCCTGTGATGTCAGCACTCGAAATAGGCGTTTCCTAGCCCCAGCGCCATGTCTTGCTCAGGACAGATGGCGCTCATGCGTCACTGCGTCCAGTGCCAGCGCCAGTCTCTGTTCGACCAGGGAGCGCGCCTGACCGATGGTGCCTGCAAGAACCGGGGCATCCGAACCGTTCCGGATCAGTACAGGCCGGGTTGGGCGTGCGGCGGCAGGCAGGGCGTTCAGGACGGCGCGATCGGCTTTCGACAGCGCGCTCATGCGACCGGCGGCGGCGGTGACGGTCCAGCCGGGCTCGGAGACCGTGATGGCCCAGCGACCGTCCCAGACGGCCTCGATGCCGGGGTTCAGGGTGATGTCGGGCGGCGGGCGGCGGGTGAACTCCCCGGCTTCGCGGTGGATGAAGATGTGGTCGGGTGTCGCGTGAAGTCGAGCGCCGCAGAGGGTGGCGGTGAAGGTGTCGTCGGTCGCCAGTCTTGCGATGAGGGCGTTCAGGCGGTCGCCACGGGGCATGCGTTCGCCTCCCCCAGCGCAGACGAAGGCTGCGGCGAGGGTCGGCGTAGAGATGGTACGGTCCAGGGTCAGGAGACCCTCTCCCGGTGGGAGAGGGCTTGAGCGCACGGCAGCAAAGCTGTCGTTCTGGCGCGAAAGGGTGAGGGCGTCAGGTGCCAAGGTCGTCAAGTACCGTAACCCCTCATCCGAGGGGGCTGCCGCCCCCCCACCTTCTCCCAATGGGAGAAGGGATCTGCGTGCGCGGCTCCTGGCGAATCTGACATCCTCATTACCCGGATCATCGGTCCAGCCCGCGCCCTGCGCCGCCAGCCAATCCCGCAGGGCCTGGCGTCGCACCTCCAGCATTGGCCGCAACAGCATCAGGCCGCGGCCCTCAGGCCAGACGGGGGAGGGCGACCATTCCCGCACCCGACCCAGGGTCGACCCCTCGGCCCGCATCCAGTTGCCCTCGGCCACATCGTCTGCGGTGTGGCCCAGCAGGATGACGCGGGCTCCGGCCGCGCGGGCGGCCTCGGCCAGCCGGGCGTGGCGCGCGCGGCGGGCGGCGGCGGGCAGGCCTGTGCTCGGCTTGGGGCCATCCCAGCTCAGTCCCTGCCAGTCTGCACCCTCGGCGAGGGCGGCGTCGCGGGCGAAGGTCGTCCAGCGAGGGCTGTCGGGGTTCAGACCGTGGTCGATGGTCAGGGCCAGGATGCGGCGACCACTCTGACGGCCCCAGTCGGTCGCCAGTTTCAGTAGGGCCAGGGAGTCACTGCCGCCTGAAAGGCCCAGGGCGACAGGTGCATCGACATGAGTGATGAGCTTGGCGCTCAGGCGATCGAGGACACCGGCAAAGGCGACGGTCGCATCGTCCGACGAGATCAGGCGCAGTCCGCGTCGGAGCGCACGCGGGCGGCGACGCTGCGCAGGTCCGCCGAGGCGCGGGCGTTGTAGCGGCGGGTGAACTCGCCCAGGGCTGCACAGGCTTCGGCCGGGCGCTGGGTGGCGGCCAGGCCACGCGCCAGCTTCAGGGTCACTTCCCCGGCCCAGGCGTCAGTGGGCCAGCCTCGCAGGGCGCGGGCGTAGGCCGAGACGGCGGCACCCTGGTCTCCGGCGGCACGGACGGCGTCGCCGATACGCCACTCGGCCTCGCGGCTTTCGGACGTGTTGGGCCAGTTGGTTATGACCCGTTCCAGCGCTTCCAGTCCGCCCTGTCGGTTGACGGTGACCAGGGTGCGGGCGGCGGCCAGATCGCTGGCAGCGTCTCCGGTGGGGGAGGCGGCGGCCTGTTCGGCTTCAGCTTCGCGCTGGGCGGCGGCGGCCTGGGCGGCGGTTTCCATCGTGCGCAGGCGGGTTTCGGCGTCTCTCAGCCGGGTACCGATGGCGGCGTTGTCGCGCTGGCTCTCGTCCAGCTGGAAGCTTAGCCGCTCCAGGTCGCCATTGACGCGCTGGACGGTGGCCTCGAGGTCGCGCAGGCGGCGATCCATGATGCCGACCTGACCTTGCAGGGCGATCACTTCGGGGTCCGGCTCCACCAGAACCGGCTGACCGGCAGCGTTGCGCTGGGTGACGGCGCGTTCCAGGCGCCGAACGTTGCGGTCCAGTTGCTCGAGCCGGCGATTATCCCACTGGACGGCCGGCAGGGGCGCTGTCTGGGCTACGACCGTCGTCGTCCCGGCGATCAGGACCAGGCCGAGCACGGTCAGGACGGCATTGCGGGGGCGGAAAAGGGCAGGGCGCTTCATGTCCCTGTCGTCCCACCGATTTGCGGCGTCCGCAAGGCTGGCGCTGTTAACGGGTCGCAACAAAAAAGGCACCGGCCGGAGCCGATGCCTTTCCAGGATTCGTTGTGACCGTCAGATCAGCGCATCGCGCCCGAGACGATGGCCGTGTGGCCGTTGCGGTTGCGGGCGAAGGCGTCCTCGGTCGAGCCGGCGGCGATCGGGCGCTCCTTGCCGAAGCTGATGGTGTCGATGCGACCGGCGGGGATGCCGCGCTGGACCAGATAGGTCCGGATCGACTCTGCGCGGCGGGCACCCAGGGCCAGATTGTATTCGGCGGTGCCGCGTTCGTCGGCATTGCCCTCGATGCGGACGGTCACCTGCGGGTAGCGCTGCAGCCAGGCGGCCTGGGCGTCCAGGCGCGGCATGGCGTCGGAGCGAACGTCATAGCTGTCGAGGTCGAAATAGATGCGGTCGCCGACGTTGACGACGAAGTCCTGCTCCGAACCGGCGGCGGGTACGCCAAGGTTGCCGCCGTCCACGTTGCCGGTGCCGGCACCGGGATAGACAGGGTTGTTGGCGGGCGGGACTTCGTTGCCGGCACCTGTATCGGCGGGGCGGCGTGGGGTGCAGGCGGCGATAGCGGTCACGGCCACGCCGACGGCAGCGATACGCATCAGCTTCGAGGTCTTCATCATGGGACGTCTCCTAGATCTTCGGGGCCGGGGCCTAGCTTGGCTGTATGAACCGAATAGGGCCGGTTCGTGTCATGGGGAACCGGGGTAACGCGGGTTTGAACGATAAGGCTCCCGTGTTGCCCCGATTTGGTCTGTCAGGCCGGGCAGGCGTCTGCCGCCCGTCCGCCCAGATTGGTGGGTTGTTCGTCCAGCAGGGGCGACCAGGCCGGGCTGCTGCCGCGACCGGTATAGCCGGATTGAGAGATCACCCGGCCCGACAGGTCCACGGTCCACAGACGGGTGTCGCCGCCCGGGCTCTGGCGCGCGAACATGATGTAGCGGCCGTTGGGAGCCCAGGAGGGGCCTTCCTCGAAATAGCTGGACGAGAGGATGCGCTCGCCCGAACCGTCGGCGTTCATGACGCCGGTCGAGAAGCGGCCGCCGCCCTGTTTGGTGAAGGCGATCAGGTCGCCGCGCGGGCTCCAGTTCGGTGCGGTGTACAGGCCGCCGCCGCGCGCGATGGCCCGCTGGCCCGAGCCGTCGGACCGCATCACATAGATGCGTGCGCTGCCAGACCTGTCCGAGGTGAAGGCAATCTGGCTGCCGTCGGGATTGAAGGTCGGCGAGGTGTCGATGCCCGGATCGCTGGTCAGGCGACGCACCTGACGGCTGGACAGGTCCATGACATAGATGTCGGTGTTGCCGCCCCGGATGATCGAGAACGCCATCTTCGACCCGTCGTTGGAAAAGCGCGGAGCCAGCACCTGACCGTCGAACTCGCCCAGGCTTTCGCGACGGCCGGTGGTCAGGTTGAGCAGATAGATGCGGCTGTAATCCTTGCCGAGCGCCACATAGGTGACCTCGTTGGGATCATGCAGCGAGAAGCGCGGCGACATGATGATCTCGGCACCATCTGTCAGATACTGCGGATTGAACCCGTCCTGGTCCGAAATGGTCAGGCGCGACAGGCGGTTCAGCTGGGTGCCGCTCTCTGAGACGAACAGCACGCGGCTGTCGAACAGGCCGGTCTCGCCGGTCATGCGCTGATAGATCAGGTCGGCGATCTTGTGCCCGATCCGGCGCCACTGCTCGGGCGTGGCGGTGAACTGGTAGGAGACCAGCTGGCACTGGCGATAGGGGTCGTACAGGCGGAAGCCGAAGTCGTTGCGGCCATCGGGACGTGGCGTCACCGCGCCATACAGCACGGCCTGTGCTCCGATGGAGGTCCACTGCGGAAAGTTCGGCGCATTGGCCAGGGTCAGTCCGGTCTCGACGAAGCTGTTCGGATCCAGAGGCTGGAAATAGCCGGTGCGGCGCAGGTCGTCGCGGATCACACCGCCGACGTCGGAGCCATTCGGGCCGTTGAAGTTGACGACAGCGATCTGAAGCGGGCGCAGGACGCCTTGGTCCACGACGATGTCTTCTTGCTGAGGCGGGGTTTGCGGGGACTGCGCCACAGCTGCCGAACCGATGACCAAGGCTGCCGCAGCCGTACCGAAGATCAGGTGTTTCAGGATCATGTCGTAGCTCCGGGTCTGATGGCCGGCGTGAACCGGCAAGTCTTGTGGAAGCACCTTGGGGTGCATTGAGGCGACATTCGGTCAATCACCAAGTCAGGCCCCCAGTTGCACGAGCGCCTGTGCCCCATTTCTGACGGCGCGCGGCGAAAGTCTGCGATCGAAGGTTGCCAGTTTCGCGTTCTTGCTGACAGCGAGAGCCAGCAGATAGGTGTCGGTGACCTGCTGGCTGGACGTGATGGCGGAGGCATCCACCAGATCGGAATCGAGCAGGCTGAGATCGTCGGCCCAGAAGACGTGACCCCGAACCGTCACCATATGCGACAGCGAGGCGACCACTTCGGCGGGGGTGAAACGTGGAGCGCCCCCTGCAGACCGGTAGGTTGATCCGCTTAGAATGCGCAAGGCTCCGTTCTGGGTGATCGGGCACGTGGCCCAGTCGGGCTGCGTCGTCTGGAACCAGGTCTGGGCACTGTCATGCGCGACATGGCCGGGGTCGAGAATGGCCAGCAGGACGTTGACGTCGAGCAGATAGGTCACTCTTCCTCGTCTCTGAGCTTGTTGATCATTTCCAGCGTTACGGGCGGACCGTCGCGGTAGGGCAGAAGCCGAAAGCCATTTCGATGCGTGGGCCGGGCCTCGGCCTCTTTCAGGCCGCGCCGCATCAGGTCCGACACCACGCTGCCCAAGGGCCGGTTCTCGTGCTCGGCTCGTGCGCGCGCATGGTCCAGAACGTCATCATCAATGGAGAGGGTCGTGCGCATGGACTGATGATAACGCATCGCGCATCACGCATCAACAAAGGCTGGCCGTCTGGAAGGAGAAGGGCAGTTGCTGCTGCTCATAGCCGTCGGGCATGCGGAAGGGGGCGGTGGCGCGGATGGCGCGCTCGACCCCATCGGCTATGGCACGGTTGGGGTGGGTGGCGCGGACCGGTCCTACGATGCGCCCGTTCTCGTCGAGAGTGACCAGCACGCGGATGGTTGCGTCGCGCCCACCCGGGAGAGAGCAGGGCAGGTCCCAGTTGTTGTAGATCTGAGCCGCCAGAGCTTGCAGCGAGGCGCGGCCGACCGCTTGCGGTGCGGTGCCTCGGCCTTGCTGACCGGTGCGGGGCCGATTGCCCGGCGCGGTGGCTGTGCGGGGTGGGCCGGACAGGGCGTCCAGATCGAGCGCGGGCTGGTTGCGGGGCGGGGTCGCCGGGCGCTGGGCCGGAGGACGCGGCGTCGGCTGGGCGCGCGGCGGTGTGGGCTGTGGACGTGGCGTGGGCGCGGGTCTGGTCGGCGTGGGCGTCGGACGCGGGGCGGGCGGCGTAGGTTCGACCGGCAGGGGCTCCGGCGGCACTTCGACCGGGGCGGTGGTGGCGTCCTCGGTGACCACTTCCTCGCTGGGATTGTCGGCAGGACCGGCCTCGATCACCACGTCCGAGACGATCGACACCGGCACGGCTGTGACGGTCGGCAAAGGCGCCTTCACCCAGCCCAGGCTGCTGGCCAGGACGGCGATGCCGATCACGCCCGCATGCAGCAGGACCGAGGCGATCAGGGCGGGCGCGGGCCGTTGCATGACGCCCTAGTTCCCCTCGCCCGAGGCGGCGGTGTCGGTGATCAGGTTCAGCTTGGTAAAGCCTTCGGACGACAGGCGGGCCATGACGCGGGCCACGGCCTGATAGGGGGCGCGGCCGTCGGCACGGACGAAGACGGGGCGTTCGCGGGCACCCTCGCCGCCTTCCTGGGCCACGCGCAGCACCAGATCGTCCCAGCTGACGCCGCCCTCACCGACGAAGATTTCGCCGTCCTCCTTGATCGAGACGGTCACGGGCTCATCGCTGGCATCGACGGCCCCGGCCTCGGTCTTGGGCAGTTCCAGCGGCACGCCGACGGTCAGCAGCGGGGCCGAGACCATGAAGATGATCAGCAGCACCAGCATGACGTCCACCAAGGGGGTGACGTTGATCTCGCTCAGCGGCTGTTTGCGGGCACGGCGTCGACCGCGTCCGCGACCTCCGCCCCCTGCTGCTCCACCCATGGCCATGGCTCAATACTCCCGGCGGGCGGTGTCATCGTAGGGACGGCTGGCTGGCGCGCTGGGGGCCGGGCCGCTCAGGCGGCGCGCGACGGCGGCCTGCAGATCGTCGGCAAAGCTCTCCAGACGGCCGGTGAACTTGCCCGCATCGATCGAGAACTTGTTGTAGGCGATATAGGCCGGGATGGCGGCGGCCAAACCCAGGGCCGTGGCGAACAGGGCCTCGGAAATCGCCGGGGCCACGGTGGCCAGATTGGTGTTGCCCGAGGCGGCGATGGCCCCGAACGCATTCATGATGCCCCAGACCGTGCCGAACAGGCCGACGAACGGCGAGGACGTCGCCACGACCGACAGGACGCCAAGTCCGTTTTCGACACGCTGGCTCTCCCGCGCGATGAGGCTGTCCACGGCGCGGTCGATGCGTGAGACCAGCAGATTGCCCTGATGCTCGTTCAGCGGACCGCGCGTCCGTGTCTCACGCCAGTCGGCCAGGGCGATGACCAGCATGCGGGGCAGGGGGTGCTCGGGATTGGTGCCCGCCTGGGCCGCGATATCCTCCAGCGACCGGCCCGATCCGACCTCAGCCTCGAAGGCCCTGGCGCGGCTGTTCAGCCCGCTGAACTTGATCGCCTTGTCGATGATGACCGCCCAGGACCACAGCGAGGCCACGACCAGACCGATCATGACGGCCTTCACGACCAGATCGGCCGCCATGAACATCTCGATCGGGTTCAGCATGGACGTGGCGTGGGCGGCGATGGTCATTCAGGCGTCCTCGGTCGCGATTCGTGCATGGGCTCCATCCCTGTGCACCGGATGGAGGTGGCGGTTGTGTGGCGGTGTGGCGCGGGTCTAGCCGGGTGTTGCCCCCGCGTCACTCAGACGGTCTCTGACGGTTGCGTGAGCGGCCGATCATTCGGAGCGCGCGGCGGACGGGGCGTTGGGCTGCACCGCCACCGACACGGGCGCACCCACGCTGATGATCACGCCCTCATGGCCTTCCTTGGCGATAGAATAGGTGGCGGCGTCGCGCAGCAACTGGTCCTCGCAGGCCACGTCGTTTGCGCGGCCCAGATCCTGACAGCCGCGCTTGGCCGCGTCGGCCCAGCCGCGCACCCGGCGGGTCGCCGCCTCCGCCCGCTTGATCGCCGCCTCGTCCTCGGCGGCGGCCTGGGCGATCAGGGCCTGGCGGGCCCCCTGCTGATACTGAAGCTCGGCCTGCCCGGCCATCTTGCGCTCCCAGACCTTGTAATAAGGACAGCCGACCAGGCCGCCGCCGAACAGCAGCACGACCAGCAGGCCGATGGTGATCAGTATGGTCCAGCCCTGGCGCTCGGTCATGGTGGGGGTCGTCTGGGCCAAGTCAGGTCTCCGGTTCGGTCAGGGCGTGAGGGGTGGCCAGCCAGGGGCCGACCTTGTCTTTCAGGGCTTGCGTCGGACGACGCGGGCGACCGTCCATATGGATGCAGACGACCTCGACCTCGGCCCTGCACAGCACCTCGTCGCCGCGCGTGACGGTCTGGTTGATCAGCAGGCGGGGGCCCTTCACAGCATCGTAGTGGGTCCGCACGATCAGGGCGTCGTCGATGCGAGCGGGCTTATGGAACGTCAGACCCATCTTGGACACGACGAAGGCCAGGGGCCGGTCGCCGTCCAGCAGTTCGGCGTGGCCGATGCCCATCATCCGCAGGGCGTCGGACCGGCCCCGCTCGAAATACCGCACATAGTTGGCGTGATAGACCAGGCCGGTGAAGTCGGTGTCCTCGTAATAGACGCGGACGGGCAGGCGATGCTCGCGGCCCTCGAAGCGCCCGGCGGTAGGAATGTCGGCGAGGGCGTCGATCATGGCGTCGGCCTGGGAGCGGGACGGCGTTCCATGAAGCCGGGGCAGTCGGCGCGCACCATGGCCGCGAACTCCTTGGGCAGCGGGTCGTTGTCCAGAAGGATGCGCTGGGGCCGGGAGACAAAGGCCACCACCTCGGGCTCGCCGCGCCGTCCGGCATAGCCGCACAGGGCCAGACCGGCCCCCTGTTCGGTGTAACGCAGCTCTGCCGTGCGCCCCAGATGCTCGCGCAGCTGGCTCAGGGCCCTCGCCTGACGATCCGGCTCCTGAGGGGTCAGGGCGCCGTTCTGCACGAACAGCCAGGCCGCCAGTCCGCCCAGCACGACGACCGCGACGCCCAGCACCACGATCAGTCGATCCGTTCTGATGACCCGACGCACCATGCGGCCAAGCATGCCGGGGTTCGGCCTGAAGGTGAAGCCGTCTCTTGGCCTACTTGCCACCAAACAGATCGGGCGCCTTCGGTGGTGCCGGCGGTTCGGTCAGGCCCAGATGGGCATAGGCCTTGGCGCAGGCCATGCGGCCGCGAGGGGTGCGCTGTATAAAGCCCTGCTGCAGCAGGTAGGGCTCGATCACATCCTCCACGGCGTCGCGGGCTTCTGCGATGGCGGCGGCCAGGGTGTCCATGCCGACGGGGCCACCGCCATAGTTCTCGATCAGGGCCTTGAGGAAGCGGCGGTCGTTGGCGTCCAGTCCGACCTCGTCGATCTCCAGACGTGACAGGGCGCGGGCGGCGACCAGTTTCGAGATGACCGCCGCCCCCTCGGCCGTGGCGAAGTCGCGGACGCGGCGCAGCAGCCGTCCGGCCACGCGCGGGGTGCCGCGGGCACGCGATGCAATCTCGCGCGCGCCTTCCTCGTCGATGGGGGCTCCCATCTTGCGGGCCGCGCCGGTGATGACCCGGACCAGCTCGTCGGGCGTGTAGAACTCCAGCCGCAGGGGGATGCCGAAGCGGTCGCGCAGGGGCGTGGCCAGCAAACCAGCCCGCGTCGTCGCCCCCACCAGGGTGAAGGGGGCCAGGTCGATCCGCACCGACCGCGCCGACGGGCCTTCGCCGATGATCAGGTCCAGCACATGGTCCTCCATGGCGGGATAGAGGATTTCCTCCACCGTCGGGGCCAGGCGGTGGATCTCGTCGATGAACAGGACGTCGCGCGGTTCCAGATTGGTCAGGATCGCCGCCAGATCTCCCGCCTTGGCCAGGATGGGGCCAGAGGTGGCGCGAAATCCGACGCCCAGTTCACGCGCCACAATCTGGGCCAGGGTGGTCTTGCCCAGGCCCGGAGGCCCGAACAGCAGGACGTGGTCCAGGGCCTCGGAACGCCCGCGCGCGGCGTCGATGAAGACCTTCAAATTGCCCTTGGCCTGCTCCTGACCGACGAACTCGGACAGGGTCTGGGGCCGCAAGGCGCGGTCATAGGCCTCGCCGGGGGCGGACTCGGGGGAGATGATGCGGTCGTCGGTCACCGGCCCAGCTCCTGCAAGGCCGCGCGGATGACGGCGGACAGTTCGGTCTCCTCACCCAGCCGGATCAGGGCCTGATCGACGGCGCGGCGGGCATTGATCTCGGCGACGCCCAGACCCAGCAGCGCGGACACCGCCTCGCCGGTCACGCTGGGCACGGGAACCACTGCCTCGGCATGCATACCCGGCGCGCTCGGTGTGAAGCTGACCTCGCCCAGCGGCTTGCCCTTCAGTTCGGTGACGATGCGCAGGGCCAGTTTGGGGCCGACGCCATTGGCACGGGCCACCGCCGCCTTGTCTTCTCTCGCGACGGCCCCGGCCAGCTCTCCGGGCGGCAGGACGTCCAGCACCGACAGGGCCGCCTTGGGCCCCACGCCCTGGATGCCGGTCAGGGTGGTGAAGGCGCGGCGTTCGTCGCGGGTCAGGAAGCCGTACAGGCGCGGGCCGCTCTCGGCGTTCCAGACGTGTTCGATGTGCAAAATCGCCTCGTCGCCGGGAGCGGGCAGGCGCTGCAGGGTGCGCGCTCCGCACGCCACGACATAGCCGACGCCGGCGCAGTCGATCAGGCAGTGATCCTGCTCCACCTCGGCGAGCATGCCCCGGATGCGCCCGATCATGACGCAATCCTCCCCCGACGGGGGAGGGGGACCGCGAAGCGGTGGAGGGGGTTGGCCCCAAGCGCCGCAGTTTGCCGTGTGCCCCCTCCACCATGCTTCGCATGGTCCGCTCCTTGCCGTGGCTCCGCCCCGCCGGCGTCGACCCCCGATGGGGGAGGAATGAGCAAGGCCCGCTTGCGCAACTGGGCATGGGTGATGGCGACGGCCAGGGCGTCGGCGGCGTCGGCCTTCACATCACCGGCGGCAGGCAGCAGGCGCTTGATCATGAAGGCGATCTGGCTCTTGTCGGCATGACCCGCCCCGACCACGGCCTTCTTGATCAGATTGGGCGAATATTCCGCGACCGACAGGCCGCAGCGGGCAGGGGCCAGCATGACCGCGGCGCGAGCGTGCCCCAGTTTCAGCGTGGAGGACGGGTTCACGTTGACGAACACCTCCTCGATCGCCGCTTCATCGCAGGCATGGGCGACGCAGATTTCGGACACGGCTTCCAGGAGGAATAGCAGCCGCTCGCTGAACGGCGCGGTCTCGGGCGGGGCGACCACCCCGTGCGCAACCCAGCGCAGCCGCGACCCCTCGGCCACCACCACGCCCCAGCCGGTGCGGCGCAGGCCGGGGTCCAGGCCCAGGATTCGCGTTCCATTCTGAATCAGCGCGTTCGTCATTCGTTCCGTTCATGCCGCAAAGACGGTTAGCGAACAATGACTGCGGCTCAGTTCTAGTCGTCGCGGGGATCCAGATCGTAGCCAGTAACCCCGTCGATGGCTCTCAGCCGCTCGGCGAAGGCATGGATGGCTTCTGGTGTCGCCTTGGTCAGGCGAAAGCCCCAGCGCACGGTCTGGCCATCGTCCAGAAGTTCGTGGTGGTCCGAGCGGGCCACGCGGTTGAGATTTCCCAAGGCCTGATTGACCGCCGCCTCGACCTGCGGCGTCTCTCTTCTCCAGGCGACGTGGGCATCGACCACTGCCGTCTGTGGCAGCCGTCCGCTGACAAGTCTGAGGCCAATCAGGATAATCGCCGTCAGCAAAGTCCCTACCGTACCCAGGCCGTACAGCCCCGCCCCGAACAGCAGGCCGATCGCCGCCGTCACCCACAGGGATGCCGCTGTGGTCAGGCCGTGGATCGAAAAGCCGCTGCGAAAGATCACGCCCGCGCACAGGAAGCCGATGCCGGTCAGGACGCCGTGCGCCATCCGGGTCGGATCGCTGACGATATCCGTTCCAGGCAGGGGGGCGAACCGCCACATCCCCTGCATGACCGCCGCCTCCATCAGCAGGGCCGAGCCCAGGCAGACCAGGATGTGGGTGCGAAAGCCCGCCGCCCGGCCTCGCCATTCCCGCTCGAACCCGATCAGCCCTCCCGCCACGACGGCAGCAAGCAGGGGCAGGGTGAAGGCGGGCAGGTCGGTCCAGTCCATTTGAAGCGAACGGAAGGGGTGATTGCGAGGTTCCGTGCGCGGAACAAAAGCGATGATCGCGCTCCGATCAGTTGGCCGGTGTCGCCGGGTCCGCTGGCGGCACCGCCGTCGCCGGAGGTATTTCGGGAATGATGGACGGCAGTATCGATTCTGACGCCAACGGCTCATTGTTCGGCAGGAAGGGTGTGTTTCGTGAAGACGGCAGTTCGACGGACGGCGCGGCCGGACGCGGCACCTCGCGCCGTTCAATCTCGAATGACACCGTCAGGCTGATCGTGGTGGATACGGCCTGGCCATCGACGCGGCTGGGCACCACCCGGGCCTGAGCCAGCTGCGGGGCCAGAAGGGCTGACAGGCCCGAACCCGCCGGGGTGTCGACACCTCGGCATTGGCTCAGCCGCCCATCGGGGCCCGCAACACAGGTCAGCCGCGACGACACACGCTCGAAGTCGCCGCGAAGCTGATCCGGGCGTACGCTGTAACGGGGCGGGACGACCCACTCGAGCGGCATCCAGCGCGAGGAACGGTCAGGGCCCGGCGTCGCACGGGAGGGCTGGCCGATCTGTTCGCGACCGACGTCGGGAACGGAGACATCGACGGTCTGGCCCGGCACGGGTGCTGTCAGCTGCCGCTCGCGCTCTGCGGCAGCCAGATCGGCCGCGATCCGGCGTTCCTGCGCCGCACGAACCTGTTCGGCCCTGTAGGGCGCGGCCTCGCGATAAGCCACTGACAGATAGACGGCACTGACAGTAGCGACGAGGAGCAGAGCCAGGCCGCTGGCTGCGGCTGTCACGACGGTTCGGCGGTCGGGGATTGCAGGGCTGCTAGCGTTCAGCGGCTGATAGTCGTGGTGTGTCAACGCTGGCCCCCGGCACATTGCCCTGATGGCCTATCCTGACCGACCTTCGGCCATAGGCAAGAGGGACAGGCTTTCAAACAGGCTCAGCCATGCTTGTCGACGTAGGCGTCCGGGTCCTTGTTCACCGGCTTGACCCCGGTGATGTGCTCGGCCTCGAAGGCGGCGAACTTGACGGCCAGGTCATGCCGCATTTCCAGATCGGCATTCAGGCGGAAGTCGGTCAGACCCTGACGTTCTTCCTCGCCCATATGCTTGGAATTGACGACATTGGCCGCACCCACCGCCTCGAACCAGCCGGGCGAGCCGACCTCGTGGCCCTCGACGGCCTTGACCGCGTCGCGCAGTTTGTTGTGGTCCTCGATGGCGTCCTCGGTCTCGCCCGCGACCGTGCCGTCCTCGGCGTCATTGGCCCCTTCGCCGATCTTCATCAGCTGCGGATAGAAGAACCGCTCTTCGGCCTCGGCATGCACATCCAGAAACGCCGACAGCCGCCCCCACACGGCCGTGAGGGCATCGGTATCCTTCGGATCGATCTGCTCGATGATGCCGAACAGCCGCCGCTGCTCCGCGTGGTCGTCGAGGATCAGTTGGGTGATATCCATAAGGTCAGCTCCGGCAAGGCTTGAAGCCGGTTAATCGCCGCCGCCCTCACCGGTTCCGCGCTAACGACTCGCAAGCCTCAGCCCGCGTATTTCGCCAGGTCCTCGTCGGAGATGTCCTCGTTCGAGAAGACGTTCTGCACGTCGTCCTCGGCGTCCAGGGCGTCGAGCAGCTTCATCAGGGTGGCGACGGCTTCGCCGGTGACCTGAACCTCGGACTGCGGCTTCCAGACGATGGCGGTGGACTTGGGGTCACCCAGGATCTTGGACATGGCTTCGGCCACGTCATTCAGGTCCTCGAAGGCGGTCCAGATGGTGTGGCCGGGCGCGTCCTCGTAGATGTCGGGCTTCACCAGGTCGCTCTCGACGTCCTGGGCCCCGGCCTCGATGGCGGCCTCCATGACGGCGTCCTCGGACCCGGCCTCGGCGGCATAGGTAATCTTGCCGACCTTGTCCCACATGAAGGCGACGGAGTTCATCTCGCCCAGGGCTCCGCCATTCTTCTTGAAGGCGGTGCCGATGTTGGAGGCGGCGCGGTTGCGGTTGTCGGTCAGGGCCTCGACGATGATGCCGACGCCACCGGGGCCACGACCTTCGTAGCGAATTTCCTCCATCGTATCGACGTCGCCGCCCGAGGCCTTGTTGATCGCGCGCTGGATCACGTCCTTGGGCAGGCTCTCGGCCTTGGCGTTGTTGACGGCCAGGCGCAGGCGCGGGTTCAGGGCCGGATCGGGCATGCCCGACTTGGCCGCCACGGTGATGTCGCGCGACAGTTTCGAGAACAGCTTGGAGCGTACCGAATCGGCGCGGCCCTTGCGGTGCATGATGTTCTTGAACTTGGAATGGCCGGCCATGAAGAGTCTCTTTTTAGGGGCGCTAACGCTCGCCTCGCGGAGGCTCGCTGCTTGAGCGCGGGTAGTCTGTCTGTTTGCGGCAGTGTCGCGCCGATCACGACGCGGTGCCCGGTTGCGCGCATCTAGCGGATGATGCGAAGCCTGTCACGATACAGGAACCGTAACGGTTTGATGGTATTATCCACGTACAAGGCGGTTGAGACCGCATCAGCAGGGGCCAAGGGAAACGACATGACCGCCGAAGACGTCATCTACAATTCCAAGCTCTATGCCGACGACGATTTCAACGAGCACGGGCCCGACATCGTCGAATGGTACGAAGCCCGTCCCGTGACCGTCCCCGCCGCCGTGGCGGCCGGGTCGATCCTGGGGGCCTTTGCGCTGGGGGCCCTGACGGCCGTGGGTATCCTGTTCCTGACGGGCCAGTTGGACGACTGAGGCCGCGGCCTCAGATCTTCATTCCTTCCAGAAAGCCCCGCATCTTTGCGTCGACCGACACGGGCCGCTTGGTCTCGCGGTCAACATAGACGTGAACGAAATAGCCGACGGCCGCAGCGTCTTCCTCATTATTCCGGAACAGGCCGATTTCGTAGCGGACCGAGCTGTCGCCCAGATGGGCCACGCGAACTCCGGCCTGGATTTCGTCCGGGAAGGCTGTCGGCGAAAAGTACCGGCAACCGGTTTCGGCCACCAGACCGATGGTCTTGCCGCCGTGAATGTCCAGCAGGCCGTTGACGACCAGCAGACGGTTCACCGCCGTGTCGAACCACGAATAATAGACGACATTGTTGACGTGGCCGTAGATGTCATTGTCCATCCAGCGGGTGGATATGGCCTGGAACCGCTGATAGTCGCCGCGTTTCGTCCGTTCGATGGTACCCGTCACGCTTCGCTCCATTTTGGTGCGCTAACGCTCGGCTCGCGGAGCCTCGCTGCTTGAGCGCGGTTTGTTTGATGGGAATGTTCCCCAGCGTGTCTGCGCACGCCTGAATTGAACGCTCGGGCTTGGCGGACGCGGCGTCAAGCGCCTAGCGTTCACGACATGATGACCCGCGCCGCCATTCTTCGCACCGTCGGGGCGACCCGCCCCTACGCCGACAGCCGTCCGCTGAGCATCGAGACGGTGATCCTGGACCCGCCGGGCCGGGACGAGGTGCTGGTCGCCATCAAGGCCGCGGGCCTGTGCCATTCGGACCTCAGCGTGATCAACGGCGACCGGCCTCGCCCCCTGCCCATGGCCCTGGGGCACGAGGCGGCGGGGGTGGTCGAGGCCCTGGGCGACGGCGTGACCGACCTGGCCATCGGCGATCATGTGGTCATGGTCTTCATGCCCTCCTGCGGCCACTGTAACCCTTGCGCCGAGGGCCGCCCGGCCCTGTGCGAACCGGGGGCGGCCGCGAACGGCAAGGGCGAGCTGCTGGGTGGCGGACGGCGGCTGCACATCCATGGACACTCCGCCATGGATACGATGGATCGGGCGGATATCCCGGCCGAGAGTATCCATCATCACCTGGGTTGCTCCGCCTTCGCCGAGCATGCGGTGGTGTCACGCCGGTCGCTGGTGAAGATCGACCCGGCCCTGCCGTTTGAGCAGGCGGCCCTGTTCGGCTGTGCGGTGCTGACCGGTGTCGGGGCGGTGGTGAATACGGCGGGGGTGAGGGCCGGGCAGTCAGCGGTGGTCGTCGGCCTGGGCGGCGTGGGCCTGGCCAGCGTTCTGGGGGCTCTGGCCAGCGGTGCGTCGCCGGTCGTGGCGGTCGATCTGTCGGAGGACAAGCTTGCCCTGGCCCGCAGTCTGGGCGCGGTGCAGACGGTGAATGCCGCCGATGCGGATGCGGTGGAGCAGGTTCGGGCCCTGACCCATGGCGGGGCGGACTATGTGTTCGAGATGGCCGGGTCGGTGCGGGCGCTGGACAGCGCCTGGCGAATGACGCGGCGGGGTGGCACGACCGTGACCGCCGGCCTGCCGCCGCCCGATGCGGCCCTGGCGGTCAATGTGGTGTCGCTGGTGGCCGAGGAGCGGACGCTGAAGGGCAGCTATATCGGCACCTGTGTGCCTGCCCGCGACATCCCCCGCTTTGTCGCCCTGTTCCGCGAGGGACGGTTGCCGGTCGACCGGCTGATGACGGGCCGCGTCGCGCTGGACGACATCAACGCCGCCTTCGACCGGCTGGCGGACGGGCAGGCCGTGCGCACGGTGGTCACCTTTGGCGCATAGAGAAAGGGGCGCGACCCTTTCGGATCGCGCCCCTCGAACGCCTGTGGAATGGCTCAGGGTTTAGTAGCGGCGGTTGTCGCGGTCGCGGCGTTCGGCGCGGACCTGCGCCGACAGACGGTCGTAGCGACGGTCCAGATCGGCCCGCTCGCGGATGGTCAGGCCACCGCGCAGATAGGTGCGCTCCAGATTGACCAGGGCATTCAGCTCGCTGCGCAGGCGAATGGCCTCGCGGCGGCTCAGCGAGCGGTTGCGCTCGCCCTGATCGATACGGCGGTCCAGATTGTATTTGCGCTGGGCGATCTGCTGCCAGCCGCCGTGGTGCTGAACCTGCACATAACCATGACCGCGTGCCGGGCCGTAGCCATAGGATTGCGCCGCTGCGGGGACCGCGACGGAAGCGGCCACAAGAGCCAGTGCGGGAATGAGAGCCTTCTTCATCATCGGTCTTCTCCTTGATGTTTGCGCCGTCCGGGGTGGCGGCGTTGATCGGAGAAAACCATTCCGGGGCTGAGCGCGATCTGAACGCGCCGGGTCAGGTTTCATTCATGCAGATGAAATCGGGGACAGGGCGCGCGAATAGCCATTGTCCGCCTGTACCACCGGTGTCGGGTGGACGGTTCGGCTATCCGACGCTGCGCACGTCAGTCACGCACCGCCAAGGGCGACGAGACAAGACAGGGTGAGGCCGACCGGCAGACTGGTGCCGTATGTCAGCCGTAATCCTGGATCGGCCGCACATCCAGGTCACCCGCCTTGATCGCACCGATGGCCTGGGCGGCGGCCTGGGCCCCTGCGGTCGTCGTATAGTAGGGGATCTTCATCATCAGGGCGGTGCGGCGAAGGCTGAAGCTGTCTTGCAGCGACTGCTTGCCCGAGGTGGTGTTGAAGACCAGCTGGACCTCGCCGTTCTTCATCGCATCCACGATGTGGGGTCGGCCTTCCAGCACCTTCTTCACATGGGTCACGGCCAGGCCCTGTTCGACCAGATAGCTGTGGGTGCCGCCGGTCGCCATCAGGGTGAAGCCTTCGGCCAACAGGGTCCTGGCGGCGTCAACGATGAAGGGCTTGTCCTCGTCCTTGACCGAGATGAAGGCGCAGCCGGAGACGGGCAGGGTGGTGCCGCCCCCGATCTGGCTCTTTGCAAAGGCACGGGCGAATGCGGGGGCCATGTCAGCCTCGCTGTCGCGCTTCCAGTCCAGACCCATGACCTCGCCGGTCGAACGCATTTCCGGGCCCAGGATGGTGTCGACCCCGGCGAAGCGGGCGAACGGGAAGACCGCCTCCTTGACCGCGATATGGTCGTACGGCTTGTCCGCCAGGCCGAAGGATTTCAGGGGCACCCCGGCCATGACCTTGGCCGCTATGGCGGCGATGGGCTGGCCGATGGTCTTGGCCACGAAGGGGGCGGTGCGGGACGCGCGCGGATTGACCTCCAGCACGAAGATGCGCGGATTGTCGCTGTGCGGCTCCTCGATGGCGAACTGCACATTCATCAGGCCGCGCACTTTCAGCGCCCTGGCCATGGCCTCGGTCTGACGCTTCAGCTCGGTCACGATCTCTGCCGACAGCGACCAGGGCGGCATGGAACAGGCGCTGTCGCCCGAGTGCACCCCGGCCTCTTCGATATGTTCCAGCACACCGGCCACGAACACCGTCTCGTCGTCGCACAGGGCGTCGACATCGACCTCGGTGGCGCGGTTCAGATAATGGTCGATCAGGACGGGGTCGTCGCCCGAGACCCGCATGGCCTCGCCGACATAGCGGTCCAGCTGTTCGCGGTCGTGGACGATCATCATGCCGCGTCCGCCAAGCACATAGGACGGGCGCAGGACGACGGGATAGCCGACCTCTTCCGCCTTCTGGGCGGCTTCCTCGGCGCTGCGGGCCAGACCGTTGGGCGGCTGGATCAGGCCGATGTCGTTCAGCATTTTCTGGAAGCGCTCGCGGTCCTCGGCCAGGTCGATGGAGTCCACCGACGTGCCCAGGATCGGCACGCCATCCTCCTGCAACGCATGCGCCAGCTTCAGCGGCGTCTGACCGCCGAACTGGACGACCACGCCGATCAGGTCGCCCTTGGACCGCTCGACGTCGATCAGTTCCAGCACGTCCTCGGCCGTCAGGGGCTCGAAATACAGGCGGTCGGAGGTGTCGTAGTCGGTCGAGACCGTCTCGGGGTTGCAGTTGACCATGATGCTTTCGACGCCGATGTCGGCGAAGGCAAAGGCCGCGTGGCAGCAGCAGTAGTCGAACTCGATCCCTTGCCCGATGCGGTTCGGTCCCCCGCCCAGGATGATGGCCTTCCTGGCCTCGGTCGGCGCGGATTCGCAGGCTGGAACCTGGCCCAGCGCCCCGGTCTCATAGGTCGAATACATGTAGGCGGTGGCGCTGGCGAACTCGGCGGCGCAGGTGTCGATGCGCTTGAAGACGGGGCGCACGTTCAGGGCGCGGCGGGCCTTGCGCACGGCGGCTTCGCTCAGGCCCGTCAACTGGGCCAGACGGGCGTCGGAGAAACCCTTGGACTTCAGCTTGCGGAATTCGGTGGCCTCGACGGGCAAGCCCGTGACGCGGACATGGCCCTCGGTTCGCACGATGTCGGCGATCTGGCGTAAGAACCACGGTTCATAGGAACAGGCGGCGTTGACCTCCTCGACTGTCAGGCCGTGGCGAAACGCCTGGGCGATGACCAGGATACGGTCCGGCGTCGGCTGGCCCAGGGCGCGCACGACGGCGGCCCGGATAGAGCCCTCGTCGCCCGATCCGTCGGTGCCCTCAATCTCGATTTCGTCGAAACCGTTCAGCCCGGTTTCCAGGCCGCGCAGCGCCTTCTGCATGCTCTCCTGGAAGGTCCGGCCGATGGCCATGACCTCACCCACCGACTTCATCGAGGTCGACAGGGTCGCCTCAGCGCCGGGATACTTCTCGAAGGCGAAGCGGGGGATCTTGGTCACGACATAGTCGATGCTCGGCTCGAACGAGGCCGGCGTGACCTGGGTGATGTCGTTGGTCAGTTCGTCCAGCGTGTAGCCCACCGCCAGACGCGCGGCGACCTTGGCGATCGGGAAGCCGGTGGCCTTGGAGGCCAGGGCCGAGGACCGGGACACCCGCGGGTTCATCTCGATCACCACCATCCGGCCGTCCGCCGGGTTGATCGCCCACTGGACGTTCGATCCGCCGGTCTCGACCCCGATCTCGCGCAGGACGTTGATCGAGCCGGTCCGCATCCGCTGGTATTCTTTATCCGTCAGCGTCAGGGCGGGGGCGACGGTGATGCTGTCGCCGGTGTGGACCCCCATCGGATCGATGTTTTCGATGGAGCAGATGATGATGCAGTTGTCCGCCGTGTCGCGGACGACCTCCATCTCGTATTCCTTCCAGCCCAGCACCGATTCCTCGATCAGCACCTCGGTCGTCGGCGACAGGTCCAGCCCGCGCAGGACGATCTCCTCGAACTCCTCGCGGTTATAGGCGATGCCGCCGCCGGTCCCGGCCAGGGTGAACGACGGGCGTACGATGGCGGGCAGGCCGACGAACTCCAGCCCCTCCAGCGCCTCTTCCATCGAATGGGCCGCCTTGGACTTGGGCGATTCCAGACCCAGCTTGTCCATGGCGTCGCGGAATTTCTGGCGGTCCTCGGCCTTGTCGATGACCTCGGCCTTGGCCCCGATCATCTCGACGCCGTATTTCTTCAGCGCGCCGGATGCTTCCAGCGCCAGGGCCGTGTTCAGCGCCGTCTGGCCGCCCATGGTCGGCAGCAGGGCATCGGGACGCTCTTTGGCGATGATCTGCTCGACGAACTCCGGCGTGATCGGCTCGATATAGGTGGCGTCGGCCACCTCCGGGTCGGTCATGATGGTGGCGGGATTGGAGTTGACCAGGATCACCCGGTACCCCTCGGCCTTCAGCGCTTTGCACGCCTGAACACCGGAATAGTCGAACTCGCAGGCCTGACCGATCACGATCGGACCGGCACCGATAATCAGGATGGATTTGATGTCTGTGCGTTTGGGCATCTTCGGCCTCGTCTGATCAGTTCGTCACGACCGCGCACTCCCAGCCGTCATAGTCCAGCTGAAAGGCCGCGGCCCAGGATTGCATCATGGATGAAACGGGCGTGAACGAGGCTTCGTCCACCGCCATGGTGGTCTCCAGAACGGTCATCTCGTCCTGGCCGCGCGTGATGAAGCCGGCGCGCCGCGCGACCTCGTTCAGATCGTCGTGGTCACCCTCGCCATAGAAGTAGAACAGGGTGTGCCGGGGCGTGACGCCACTGTCGCCATGCTCCGCCAGAGACGCCCGGATCATGGCGTCGCGCTCTTCGTGCGGGACATCGGATGCGGTCACGTCGGCAGCGGTCCTTTCGCGCACGAAAATCCGGCGCGGGCGATACGCCGGCGCGGTTCCGTTCGGGTTGTCGGTTAAGCGGTCCGTCTAAAGAGGGCAGGGGGCGGGGGCAAGAACCAATGCGCCTGACGCCGCCATTTGCTGTGCACGCACGAAAAAGGGGCGGCCCTTTCGAGCCGCCCCTGATCCGTCTTGGCCGGTTCCGAAATCAGAACGGGCGGTAGTTCAGGCCGATGAAGAAGCGACGGCCGTAGGGGTCGAAGTTCGAATACAGCGTCGTGCCGAGATAGTCGGCCTGTTCAGCATCGAACGCATTCACCACGCCGGCGCGAACCGTCAGGTCCTCGCGAGCATTCCAGCGCACCGTGAAATCGTGGCGCGTGAAGTTTTCGGTGTCCAGTTCGCTGACCAGACGGGCATCGGCATTGTTCACGAAGTCGCGGACGTTGACGATGTCCTGGGCCGTTTGCCAGTCGGCGGTCCAGTTGACGCTCCAGATCTCGTTCGGTGCCCACGTCAGCGACGAGGTCAGACGCACGCGGGGGTAGAACAGACCACTGGCCAGTTCGGTGAAGTCGCTCGGATCGCCTTCGTTCAGGAACTCCTTCTGATCGATCAGCCACGAACCCGCGAGACGATAGTCGAACTGGCCGAAGTCGCGGCCGGTCATTTCAAGCGTGTCGACACGGTAGTTGGCCGTGAAGTCCAGGCCACGGGTCTGCAGCTTGGCATAGTTGAACGACCGCTCGATGAAGCCACCCACGGAATCACCAGCCGGCGCACCCACGCCGAACGGAATGTCCGGATTGTTGCGGAAGATGGTTTCGCAGGCATCCGCATTCAGCGTCGCGCCGTTGACGCAGTTGGCCGCGGCGGTTGCGGCGCTGACGGCCGAGATGACCTGTTCGATCTCGATTTCATAGTAGTCGAGGACCAGCGAGAAGTTCGGGATGAAGCGTGGACGCAGCACCGTCGAGAAGGTGAAGCTGTTGGACTCCTCCGGCCGTAGGTTCGGGTTGCCCCCCAGCGAGCCGGCGATGCCCGAGGTGTAGTTCGGGTTGAAGTCGTCCAGGTTGGTTGCGGTCGCCCCGGCGAAGTCGAACGTCAGACCCTGTTCGGCGGCCAGCGCCGTACAGTTGTTGATCCGGTTCTGGCGGGTTTCGGCATCCTGAACATCGGCGATGGCCAGGGTGGCGCAAGGGTCGGCAAAGGCGTTGGCGAACGTCTGTCCCAGAGGCGAGAAGTTTTCGCCCAGGTCCGGCACGCGCACCGATGTGTTGTAGCTGGTCTTGAAGGCGATGTCCTGGATCGGACGGTAGACCAGGTTGACCCCATAGACATCCACGTCGCCTACGGTCGAATAGTCGGCGTAGCGGTAGGAGCCGCTCAGCTCGGCATATTCACCCAGGAAGCTGTCGCGGAACAGTGGGACCGAAAGCTCGGCGAAGTACTCGTTGGAATCGTATTCGACCTCCGGGAAATCGGCACCGGTGTTGAGGAACAGCAGGCGTCCGTCCGTGTCACGATCGCGGCCGGTGGCCGAGGTCGCCTCGCGGCGATATTCGGCCCCCAGAGCGACGCCCAGAGGTCCGGCTCCCCAGAAGTCCCACAGATTGCCGGAGATCGAAGCGATCGCCTGCTCCTGCTCGTTGCGCTCGGTGACGCCGATTGTGGCGTCGACATAGTCGAGCGCCGCCTGGCTCTGGTTGCCCTTGCCGAAGACGTTCAGCGGGGCGCACTCGTCAATACTGCGACGGCCGTACTCGCTGTCGCGCAGGTCACCGCCACGTTGCGGATCACCCAAGGCTCCGTCGGGCGCACCCTGCGCGGCCAGAAGCTGGACGCGGCAGACGATCTCGCCCGGTGTGCCGTTGACGACACCGGCCGTGTCGAGCACGGCATCGGCGGCCAGGGCAAAGCGCTGGCCATCGACGCCCCGCTCACGGTTTTCGACCTCGACCTGGCCGTAGGTGTAGCCGATGTCCCAGTTGAAATCCCTGACGAAGGCCAGCTGATCGCGCGAGCCACGCAGGCCCACGACGTAGCGTTGCAGTTCGCGGGTGTTGTCCTGGGTGCGGTCTGGTCCGAACAGGCTGTGGCGAGCGATCTGCAGACCTTGCGATCCCAGCAGTACGCTGTCGGCGTCGTCGGTCGGCGGTGCATAGCGGTCGATCTGGTTTCCGGCGATGGCATCCTTCACCAGTTGCGGCAGGAAGGCGTTGTCGGACCAGCGCAGGTCGAAGTTGTTCACCGCATAGATCGGGTTGGCCGTTCCGGCACCGTAAGAATCGACCAGGTCGACGTTGAAGAAGGTCGGCTGACCCACGTCGAACGTATCTTCGGTGACGTATTTGGCCTCGGCGTAGAGCTCGATGTCCGGCGTGACATCGAAGGTGGCACCGGCCTGGAAGCGGGCCGATTCCGAACGCGGCACGCGCGATCCGGTCGAGAAGTCGGCGATATTCTCGCCGTCGCCGCCAATGTTGTAGGGACGGAACAAGCCGGTGTTACCGATGCGCTGACCAAAGTTGGCCAGGCGGGCGGTCGAACCGTCGTAGTAGAAGGTCTTGCCTGGGTTCGGCGCAAAGCAGTTGTTGCTGTAGGTGAAGAACTCACCACCTGCCCCGTCCGGAGCGAAGCAGTCTTCGTACGGCACGTCAGGATCGCTGAGGCGCGAACCGGGCTGCGAGTTGGCCAGCGTGGTGGCACCCCAGCGCGGAATATCCATGCGGCGGACGTTCTTGAACAGCTGGAAGTCCTGGTTGCCGTCGAACGGTGCCGTCGTCGGATCGGCATCAATGCCGGCACGGAACGGTGCATCGTTGATCCAGTCGATGTTGTTGGAGGTGACTTCGTCGACCTCTTCATACTCGCCGTGGGCATAGACATTGAGGCGACCGTCGAGCAGATTCACGCCTGCCAGGGCCGAGATACGGCGATTGGCTTGGCCGTCCTGGTTGATCATGCCGTAGTTGGCGTCGATCTCCAGGCCCTCGAAATCCTTGCGCAGGATGAAGTTCAGCACGCCGGATACGGCGTCGGCGCCGTAGACCGAGGCGGCACCGCCGGTGACGATCTCGATATTCTCGATAAGCAGACGCGGAATGGTATCGATGTCGACGGCCAGCGAGCCGCCGCTGGAGCCCACGTGGCGGCGTCCGTCAACCAGTGTGAGGGTGCGGTTCGAGCCGAGGCTGCGAAGGTTCGGCAGCGACAGACCGCCGTCACCCAGGTTCGAACCCGTCGTGTCCGACGGAACGACAGAGTTTGAAAGGGCAGGGATGGTCGCAAGGTAGTCGATTACCGTCGCCTGGCCAGTCGACAGCAGGGCTTCGCGCTGAACCTGAATCAATGGTGTCGGTGCGTTGGTGGCATCGCGGCGAATGCGCGACCCGGTCACGACGACCTCGCCAAGTTCGGTGGCCTGGTCCTGAGCAACGGGTGCCTGATTCAGGGGCTCTTGGCCCGTCACCGTACCGGCTGGCTGATCGGCGGGCACCGTCTGTGCCAGCGCGGGGGCGGAAATGGCGATTGAGCCTGCCAACATCGTGGTTGCAAGCAATGTCTTGCGAATATCGATCATAGATTAAAAACCCAAGCTATCTGAATAACGCAGTTATGTCGAAGGGACGACAAGGCTGTGCAAAAGGTCTGGGTCCAAGAGATTGGTCAAGCCTTGCCGTAGCATTTCTTGCAACATTACAATGTTATTCAAACATTATGTGTCGTTATTGAAACTGTATGCTGCCACATTCTAGAATCTTGGAGTAGGGCGCGTCGAACAACTGAACTAGAACACAAAGTACTGTTCTGAGTATTGTTGAACTGATCGCTTGGCATATTGGCTGCGCGACACGACGTTGCGGTGTGTTGCCAAGCACGACCAAGTGCCTGTTTGGTGCGCCTGGAGCTTCGAGCAGAGAAGGCCGACTGACAGATTTAGGTCAAAGGAGGCGGCGGGAGCCCGCATCAGGCGTGGTGCCCATGTGCTACAGTGCCTGTACTAAAATGCCTCTCCCGACCCGCTCGAGCTTGCGTGTCGAAAAAGCGACCGTAATGTGACCCCTTAGCTAGGGTTGGGGCGGCGTTCGGATTCGCGCTTCGGCAACCGATACAAAAGGATATTTATCTGTGCGTTATTCTCGATTGCTGACGACGACCGTTCTTTCGAGCCTGGGTGTGTTCGTTGCGACCGCCGCATTGGCTCAGACCCCTCCGCAAACCGCTCCGCAACCCGCGCCGGATGCGGAAGAGCAAGAGTCACAGGCTACGGAACTGGGCGACGTCGTCGTTACGGGGTCGCGCATTCCCCAGAACGAATTTACCAGCCCCTCGCCTGTTCAGGTGCTGACGGCTGATCGTGCCGAACAGCGCGGCCTCAGCGACACGGTCCAGTTGCTGCAGAGCTCGACGCTCGCCTCTGGTTCGCCTCAGGTGAACTCGACCATCTCCAGCGCCTTTGTGACGGACGGTGGCCCCGGTGCCGCGACGATCTCGCTGCGCGGCCTGGGTGCGAACCGCACGCTCGTGCTGCTGAACGGTCGCCGTGCCGGCCCAGCCGGTACGCGCGGTGGCGTCTCGGCATTCGACCTGAACGTCATTCCTCAGTCGGCTATCAACCGCATCGATCTGCTGAAGGACGGCGCGTCGTCGATCTATGGCTCGGACGCCGTGGCCGGCGTGGTCAACCTGATCACCGAGCGCGCCCGCGATGGCGGGGAGATGACCGCCTTCGCTTCGGCTCCCTTCGATCAGGGCGGCGAGCAGTACAACATCTCCGGAACTTTCGGTAAGCAGTTCGACCGGGGCTACGTGAACCTGTCGGCCGACTACTATCGTCAGGAAAAGCTGGCTGCCGGCGAACGCGACTATCTGATCTGCCGCAACCAGTACATCACCGCGCCGGGCACCAACACGCGCGTTGACCGCGTCGACCCGCGCACGGGACAGCCGCAGTGCACCGACCTGACCTGGGGCAATATCTACGTCTACGGTGCCGACTTCTCGGGCCGCGCCGGTCGCTTCCAGTTTGATTACGACGGTGATCTGGGTCGTTACATTCCCACGCGCCCGACGAACCCCGCCACTTCGGCCCTCTATCCGACCGCACCTGACGGCTTCTACATCGTGAACTACGATGCGGCCTCGCGTTCGGTGGTCAACAACCTGTCCGATTTCGCCCGGGAAGAATCGATCATCCCCGAGACCGAGCGTTACACGGTGTTCGGTGAAGGCGCATATGAACTGGGCGGCGGTGTCGAAGCCTATGCCGAACTGCTGCTGAACCGCCGCGAAAGCCGCACGGACAGCTATCGCCAGTTCTGGAACTACGTCTACACCTCGACCTTCGGCGATCCGCTGAACGACTTCGTCGGCCCCAACATCCTGAGCCCGACCGCGATCACCGATCACTTCGATGCGTCTCAGAAGGTGGACTACACCCGTGCGGTCGTAGGCCTGCGCGGCAACTTCAGCATCGGCGGCCTGAACAATTGGTCGTGGGATGTCTTCGGCCAGTACAGCCGCTCGGATGCGGAATACACGAACGACGTCATCCTCCAGGATGCCGTCGATTCGACCAGCTTCAAGACGGAGCTTTGCGCGGGTCAAAACCTGCCCGGTACCAACCGTCCATGCGTGGATGTTGACTTTACCCGCCCTGGCTTCCTCGCCGGCGATCTGACCGATGCCGAGCGGGCCTTCCTGTTCGATACAGAGACCGGCACGACTGTCTACGAGCAGACCTACGTCGAAGGTTCGCTGGCCGGTAACCTGTTCGAGCTGCCTGCGGGTCCGCTGGGGGCTGCCTTCGGTTTCCACCTGCGCAAGGATGAGATCGTCGACACTCCGGGTGATGTCACCCTGGCCAACAACAGCTGGGGCCTGAGCGGCGCTGGCGTGACCCAGGGCTCCGACACGACCAACGAAGCCTACGTCGAGCTGGCCATCCCGCTGCTGGCCGATATGCCCTACGTCCAGGGCCTGGATCTGTCGCTGTCGGGTCGTTACACCGACACCGATACCTCTGGCGACGCCACGACCTACAAGGTCGGCCTGAACTGGAAGATCAGCGATACGATCCGCGTTCGCGCCACGCACGGCACGTCGTTCCGCGCACCGGCCCTGTTCGAACTGTATCTGGCGGACCAGACCAGCTTTGTCGGTCAACGCAACATCGACCCCTGCCTCAACCTCGACCAACGCGTGGCCGATGGTGTTCTGGCCACGACCGACCCGCTTTACGTCAACTGCACCAGCGCAGCGGGCCCGGGCGGCGGCGTAGCCAGCGACTTCACCGGCGGCGTGGCATCAGCCGAGGTCGTGACCGGCGGTGGACTGGGCGTTCTGGAGCCTGAAACCTCCAAGGCAACGGTCATCGGCCTGGTCCTGACTCCGCCGGACAGCAACCTGAGCGTCGCGATCGACTACTTCGAGATCAAGATCGAGGATCAGGTCGATGTTCTGGGGGCCGGTGGCATCCTGCAGGCCTGCTATCTGTCGGAGAACTTCCCGAGCGATCCGATCTGTAACCAGTTCGACCGCGACCCGACGCTTGACGGTGCGATCAGCCAGGTCCGCGACAGCTATCTGAACATCGCCGAGCAGAACAACCGTGGCTTCGACTTCACGGCACGCTGGTTCCACGACTTCGATTGGGGTACCCTGTCGCTGGACACGCAGACGACCTGGACGCTGGAAACCAACCAGTCGACCTTCGCCGACTTCAGCACCGACTTCCTGGGTGACATCGGCAGTCCCAAGCTGGTCGGCAACTTCAACGCCAGCATCAATCGTGGACCTTGGACCGCATTCTGGGGCTTCGACTGGATCGGGCCGCAGGACAACCGTCCTGACCGCATTCGCAACGGTCAGTCGGCCTTCCAGGTCATCGAAGGTCGCCAGGGTCTGATCAAGGCCGATGCCGAGTTCACCGGTTTCCACAGTGTTTCGCTGTCCTACAGGTCCGAAGGTTCGGGTCTGACCGGCGGCTGGACCCTGTCCGGCGGCGTGGCCAACCTGTTCGACGAACTGCCGCCGGCGGCTTCGTCTGTCGCAGTCGGCACGACCGGCAACTCGATCCTGTCTTCGCAGTATCAGGAAGCCTATTACGGTCGCCGTGCCTTCCTGCGGGTGAGCAAGTCCTTCTAAGGGCAGTTCATCAGGTCTAACCGAGAGGGCGGTGGCGAAATCCACCGCCCTTTTTCGTTCTCGTGTCACGCTCTGGAGAAAACTTTGGCGATCATCAAAGGCATAGCCGACACTCTGGACACCGAGGTCGCGCGATTTTCGCAGGCACCTCTTCGACAGCCCGTTCTGATGAACAGCATCCCCAAGGGCGGAACGCATCTTCTGCGCAATATCCTGCGCATGTTCGTCCCGGTCGATCAGCATCATGCGCGGGATTTCATCCAGATACCGAACATGCACGAGCACCTGGATGCCCTGGACCCCTCGGCCCCGAAGCTGGCGATGGCTCATTTGCTGTTCGATGATCAGTCGGTGGCCAATGTCCGCTATGCACGACACATCGTGCTGGTTCGCGATCCCTACGACTGGGTCATCGCCCGCGCCCGGTTCCACGTTTCAGACGCCTTTGAGCAGCCCAACCTTCAGCACCTGAAGATCCCCGGCCTGTTTTCAAGCGACGTGCTTCTGAACATGATGATCTTCGGCATTCACCAGAAGGTGCCTGCGCTCACGGACATCTATACCCACAATGCCGTCGCCTGGCTGGGGACAGGCGTGCACCTGGTTCGCTACGAGGATGCGGTGCAGGCTGTTCAAAACCTGGAGTCAGCCGAGAGCGAAGCCTTCTTCGCGTCCTTGCTCGATGCGGCGGGCATAGACCAACCCGACGACTGGCGCGAGCGCGTGGCAGTCGGTGCAGATCGTAAGCGCAGCCGCACGGCGCGTGAAAACCTTGTCCTGCCCCAAGGGCTTCAACTGCCCGATACACTGCCGGAAACCCAGCGCCGCCTGATCGACGTTCATGTCCCGGGTCTGCGGGCCCTTCTGGGCTACGACTGAGCAATCTGACCGATCCAGGCCGGCAAGCTGCCGATGTTCTCGAGTGCGCCGTACCGGGCATGGTCCTGCGGCGCATCGGCCAGTTCGTGCGCCCAGGTCACGTGATAGGGGATGTGCACGCCGTAAGCCCCCGCCGCCAGGGCAGGCAGGACGTCCGACTTCATGGAGTTGCCGGCCATGACGGCGTCCTCGGCCCCGGTGCCGTGTCGGGCAAAGACGCGCTCATAGGTGCCGCGATCCTTTTCGGACACGATCTCGACGGCGGCAAACAGATCCCCCAGGCCTGAGGCGGCCAGCTTGCGCTCCTGATCCAGCAGGTCGCCCTTGGTGATCAGGACCAGGCGGTATTTTTCGGACAGGGTGGCCAGGGCCTCGTCCACCCCGGGCAGGGTCTCGACCGGATGGGCCAGCATCTCGCGTCCCGCCGCCAGGATTTCGCGCACAACCTCGGGCGGGGCCCCGCCGTCGCACAGCTCCATGGCGGTCTCGATCATCGACAGGGTGAAGCCTTTCACGCCGTAGCCATAGAGACGCAGGTTGCGTTGCTCCGTCTCGGCCAGCCGCGCCTCGATCACCTCGGCGTCGCCGTGATCGTCCAGCAGGTCGACGAACCGCGCGTGGGTCAGGCGAAAGATCGTCTCATTGTGCCAGAGGGTGTCGTCGGCATCGAGGCCGACAGTGGTGATGGGCATGGCGGGCGTCTCGTGGCTTCGAATGTGAGTGGGCGGTCTCGCGCGCGGTCGCGCGCAGGTCAATCGGTCGCCTTGTCGGCCGGCGCGGATTGCCCTCTTGCTGATGCGTCAGAGGGAGCGTCGTTCATGACAGATCAGGCAGCGGTAGTAATCGGCGCCTCGGGCGGCATCGGCTCGGCCATGGTGGAGGCGCTCAGGGCGTCGGCGCTCTATGCGACGGTCCACGCCCTGTCGCGATCCGGCACGGGACTGGACCTGACCGATGAAGCCGCCGTCGCTGAGGCGGCGCGTCAGGTGGGCGAGGGGCCGCCGCCGTCGCTGATCTTCGTGGCCACTGGCGTCCTTCACCACGGCCAGGAGCCGGAGCGGGCCTACAAGGCCATGACGGCCGAGCATCTGCTGCGGGACTATCAGGTCAACACGGTCGGCCCGGCCCTTGTGGCCAGGCATTTCCTGCCGCTGCTGCCACGTGACCGTCGCGCCGTCTTCGCCGCCCTGTCGGCGCGGGTAGGGTCGATCGGCGACAATCGGCTGGGCGGCTGGCACAGCTATCGCGCGTCGAAGGCGGCGCTGAACATGATCCTCAAGACACTGTCAATCGAGCTGGCGCGGACCCACCCGCAGGCGGTGGTCGCCGGCCTGCACCCCGGCACGGTCGATACGGCGCTCAGCGTGCCGTTCCAGAAGGGGGTGGCGGCCGACAAGCTGTTCACCGCAGACTACTCGGCCAGTCGTCTGCTGGCTGTGCTGGACGGCCTGACGCCCGCCGACAGCGGTGGTGTTTTCGCATGGGACGGGGCGCGGATTCCCGAGTAATCGGAAGGCCATGAGCCAGACCGAGATCCTGCCGATCCCCGATACGCCCTCCGCCCGAAAGATCGGCTGGGGCATCGCCGCCCTGGTGGTGGCCGGCAACATGATCGGATCGGGGGTGTACCTGGCCCCCGTCGCGCTTGCATCCACCGGCTCGTCCAGCCTGATCGGCTGGCTGATCTGCGGGGCCGGGGCGATGATCCTGGCGGCGGTGTTCGCGGGCCTGGGCCGGTTTCAGCCGGATGCCGACGGCCTGTCGGATTTCACGCGGCGGGGGTTGGGGCGGTTCATCGGCTATCAGACGGCCATCGCCTATTGGGGCGTCTGCCTGACCGGCAATATCGCCGTGGCCATCGCGGGCACCGGCTATCTGGCCTTCTTCTTTCCAGTGCTGGCCGAGCCGGTGCCGGCGGCGATGAGCAATCTGGCCCTGATCGCCATCACCACCGCCGCCTATGCGACCGGGGCCAAGGTGGCAGCTCGGCTGGGCGCGACGACGCTGGTGATCGGCCTGCTGCCGCTGGTGCTGGCCATCGTCGCCGGGGCTGTGGCCTTCAGCGGCGCGACCTTCTCCGCCTCGTGGAACCCGTCGAGCCAGCCGCTGACGGCCACCATACCCGCGTCGCTGGTGGTGATCTTCTGGTCCTTTCTGGGTCTGGAAAGCGCCGCCGCCTTGTCGAAACTGGTGCGCGACCCGGCCCGTGACGTGGGCCGGGCCAGCGTGGGCGGCGTGGGGCTGGCCCTGGTGGTCTATGTGCTGGCCTCCGCCGCCGTATTCGGCGTGATCCCTGCGGGCGAGCTGGCGCAATCGACCAGCCCGTTCGCCGATCTGGCCGCGCGGGTATTCGGGGCCTCGGTGGCCGGCCTGGTTGCGGCCTGCGCCGTCATCAAGGCGCTGGGCACTATCGCGGGCTGGACCATCCTGGGTGGCGAGACGGCAAGATCGGCGGGGGAGGCGGGCTATCTGCCGCGCGTCTTCGGCCATGCTAGCCGACCGGGCCATCTGCCGCTGTCCAATCCCCTGATCAACGGATCGATCATGGCCCTGCTGATCGTGGCGACGATTCAGCCGACGCTGGCGGGACAGTTCGGCCTGCTGATCGGGGCCTGTACGGTCCTGACCATCTGTCTGTATGCCCTGTGCTGCATCAGCCTGTTCCGGTTCAGCCAATCGACCGGCTGGCGTATTCTGTCGGTCGTGGGTCTGGTGTTCTCGGTCGGTGCCGTGGTCGCGGCGGCTCCGGGCAACGTCATTCCGGCCATCGTGCTGTTCGCGGTCGCCTCGGTGGGCTGGATCTGGGTTCGGAAGGGCGCAAACCACCGCGTTGACCCCGTACCGCCTACCCTTTAGCAACGCCGCCGTTTGCCCGCCGGGATTCGGTGGTATGGAGCGCGCATGACCCAGTCTTCGTTTCCGACCCTTCTTCCCGGTGTGACCGGCGTCCTGGCGCTGGCCGACGGCACCATCCTGCAAGGCCTCGGTTGCGGCGCGACCGGCTCGGCGCTGGGTGAGGTGGTCTTCAATACCGCCATGACCGGCTATCAGGAAATCCTGACCGACCCGTCCTACATGAGCCAGATCCTGGCCTTCACCTTTCCGCACGTCGGCAATGTCGGGACCAATGCGGACGACATCGAGCAGATCGGCGGCGGGTCGGACACCTCCGCACGCGGTGCCATCTTCCGCGACATGCCCACCGATCCGGCCAACTGGCGGTCCGACGCGGACCTGGACACCTGGATGAAGCGGCGTGGGGTCGTGGGCCTGGCGGGCATCGATACGCGCGCCCTGACGGCGCTGATCCGAGACGGGGGCGCACCCCATGCCGTGATCGCCCATGATCCGGACGGTCAGTTCGATCTGGAGGCCCTGGTCGCAAAGGCGAAGGCCTGGACGGGTCTGGTCGGGCTGGACCTGGCCAAGGACGCCTCCACCCTGCAGTCCTTCGACTGGGATCAGGGCCTGTGGGACTGGCCTGAGGGGCATCCGCGGGTCGATGCCTCGGACCGGTCGGTGGTGGTCATCGACTATGGCGTCAAGCGCAACATCCTGCGGGCCCTGGCCTCGACGGGCGCGAAGATCACGGTGGTGCCGGCATCGACGACCGCCGAGGAGGTTCTGGCGCGCAACCCGGATGGCGTGGTCCTGTCCAACGGCCCCGGCGATCCCGCCGCCACCGGCGAATATGCCGTGCCGGAAATCCGCAAGCTGGTCGACAGCGGCAAGCCTGTCTTCGGCATCTGCCTGGGCCACCAGATGCTGGCCCTCGCGCTCGGCGGCAAGACCGTCAAGATGGATCAGGGTCACCACGGCGCCAACCACCCGGTCAAGGATCTGACGACGGGCAAGGTCGAGATCGTGTCCATGAACCACGGCTTTACCGTCGACCGCGACAGCCTGCCGGATGCGGTCATGGAAACGCATGTGTCGCTGTTCGACGGCACCAACTGCGGCATCGCCCTGAAGGATCGTCCGGTGTTCAGCGTCCAGCACCATCCGGAAGCCTCGCCGGGGCCGACGGACAGCCTGTATCTGTTCCAGCGGTTTGCCGACGCGATGACACCGCGTTGAGCTTGCCTCCGGCCCGATCGCGTTATCTGACATGGCTGGCCAAGGCTCTGGCCCAACCGGTTGACGGGACGACATCGGTGCAGGGGAATGCGGTTCTGGGCTATGCCACCGGCTATGATGCTGCCGATATTGCGCCCTTCGTCCGATCCTTGCGGGCGGTGTTCGACGGTGCGGTGGCCCTGGTGGTGGACGACCGGCGTGATGTGGCGGCCTTGCTGGCCGAGTATGCGGTGATTGCGGTCGCGCCGGATCGGATCGACGGCTGGGCTCCACACCCTGTCATGCAAAGGTTCGCGGCGTTCGACCGGCTGCTGCGCGCCTGGCCCGGGGTCGATGGCGTCCTGATCACCGATGTGCGCGATGTGATCTTTCAGGCCTACCCGTTTCAGCCTCGACCGGACGGCCTGCTGGCGTTTCAGGAGTATGAGTCCGGCGTCCTGGCCGATCATGCCTTCAACATGAAATACATACGGGCCCTGGCAGGGAGCGGCCTGGCGGAGGCTATAGGCCAGCAGGCGTGTGTCTGCGTGGGGACGGTCATGGGGCCCCGGGCCGACGTCCAGCGCCTGTGCCGTGCCATACTCATGCTGGCCACCACCCCCCGGTCGTCCATCGGTGGCGCGTTCGGAGCGGATCAGGCGGCATGCAACCTGGCCATCCACCTGCGCATGATCGAGGCGCAGGTGTTGCCCAACTATGGTCGCGTGGCGACGTTGGGCATGACGAACGGGGCCAGCCTGACATTCAAGGACGGCAAGATCATCAATCCGGACGGCACTGCCAGCGCCATCGTGCACCAGCATGACCGGCATCCGCATCTGGCCGAGGCCGTGCATGCGCTCTGGGGCGGCGGCTTCGAGCGGCGCCAGCGCATCCAGCCCAAATCCGGCACTGAACGTCTGGACAAGCTGAAACAGTCGATCGCGCGACGCATGTCAGAGCCGCGTTAAGCTTCAGGGCAGGGGGGCGAAGCTCTTGCTCTCGCAGCGCAACTCGCTGGCCTTGCGGATGGCCATGGGCGCGGCGCTGAACCAGTAGCCGGCATCGTCTTCACGCAGGGCCCGGCGGCGTTCGATCGCCCGCATCCGGCGAAGGGCGGCGTTCTCCAGCAGGCGCGCGTGCAGGGCGCGGGGCGACAGTTCTGCGATGGCGGGGGAACCGGGGACGGCGACGGCGTCGGGGCCGATGGGTTCCACCGCCGGGCGGGCGATGGCGATGAACATGAGGGTCTCGTTGTCAGGAGCGGGCGACGCTTCTGCATCACAGGGTTCGGGGAGTTAACCACAGGGTCTGTGGATAGTTCCGCAATCTGACGAAATAATGTTCATTGATTCAGTGTGTTAGTGCCCCGATCTGGCCTTCTTGGTTAAAAAATCATTAACAGCGTTCGGTGATCAGCGCGTCAGCCGGTCAAGGTGTGCCTGCCAGGCGGCGCGGCCGGTGGCGGTCATGACGATCCGAGTTCTGGGCTTGCGGCCCAGAAAGCCCCGCCTCAGGATAACGTAACCCGCGGCCTCAAGCCGTTGCAGGTGGCTGGAGAGGGCGTTGTTGGCAATCTCCAGAGCCGAGGCAGCAGCCACGAAATCGCCTTCGCCCTGATCGGACAGCCAGGCCAGCAGGCCCGCTCGAACACGATGAGACAACAAAGCGTCTTCTTCAGTCATCCACGCCGCGTCCGCATCAGCAGGACTGCCGGCAGGAAGGCCAGCAGCAACAGGCACCCACACATGATCGGTAGCGCCCACAGGGTATTGCCGACATAGGCCAGGGCGATTGCGGCGGCGAAACTGCTGACGGCGACAACCAGCAGCCAGCGTCGGTCGCTGGCGATCGCTGTGGCCCACCACGCGCTGCCCCACAGCACCAGAAGGACCGGCCCCACAAAATGCACGGCATAGACGGCGTCGCTGGGTGGCTCGTTCCGAGTAAACAGCACAGCGGACGCGTAAAGCGTCACCAGGGCGATGAAGGCGGCAGACCAGATCGCTGAGGCCGCACGGTTCAATCGCACGCGATGAGGCCCTATCGTCCGCCAGATCGTCCAGAGAAGGGCGACCAGAAACGCCAGATGAGCCGCGACGAAAACCCAACGGCCCAGGAACTCGGATATGGGCCCTGGATGCGCATGGGGTGTTGGGGGACCTTCGACGGTGAAGGCCACGATCACCGACAACAGGGCAAAACCATAGACGCCGCCAAACACCGCCATGAGCAGCAGAAAAGGCGCCGGCTCACCCCGTCCTGCCGCCGCCAGACGCTTCAGATAGGCCAGGTCGCCTTCATCGGTTCCAGTTTGACCAGTCATTTCATTCCCACCGTCAAATGATATGACTACTTTTACATGCAAAGTGGTCAAGTCAAGAGGCTAAGCGTCCCCTTCGCATGGAGGCGCTAACCGATTAAGGCTGTGCAGTGCGCTTTGACGAACGATACATTGAGGAACTGAAGGCTCGCCTTCGCCCGTCCGACGTCATCGGGCGGTCGGTGAAGCTCAAGCGTCAGGGGCGCGAATATGTCGGCCTGTCGCCCTTCTCCAAGGAAAAGTCGCCGTCGTTTTTCGTCAACGATGACAAGGGCTTCTTCCACGATTTCAGCTCCGGCAAGCATGGCGACATCATCAGCTTCCTGCAGGAGACCGAGCGGCTGACCTTCGTCGAGGCGGTCCAGCGTCTGGCCGGCGAGGCAGGGATGGCCCTGCCGGCGGGAGACCCCCAGGCGGCCGAGCGCGAGGAGAAGCGCAAGGGTCTGGCCGACTGGATGGACCTGTCCCAGAAATGGTTCGCCGCCAATCTGCGCCGCTCGGTGGGCAAGGCGGCGCGGGAATATCTGGAGCGGCGCGGTCTGCCCGAGGATCAGTGGGAACGGTTCGGCCTGGGCTATGCGCCCAACGATCGAGAGGGGCTGAAACAGGCCCTGGTCCAGCGCGGTGCCAAGCCCGGCGATCTGGTCGAGGCGGGGATGCTGATCGCGCCGGAGGGGGGCGGCAACCCCTACGACCGCTTCCGCGACCGGCTGATGTTCCCGATCCTGGATGCGCGGGGGCGGATCGTGTCGTTCGGCGGCCGGGCCATGAACCCCGACGACCGCGCCAAATATCTGAATGGACCGGAAAGCCCGCTGTTTCACAAGGGAGCCACCCTCTACGGCCTGCCCGAGGCGCGGCGCATCCTGGGGGCCGAGTCCAAGGGCGAACAGGCCGTCGTCGTGGTCGAGGGCTATATGGACGTCATCGCCTGCCAGCGCGCGGGCATCCCCGCCGTCGCCCCCATGGGCACGGCCCTGACCGAAGAGCAAATGGCGTTGCTGTGGCGCGTGTCGTCCGAGCCCGTGCTGTGCTTCGACGGCGATGCAGCGGGCAGGCGCGCCGCCTATCGCGCCATTGATCGCGCCCTGCCGCAGTTGAAATCAGGCAAGTCGTTCCGCTTCGCCCTTCTGGACGGGGGGCAGGATCCCGACGACATCCTGCGTGACAAGGGTGCGCCCGCCCTGCGTCAGGCCATGTCGGGCACGCGGCCCTTCGCCGAGGTCCTGTTCGGCAAGGAGGCCGAGCTCGAACCGCTGGATACGCCGGAGCGCCGTGCCGGGCTGAAAGGTCGACTGCGGCAGGCGGCCTCGGCCATTCAGGACAAGGACCTGGCCGATCAGTATCGTCGCGACTTGTTCGACCGGTTCGACGCCCTGTTCACGCCGCAGCGCAGCCCGCAGTCCGTGCCAGGTCGTCAGGCCCCGGGCCAGAGTTTCAGCGGGCGTGGACGTGGGCGCTTTGGTCCACCGCCTATGCTGGGCCAGACGACGGAAGGCGCGCAGGCCATGCAGTCGCTGTCGCGCTCCATCGAGCCTGTGGCGGCCGCACTGGCCCATGGTGCCATCGACGATCCGGCCCGCATGGATGATCATCTGGAAGACATCGCGGCGCATGGCTTCGGCGACAAAGCACTGGATGGGCTGGCGCAGGAACTCGTCCGGTTGCGGTTCAGTGCCCAGGGAACAGCCCAAACCCTTGACAGCGCGGCCTTGCGACGCCATCTGGCGCAGTCGGGTCACGATGCTTTAGTGCGCGAGGTCGAGAAGGCGGCGGCAAAGTCCGGCGCGCCTTTCCTGGCCGCAAATGCGCCCCTCGCCGAAGCAAGGATCCGATGGTCGCAGGCGTTCGACGCACTTACTCGCGTCGCCGCCCTTGAAGATGCGCTGGCCTCGGCGGCCTCCATGCCGGGTCAGGACGAGGCGTTCCGCAGGTTGAAAGCCGAGCGGGATGCTTTGCGTCGCGCGGTCAAAACCGGTGAGATTTGGGAAGACAAAGCGGGCTCGTAACCAACGACCCCGTCACACATTGTATGAGATGGACGGCCTGATCAGCCCTCCGTCCGGAGACTGACTGAATGAGTGAAACGACCGAGACGCAGGAAGCCGAAGTCCAGAGCGACGGCCCGCTGCTCGACCTTACCGACGCCGGCGTCAAAAAATTCATCAAGCAGGCCAAGGCCAAGGGCTATGTGACGATGGAGGAGCTGAACAAGGTTCTGCCCTCCGAAGAGGTGACCCCCGACGCGATCGAGGACACCCTGGCCATGCTGTCCGAAATGGGCGTCAACGTCGTCGAGGCCGAAGAAGACGCAGGCGAAGCGGCGGGCACCGATGTCGCGGCTGCCGCCGGAACGGCCGTTGCCGAGGCTCCGGCCAAGGCCGCCTATGACCGCACCGACGACCCCGTGCGGATGTATCTGCGCGAGATGGGCTCGGTCGAGCTTCTGAGCCGCGAGGGCGAGATCGCCATCGCCAAGCGGATCGAGGCCGGCCGCGACGCCATGATCTCGGGTCTGTGCGAAAGCGCCCTGACGTTCGAGGCCATCATGGTGTGGCGTGACGAACTGGCCAACAACCGGATCCTGCTGCGTGAGGTCATCGACCTGGACGCCACCTATGGCGTGCTGAACCCGTCGTCCCTGCCGCACAACCAGCCGCCCCAGCCGCTGCCGGGTGAAAAGCCTGTGCCGTCTTCGGAAACCGAGGAAAAGGCGGACGAGGACGAGGAAGACGAAGACTTCGACGATGGCGGCGGGATGTCCATCTCGGCGCTGGAGGCCGAACTGCGCGATGGCGTCATGGATGTGCTGGACGCCGTGGCCGGCGACTTCGGGGCATTCCGCAAGCTGCAGGACAAGCTGGTCGAGAGCCGCCTGAAGGGCGAGGTCCTGACCGCCAAGGACCAGAAGGCCTATGACACCCTGACGGCGACCATTTCAGGTCGCCTGAAGACGATGAAGTTGAACAACAACCGCATCGAGGCCCTGGTCGAGCAGCTGTATGCGATCAACAAGCGCCTGATCGGGCTGGAGGGACGCCTTCTGCGCCTGGCCGACAGCTACGGCATCTCGCGGCCCGAGTTCCTGAAGTCGTATTTCGGTGCCGAGCTGGACCCGAACTGGGCCGATAGCGTCAAGGACATGGGCGTGCGCTGGACCAAGTTCAGCGAGAACGAATCCGCCCAGATCGCCCAGATCCGGGGCGACGTCGCCGCTGTGGCGACCGAGGCCGGCCTGCCGATCGATGACTATCGTCGCATCGTCCAGAAGGTCCAGAAGGGCGAGCGCGAGGCCCGTCAGGCCAAGAAGGAAATGGTCGAGGCCAACCTGCGCCTGGTCATCTCCATCGCCAAGAAATACACCAACCGCGGCCTGCAGTTCCTGGACCTGATCCAGGAGGGCAACATCGGTCTGATGAAGGCGGTCGACAAGTTCGAGTACCGTCGTGGATACAAGTTCTCGACCTACGCCACCTGGTGGATCCGTCAGGCGATCACCCGCTCCATCGCCGACCAGGCGCGGACCATCCGTATCCCGGTGCATATGATCGAGACGATCAACAAGATCGTCCGCACCTCGCGCCAGATGCTGCACGAGATCGGCCGCGAGCCGACCCCGGAAGAACTGGCCGAAAAGCTGGCCATGCCGCTGGAGAAGGTGCGCAAGGTTCTGAAGATCGCCAAGGAGCCGATCTCGCTCGAAACGCCCATCGGCGACGAGGAAGACAGCCACCTGGGCGACTTCATCGAGGACAAGAATGCGATCCTGCCCATCGACGCGGCCATTCAGTCGAACCTGCGCGAGACTACGACCCGCGTGCTGGCGTCCCTGACGCCGCGCGAGGAGCGGGTTCTTCGGATGCGCTTCGGCATCGGCATGAACACCGACCACACGCTTGAAGAGGTCGGCCAGCAGTTCTCGGTGACGCGTGAGCGCATCCGTCAGATCGAAGCCAAGGCGCTGCGCAAGCTGAAGCATCCGTCGCGGTCGCGGAAGCTGCGGTCCTTCCTGGACAGCTAGGTCTCAAATCCTCTCCCGGCGGGAGAGGAGCGAGGCTCAGTTCGGCTTGGGATCGTAGACCACACGGCAGTCGCCATCGATCGTGGTGTAGCGGTTGTTGGCGGCGTCCACGAACGAGATGCGTCCGCCGTCGTCGTATTCAACCTTGCCGGTGGACCGTCCCTCGAAATTCTGGACGCCATAGCTCCAGCAGGTGATCTGGGCCGGACGATCCCCCCAGGTCGCATCGTTGCGTGCCCGCTTGCTGTCGGTACAGGCGGCGGTGAACAGGACGGCGGCGAGGAGCGGAAGGAGCAGGACGGGCTTCATGGGGCACTGGTGCCATGCTGCAGCTCGGGTGGGAAGCCCGTTCTGACGGCCCACCTTTGCAACAGCCTCGCCGCGCAACGTTCTTTTTTCCGCCTCGCCGTCTCGTGATTCAAGCGTCTGACGAAATCCGCTAGCGTCCCGGCGATGACGCATCCGCTTCGCCTGATCCTCGCTCCGCTAGCCCTTGTGGCGTTGGCAAGTTGTAGTGCCATGCTGCCCGAGCCTGCGAGGCCCAGCTATCCGGCTGCGTCTTCCCGCACCGAGGCCCCGCTGGTCGGGGCGCTGGTCGATCTGCCGCTCGGCGGCAACACGCGCGAGGCGTTGATCCGCGAAAGCGCAGACCTTCGCCAGTGCGTGACGCAGTTGACGGCGGCGCGCGTGAACTTCAGCCCTGTTCCGGACCGGGCGAACTCGGCCACGTGCGGCCTGACTGGCGCAGGTGTTCTGGGCGCAGACATGGGCACCATTGCGCGGATGTCGCCGGGCGATGTCCAGATGACCTGCCGCACGGCCCTGGCGCTCAGCATCTGGCGGCGACAGTCGCTGGAGCCAGCGGCGCGCGAGATCCTGGGTTCGGACGTAGTCCAGATCGACCACATGGGGGCCTATGCCTGTCGCAATGTGAACAACGGCGTGGGCAGCACCCGGATCAGCGCCCACTCCCAGGCCGCCGCGCTGGATTTTGCCGGCGTGCGCCTGCGCGACGGGCGGCGCATCACGGTTCTGAACGACTGGAATGGCGACACGCCCCAGTCGCGCTTCCTGCGCCGTATCCGTGACGACGCCTGCCGCATCTTCGGCACCACGCTGAGCCCCGACTACAACGCGGTGCATGCCGACCACCTCCATCTGGAGGCGACCGACACGCGGTTTTGCCGCTAAGGTTACTTCCCTTCGAACACGGGCGCGAACCCGCCCCACATCATGCGCTTGCCGTCGAAGGGCATGTCCATGTCGGCGAAGGCAGGGTCGGCCTCCATCTGCTGCCAGCAGGCGTCGGCGGTGGCGCGATCAGGCCATTTCAGCCAGGCGAAGACCACCACCTCGCCGGGCTCCAGCTTCACGGCCAGGTCGAAACCGGTGACCTTGCCGGGCGGGATGTCCTCGCCCCAGCATTCGATCTGTTCCAGGGCCCCGTATTTCTGGAACAGCGGCCAGGACTTCTGGGCGGACGCGATGTAGCGCTCCTTGTCCTCGGTTTTGACAGGGGTGAGGAAGCCGGTGATGTAGGACATTCTGGTTCTCCTTCGGAGGGTTGGCCTTAGGTTCTAGGTTCTAGGTTCTAGGTTCTAGGTTCTAGGTTCTGGCCGGGCTCGCGTTTGCCTATCCCTAGAACCTGACCCCTAGAACCTGAAACCTATGACGCCGTGTCAGCAGCGGCCTCGATGACCGCGATGTCGATCTTGTGCATGGTCATCATGGCCTCGAAGGCGGCCCTGGCGCGGGCGGGGTTGGGGTCGGTATAGAACTCCAGCAGGCGGCGCGGGGTGATCTGCCAGTTGACGCCCCAGCGATCCTTGCACCAGCCGCAGGCGCTCTCGGCCCCGCCATGGCCGACGATGGCGTCCCACAGGCGATCCGTTTCGGCCTGATCCTCGGTCTGGATCATGAAGGACACCGCCTCGGTGTGAGGGAACTGGGGCCCGCCGTTCAGGCCCACGAACGACTGTCCGGCCAGGGTGAACTCGACCACCAGCTCCTCGCCCGCCTTGCTGGAAGGATTGTCCGACGGGCTGGCGTGGACGCCGTCGATGTGGCTGTCGGGCAGGCCCAGGGTCATGTAGAATTCGGCGGCATTGCGGGCCTGACCCAGGTCGTACCAGATACAGGGGGCGATCTTGCTGGTCATTGGACCGCCTCCGCCAGTTCGGCCAGTTGATCGGCGGCGGCGGCCCAGCCCTGTTCGAAGCCCATGTCGCGGTGGGTGGCGGCGGCCTTCTTGTCCCAGTGGCGGGCCGTGGCGGTATAGCGGGTGCCGTCACCCTCAGGCTCGAAGGTGTCGATGCGGACGAAGTTCATGTCGCCCGGCTGGGGCACCCAACCCTCGGTCATGGCCCCGGTCGAGACCAGCCGGCGGTTGGGCACGACCTCCAGAAACACACCCTGGTAGCTGTGTGTTTCGCCCTCGGGGGAGGCCATGGTGATGTTGGCCCGGCCACCGGGTCGCAGATCGAAATCGACCGCAGGTGTCGTCCAGGGCCGGGGCGTGAACCATTCGGTGCCCCGCTCGACATAGACCTGCCAGACCGTTTCGGGCGGGGCGGCAATGTAGCGGGTGATGCTGAGTTCGCTGGTCATGGTGTTCCTCTGGGCGTTATCGGGGCACGCATGGGTCAGACGCAGGGCAGCAGTCGCTGCTCGGGCGCGATGTCCGCGCGAAAGCAGGGCGGGACTTCGCCGGAATGCAGCTTGGCAAAGGCCTCGGCGATACGCGGCGGTGCCTTGGGCCGGGCGTACATCCGCTCGACGAACCGGCGGCAGTTGGGGGAGGCTTCCAACAGGCCGCCGTCCTCGTCGGCCCAGTCCAGCGTATAGGCCGCATTGAAGTCCGCGACAGTCAGGCTGGATCCGACCATGTGGTCGCGTCCCTCAAGGTGGGCCTCCAGCGGGGCCAGCATCCGCAGGCAGTCGCGGCGGGCGAGGGGGACGTCTGCCGGGATCCGCTCGGCCTCGGGATAGATGACGGTGTGCAGGCCCATGCGCCACAGCGGCTGTTCGATCTCGGTCACGAGAAAGAGGTTCCACTGGTGCATGCGCGCCCGCTCGGCAGGGTCGGTGGGCAGGAACTGCTCTCCGCCGTGGGCCTCGGCCAGATACATCATGATGGCGACGGATTCCGCCATGGCCAGGTCGCCATCCACCAGGGCCGGGGCCTTGCCGAACGGATTGACGGCCAGGAACTCTGCGCCCTGATGCTCTCCGGCCGGGATATCCAGCGGGACGATCTCGCAATCGATATCCAGTTCGTTCAGCAGCCAGATCGGCCGGGTCGCGCGGGTGGGTGGCGCGCCGTACAGTTTCATGCGCTTGTCCTCCGGTTGCGTCTCCCCGTCTGCGCGGGGATGACGATGATTGCGGGTCAGGCAGCGGCGGGGGCCTCGCCCGAGGCAGCGGCCGGGTCCATCCACATGATCTCCCAGATGTGGCCGTCGGGGTCTTCGTAGCTGCGGCCATACATGAAGCCGTAGTCCTGTTCCGGGGTCGGGTCGGGGGTGCCGCCGGCCTTCACCGCCGCATCCAACTGGGCCAGGACGGCGTCCTTGCTGTCGCACGACAGGCACAGAAGGGCGTGGACGCTGGAGCGGTCGCCGATGGGGCGGCTGGTGAAGCTGGCGAACTTCGGATGGGTCAGCAGCATCACATAGATGGTGTCGGAGATGACCATGCAGGCGGCGGTGTCGTCGCTGAACTGCGGGTTTCTGGTCGCCCCGGTCGCTTCGTAGAAGGCGACGGATTTTGCCAGGTCAGAGACCGGCAGGTTGATGAAAATCATGCGGGACATCGGCTTCGCCTTTCCTTTGGGGCGCTAACGCTCGCCTCGCGGAGGCTCGCTGCTTGAGCGCGTTCTGGTGGTAGCGCGGCTTGAGCGCCGGTGGGGTTCCTCTGCGGCGTTCGGTGCGACGCCGTTGACGTTGTGCATCAAGCCGAAGCTGGTTATATATGTCAACCATGAAGTTAGAAAAACTAACCAAAAAGAATCCGGAGCTAAAACGCTGGTACGATGACGCCTGCGGAACCGCCCATGCGCTGGAGCTGGTCGGAGAACGGTGGTCGCTGCTGATCATGCGCGAGATGATGTTTGGCCCGCGACGGTTCGGCGATATCCGCGCCGCCCTGCCAGGGATCAGCGCCAATGTCCTGACCCAGCGACTGGAGACGCTGGAGAGCCACGGTATCGTCGTGCGATCCAAACTGCCCCCGCCCGCGTCCGTGCAGGTCTATGGTCTGACGCCGTGGGGCTATGAGGCGGATCAGCTGCTGATCGTGCTGGGCAACTGGGCGGCGCGGTCGCCGGGACATGACCCGACCCTGCCCCTGTCGAAGACGTCGCTGATGCTGTCGTTCCGGACGATGTTCCAGGCCGATGTGGCGGGGGACCGGGTCGTGACCGTCGGCTTCGTGCTGGGCGAGGAGACATTCCGGGTGCGGGTCGAGAACGGCACCCTGACGCCGCGCCGGGCCGAGATCGACGACGCTGATGTGGTCTTCGACACCACGCCCGAGGCCATGGCCGGCTATGTCTATGGCAAGGTGCCGCTGGAGGCGATGGAAGAGGCGGGAGCCATCGTCGTGCAGGGAGATCGCAATGCGGCCCTGCGCTTCCAGACCTGGTTCATCCTGCCGACCAAGGCGGAGAAGCCGCTCTAGGCCAGAATGTCCGAAAACTCGGGATGTCGCTTCAGCCAGGCGACGGCGTAGCTGCACCGGGGAGCCAGCTTCAGCTTTTCAGCCCGCGCATGTTCGGACAGGGCACGCATGAAGGTGCTGGCCGCGCCGGTGCCACGCAGGGCGGGATCGGCCTCGACATGCAGGATGATGCGGGTGTCGCCCTGGGTCGCATAGTCGGCGAAGACGGTGCGGGTCTGGCCGTCCTGATCGACGAAGCCCTGTTCGAAGCGGTTCTGGTCCCGCACGTCGCGCAAATCACTCATTACTGTCCCCGGTGGTTCCGGACTGCCAATGTCGGCCATCCGACACAGCAAACCCGCCCAGCCCTGCGCCGTTCCAGCTTGGCCGATAAGAGTTTTTTTGCTGCGCTCAGGGGGCGCGGTCGCGGGCCAGGTTCAGGGCCGCGATGGCGCTGCGGACGGTGAACCACAGCGTCAGCCCGATCAGTGCCAGTCCGCTGACGACAGTCAGCGGCAGCAACCAGGCCGCCTGGCTGGGGTCCATCGCCAGGCTGACGATCCCGACCATGCAGATGCCGGTCAGCACGATATTGATCACCGCCGACGTCCAGAACAGCTTCAACTGACGATCCAGATGCTGGCGGGCCAGGCCGGTCGCGCCGCCCCGCGCCGAGGCCGCCACCAGCATGCCGACGATGGCCAGCAGATTGGCGCTGGGCAGGGCCAGCAGATACAGCACCCAGACGATCATGGCCGCCGGCTTGCCCGCCGATTCATGGGTCTGGTTGAACCGGGGGCGACCGGGCTCCGGCGGCAGGACCGTCATAGCCTCAGATCCACCAGCCCGATGGATTCCGGATCGGCCGCCCGGACTTCAGCGCCATGACGCCAGCAGCCCCACGCAGGATGACCCAGATGGCCAGCAGGAACAGCACCGGCACACCCAAGGCGAACGGGGCCGCAATCAGGACCAGCCCGACCACTGCCGCCACCGCCGCCGCGAACAGGGTCCGCCGCTGATACAGGTGGTGCGAGCGTGACAGGTCGTCGGACGGGACGGCGCGGCTGATGATGGCCAGCAGGCCGACGATCACTGACACCCCCAGCGTCGGCACGGCAAACAGGATCAGGGCATAGCCGGTGAACAGTCCCGTGCCGCCGTTTGGCAGGTCGGCGGGCTCGCCGCGACCGCGTGCGCGGGTGGAAAATTCGGAAGGTGCAAAGACCGATCCCGCACTGACCGGCGCAGCGGCGACACCCGTTTCAGGTGTGGGTTCAGGCGTGGACGATGCAGCCACCGCTTCCGGAGACGGATCGAACAGGTCCGGTTCGGGCTCACGCGCGGCCCGGGCCGGCGATGCAGGCCGGGCAGGCCGCGCCTCTTCACGCGGACGACCGGCCAGAGATGCGGGCGTCGAGAAGCCGACCATGTCGTCGTGGTCGTCGGGAACCTGGGGGTCCTTGGGGGCGCCGGGTTCGGCCATCGACAATCCTGGGCTGGCAATCGGGTACGCGGCGAACAATGACGTCGCCGCCCGTTCGGCGCAACTAGCCGCGCGTCAGCACGACTTCGCAGCCGGGCGCGATGACACCCTCCAGAGCGCCTGGTTTCTCGATACGCACCACGCACCGCTGAACATGCGCCTCCCGCAGGCAGGACAGGGCCAGTCGCTGGGCAAAGGTCTCGACAAGACCGACATGGCCCTCGTCCACGATGGCGCGGGCCGCGGCGGCGACGGTCTCGTAGTTGATGGTATCGCCCAAACGCTCGACCGGCCCCGGCGTCAGGGTCAGGGTGACGTCGATGACCAGGCTCTGAAGCCTGTTCTGCTCGTGATCGTGAATGCCGATCCCGGCCTGGACCGTCAGTCCGCGCACGAAGACGCTCAAGGCCTCATGGCGGACCCCATCACTGGCGCTGAAGGGCAGGGTGGCAGCACTCACGGCGTTACTCCAGAATGTCCGGGGTCTTCCAGGCCAGGTGCTGGCCCGCATCGACGGCGATCATCTGGCCGGTGACCAGATCGGCCTCGACCAGCCAGCGTACGGCCTCGGCCACCGCTTCGGGGCTGCCCGGACGCTGCAACAGGGTGGCGGCGGCCTCTGCGGCGAACTCTTCGTCAGTCTGATGGATGGAGGCCAGGGTCGGACCGGGGCCGACGCCATTGACCCGGATGCGCGGGGCCAGGGCCTGGGCCAGGGTCCGCGTCGCCCACCACAGGCCGTTCCTCGACAGGGCATAGGAGATGAAGCGCGGATCGGGCTTCAGTACCCGCTGGTCCAGCAGATTGACGATGCAGGAACCGTCAGCAGCCTGGCCCGCAAAGGCCTCGCTCAGCACGATCGGGGCCCGCAGATTGGTCTCCATATGGGCGTCCCAGGTCTCGCGCTCCAGCGATCCCACCCGGTCGTCCTCGAAGACGGAGGCATTGTTAACCAGCACGCTCAGCGGTCCGATCGCGGCCACGGCGTCCGGAACGATCCGCGCTACCCGAGCCTCGTCCGACAGATCGCCCTGAACGGTTTCGGCCCGGCGACCTAGCGCCCGCACCTCGTCCGCGACGGCCTGTGCGGCGTCGTTTGATGATCGATAATGGACGACGATGTCGAACCCGGCCTGCGCCAGCGTCAGACAGATGGCGCGCCCGATCCGCTTGCCCCCGCCCGTGACCAGGGCGGCTCCGCGACCGGTCGAGGTATCAGTCAACCCGGCCGAATTCGATGAAGTTGATCACGCCGAGAACGACGACGAAACCGAGGATGACGTAAAGGGCCAGCATGGCATGCTCCTGAGACTGGGGCTGCAATAGAGCCGCTACGCCTGATCATCAATAGGCGGCTGCGTCAGGGCAGGTGCGCCCTACCGATTCCGGTGCTAGCCATCGTGTCATGAACCCCAATCTCTTTCCCATGCTGCTGATCATTCTGGCCGGGGGTGCGACCGCCTTGCAGGCCCCGACGAATGCCAGGCTGATGACCGCCGTCGGCTCGCCGGTGAACGCAGCCTTCGTGTCGTTCGCGGTGGGGACGGTGGCGCTGGGGCTGATGGCGGTATTGTTCCAGACGCGGCCGGACATGGTCGCGGCGCGCAGCCTGCCCTGGTACGCCTGGATCGGCGGATTGTACGGCGTGGTCTTCGTGATCGCGGCGACCTGGGGCGTGCCCCGGCTGGGGGTGGCGCTGACCATCACCCTGATGGTGGCGGGCCAGCTGCTGATCAGCCTGATCCTGGACCATTTTGGCGCGTTCGGTGCGCCGCAGCAGCCCATCAACCTGGGCCGACTGGCGGGCGTCGCCCTGGTAATCGGCGGGGTGCTGATGGTTCGGCGGTTCTGATCGGGCGGATTGAATGTAACCTTTGCGTCGTCTGCAGCGAATGCACCGGACACGCACAGGGGGCCTCAATGACCGACATCGCCATTTCCAGATCGTCCAGTCTGGACGGCCGGGCCGCGCTGCGACTGGGGATCGTGCTGATCCTGCTGGTCTTTGGCTATATGAAATTCCTGCCCTATGAGGCCGAAGGGGTCGCCGGCATCGCCCGCGACTATTGGCTGTTCGGCTGGATGTATCCGCTGATCGGTGTGGCCGGGGCCTCGATTGTGATCGGTGTGCTGGAGCTGACGGCGGGCGGCCTGATCGCCCTGGGCGGGCGCATTCCGCTGGCCGGTCTGGTCGGGGGTCTGATGGGGGTGGCGACCTTTCTGGTCACGCTCAGCTTCTTCTTCACCGCGCCGGGCATTGTGCAGGAGGGTTATGCCTTCCCCGCCCTGGCATCGACGGGTCAGTTTCTGGCCAAGGACATCGGCCTGCTGGCCATCTGTGTCTATCTGACCCTGGATGCCCGCGCGCGGTTGCTACCGACGCGCTGAGCGGTCGCGCGTCGCCGCGCGCCGTCCTATATCGGGCGTGATGCCGACCGACTCGCCCGCCCCTGAAACCCTGCCGCTGGTCGCCTCCGATCTGATCCGCGACGAGGCGCGGCGTGCGCCAGACAAGCCGGGCGTCTACCGGATGTATGGCGCGGATGGGACTTGCCTGTATGTCGGCAAGGCGCGGTCGATCAAGAAGCGTATCCTGCAGTATGCGCAAGGCCGGTTCCACACCCAGCGCATCGGCCTGATGGTGTCGCTGACCCGCTCGATGGAGCTGGTGGTCACGGCATCCGAGACCGAGGCCCTGCTGCTGGAATCCAACTTCATCAAGAAGCTGAAGCCACGGTTCAACGTCGTCCTGCGCGACGACAAGTCCTTCGCCGAGCTGATGATCCGCAAGGACCATCGCGCACCCCAGGTCCGCAAGCATCGCGGGGCCCACACCACGCCGGGCGACTATTTCGGGCCCTTCGCCTCGACCTGGGCGGTGAACCGCACGCTGAACACCCTGCAGAAGGCCTTCCTGCTGCGATCCTGCTCGGACAGCGTCTACGAGACCCGCACCCGGCCCTGCATGCTGCATCAGATCAAGCGCTGCTCGGCCCCCTGCACCGGCCTGATCAGCCTGGAGGACTACGGCCAGCTGGTCGGGGAGGCGTCTGACTTTCTGAAGGGCAAGTCGCGGGCCGTCATCGCCCGCCTGTCCGACGAGATGACCGCCGCCGCCGAGGCCATGGACTATGAACAGGCCGCCCGCGTGCGCGACCGCATCCGCGCCCTGTCCGCCATCAGCATGGAAAACTCCGTCAGCGCCGAGGGCGTGGCCGAGGCGGACGTCTTCGCCCTGTTCAGCGAGGGCGGTCAGGCCTGCGTCCAGGTCTTCTTCTATCGCGGGGGCCAGAACTGGGGCGGCCGGGCCTATTTCCCGCGCGTCGATCGGACCGACACCGATCCCGAAATCCTGGCCGCCTTTCTGGGCCAGTTCTATGAGGACAAGCCTGTCCCGCGCCTGGTCCTGTCCAACATACTGCCGTTCGAGAAGGAGCTGCTGGAGGAGGCCTTTTCGATGAAGGCCAAGACGGCCGACGGCCGCCGTGTGGTCTCGATCGAACAGCCGAAACGCGGCGACAAGGCGGCCCTGATCGACCATGCCCTGACCAACGCCCGCGAGGCTCTGGGTCGCAAGATGGCCGAGGGCTCGGCCCAGGGCAAAATCCTGGACGAGGTCTGCGAGGCCTTCGGTCTGGACGCCCGCCCCGAGCGGATCGAGGTCTATGACAATGCCCACATCCAGGGGACCAATGCGGTCGGCGGCATGATCGTGGCCGGGCCCGAAGGCTTCCAGAAGTCGCAGTATCGCAAGTTCAACATCAAGGGCACGGACCTGACCCCCGGCGATGACTACGGCATGATGCGAGAGGTCATGCGCCGTCGCTTCGGCCGACTGGTCAAGGACGAGGAGGAGGGGACGGAGGAGGTTGTGCGTCCCGACCTGCTGCTGATCGACGGCGGGGCAGGGCAACTGGCCGAGGTGCTGGCCGTGCTGGCCGATCTGGGGCTGGACGACATCACGGCCGTGGGCGTGGCCAAGGGACCGGACCGCGACGCGGGCAAGGAGCATTTCTTCATGCCCGGCAAGCCGCCCTTCATGATGCCGCTGAAGTCACCGGCCCTCTATTATGTCCAGCGCCTGCGTGACGAGGCCCACCGCTTCGCCAACGGGGCCCACGCCAAGCGCCGCTCCATGGACATCAAGCGCAATCCACTGGACGAGATCGAGGGCGTCGGCCCCGGTCGCAAGAAGGCCCTGCTGCACGCCTTCGGCTCGGCCAAGGGGGTGGGGCGCGCCTCGGTGGTCGATCTGGTCAAGGTGGACGGGATCAACCAGCCGCTGGCGGAGCGGATCCATGGCTTCTTCCATCCGGAAACGCGCGGCTAGGATGCGGCGTCAGGAGACACCGGCATGAGCGACTTCGCCCAGGGCACCGTCCATGTCGCCGGGGCCGATCTTCAGGCCGCCGTGCAGGCCGACCCGGAGATTCTGGCCCTCTGGCAAGGGCTGACGCCGCTGGGCCGCAATGAGTTCATCTGCTGGGTCGAGGACGCGAAACAGCCCGCGACCCGACAGCGCCGCATCACCCGCACCACCGACGAACTGCGCGAAGGCAAGAAGCGCCCCTGCTGCTGGTCCGGCTGCCTCCACCGCATCGACAAGGCCCCCAGCCGCTGGCAGCAGGCTGTGCTGATCGACGGGAAGAAGCGCAAACCGTAAAATCCGGTGTGCGGGGGGCAAGATTCCGCCTCCTGACGAAACGGCAGGGCAACCTCTGCAGGCAGGGCTCGTTTGACCGCTCTGGAGGGCAATGTGCCGGATGCAATCTTCAACGGATGGGACGGAGTGCTGCGTATCCTCGTGATCGCTCCGGCCGCCTATGTCGCCCTGATCCTGATCCTGCGTCTTTCAGGCAAGCGGACGCTGGCCAAGCTGAACGCTTTCGATTTCGTCGTGACGATCGCGCTTGGCTCGACCCTGGCGTCAGTGATCACCAGCAGCACTCTGTCTCTGGTAGACGGGCTGGTCGCCCTCGGCCTTCTGGTCGGCATGCAGTTTCTGGTCACCTCGGCCTCGGTTCGCTGGCCGCGCTTCAACAGTGTCGTCAAGGCCGAGGCCACGCTGCTGGCGCGCAGGGGCGAGCTTCTTCCCCAGGCCATGCGCCGTCAGCGGATTACTTGCGACGAGGTGCAGGCGGCCATCCGGCAATCGGGGGGACGTGATCTCGCCGACGCCGACGCGGTGTTCCTGGAAACGGACGGTACACTCACTGTCACCCGGGTGCCCTGATGGATGTCCTGCATTCCATCATCGGAAACCAGGGTCAGGAGATCAGCGCACTGCAGATGTCCCTGCGAGCTGTCCTGATCTTCCTTCTGGGTGTTCTCATCGTACGCTTCGCGGCCACGCGCGCCTTCGGAAAATGGAGCCCGCTCGACATCATCTTTGCCGTCATTGTGGGTTCCAATCTCAGCCGGGCGCTGACCGGCAGCGCCCCGTTCGTTCCGACCCTGACGGCCACAGTCATCCTGGTCGCCCTGCATGGCCTGCTCGCCATGGGTGCGGCCCGGTGGTCGTGGCTGAGCGCACTCACCAAGGGGGCGTCGGTGCAGCTTGTTCGTGACGGAGAACCGGACGAAGCGGCCATGCGGCGCGCAGGCATCGGCGAGGGCGACATGAGGATGGCGCTGCGCGACGCCGGTCACGCCGATCTGGAGAATGTCCGATCGGCGTCCCTTGAGCGCAATGGCGATATCAGCGTGATCAGTAAGTGACCTTCTGAACCCGGTCCGAATTCCAGCGCCCCGCCTTCAAGCCACCGGCGACATTTGGGTGACGGTCCGGCGATCTTCTTCCAGCACGACCGAGCGGGCAACGGCTCTGCTGTACCCTCTCCCCCAGGCGTCACCGATCGCCTATACCGCCCTCATGACCGACGATTCCTCCGACACTCTCCTCGCCGGCTATCGCCGCTTTCGCCAGGATCACTGGCCCGAGGCCAAGGCCGAGTATGAGGCGCTCGCCGCCGGGCAGAAGCCGCACACCCTGATCGTGGCCTGCTCGGACAGCCGCGCCGATCCGGCCCTGATCTTCGACGCCGCGCCGGGCCAGCTGTTCGTGGTGCGCAACGTCGCCAACCTCGTCCCGCCCTATGAGCCGGATGGCCAGCTGCACGGGGTATCCGCCGCGCTGGAGTTCGGGGTGAAGGTGCTGGGTGTGTCGCGCATCGTGGTCATGGGCCATGCCCATTGCGGCGGCGTGGCGGCCATGCGGACCGGTGCCCCCGACAGCGTCCGCGATTTCGTCGCGCCCTGGATCGCGCAGGGCGAACCCGTCGTGCGCCGCGTCGCCGAGGCGGTCGATCCAGACCATGTCGAACAGGCGTCGGAGGAGGCCATCGTGCGCCTGTCGATCGACAATCTGCGCACCTTTCCCTGGATCGCCGAGCGCGAGGCGGCGGGCCAGCTGACCCTCAGCGGCCTGCATTTCGGCATCGCCGACGGCATCCTGCGGGCCCTGCGTGGACCGGGCCGGTTCGAGGCGCTGGATTGAGGCTTCGCGCGATCCTCGCCTAAGGCAACGAAGCGTGGCACATCCCGTTGTCCAGACAGCCGTGCTTGAGACGGAATTGAGATCATGACCCCCAGCCATCCTGCCAATCCCATTCCGAATATCATCACCGGCCTGAGGCTGTTTGCCGGGGTGATCATGTTCCTGATCCTGGCCGGTGCCGCGCCGCAGGGTGTGCCGATCCTGTCGGAATATCTCAGCCCCGACGACCAGTTCCGGTTCGGCCGCACGGCCTTCGTGATCTTTGTGGTGGCGGCGTCCAGCGACTGGATCGACGGCTTTCTGGCGCGGCGGTGGAATGCGACCACGCGCTGGGGGGCCATTCTGGACCCCATCGCCGACAAGGTTCTGGTCACCGGGGCCATCCTGGGCGTCCTGGCCTGGGGAGCCTTGCCCCAGATCGCCATTCCCTGCGGCCTGATCCTGTTCCGCGAGTTCGCCGTTTCGGCCCTGCGCGAAACCGTGGCGGGCAAGGTCAAGCTGCCGGTCACCCTGCTGGCCAAGTGGAAGACGGTCTTGCAGATGATCGCTCTGGGCGCGCTCCAGGTTGCCCTGCTGTGGGACGGCTTCGGCCTGCCGCTGGAATGGCAGCCGCATTTCCAGGTGTTCGCCTATGTCCTGATCTGGGCGGCCGCCATCGTTACCCTGTGGACCGGCTGGCAGTATTTCTCGAAGGCCCAGCAGAAGATGAGCGCGGTCTAGGATTCTCCCTCCCCTTCATGGGGAGGGATGTCGGCGCGAAGCGGCTACAGGGTGGGGTGCGTATCGGAGAGCTGCGGCCCTTTGGGACCCCACCCTGGCTCAGCCTTCGGCCTCGCCGTCCCTCCCCATGAAGGGGAGGGAGAAAGCTCACTCCACCCCCAACTCCGCCACCAGCCGTTCCATCCCGTACACATCGCGCAGCGCGGTCGTCACTGCCCCGGTGGTCACGATGACCGAGCGGTTGACGTTGCGATCATAGCCATAGGCGTTGCGCTGGGTCAGGACGGTGGAGTCGAAGTTCGCCCCCAGGATCTCGCCCGCCGCGTTGACGACCGGCGATCCCGACGAGCCGCCGATGGTGTCGGACGACACGGCCATGTTCAGCACCGTATCTCCGTCGATCCGCTCGCGCGCGGCCAGTAGCTTCGGCGCGACATCGAAGGGGGCCGAGCCGGTCGCCCGGTCCCACAGCCCGCTGAAGGTCGTGAAGGCTCCGAACCGCTGTCCGGGCACGTCTGTGCCCTCGATCTGGCCATAGGTCAGGCGCAGGGTGCCGGTCGCATCCGGATAGACGCTGTCGCCGTAGGCCTGGAAGCGCAGGGCGGCCAGTTGCTCTGACGCACGGGCGGTCGGTGCATCGACGCGGGCTTCCCAGTCGGCGCGGATGGCGCGGGTCGGCTCCTGCAAGGTCAGCAGATACTGGATCATCGGATCGTCCGACGCCTGGATGGCGGCCAGGCCACCCTCCCACAGGGCCCGGCGCACGGCCGGATCGCCCAGGGTCGTGCCCTGGACCAGACGGGCGGAGCGCGCCTCGGGCGATTCATCACCCAGCAGCACCGCCATGCGCGGGTCATCGACCGTCAGCCATTCGCGCGTCTTGGACAGCCACCATTCCATCCGCACCTGATCCAGCGCCGGATAGACGGGGCGTTCGGCGAACAGGCCGGATTGAATGGCGGTCAGGCGGCTGTCGGCGAACTCGGGCAGGCGTTCGGCCGATGGCTTCTCGCGCTCCTGCGCCCCGCGCACCAGTGTCCGCGCCCAGTTGAACAGTTGCGATCCGCCTGCCACCGGCGTGGTGCCCAGGCCGGTGCCGCCTTCCAGCAGGGCCATGGCGGGGTAAAGTTCGCGGGCTGCGGGCTGGACTGCCGACAATGTGGACCAGGGATCAGCGGGGGTCGCTGTCGCTCCGCGAATGCGGCTCTGGAAATCGACCTCGGCCTCGGCCCGCTTGGCCATGAATTGTTGATCCACCAGCGCCCGCATCCGGCCCAGCCCACGCTTGTAGGTGTTCTCCAGTCCCACGATCGGGTCCATGGCGATGAAGGCGTTCTCTTCGCTTTCCTGGCTGAACCGGATCAGCCGCCCGCGCAGTTCGCTGGCCAGCAGCTGGTCCATGGGCAGGACGACGTCGCGGATGGTGAACAGCTGGTCCTGGGTCAGCAGGCGCTGGGTCGATCCCGGGCTGCCCGAAACGAAGACCGGCGTGCCCTCGACCGGCTTGTCGGCATTCCACTTGAAGTGGGTCGGCGTCGCGACCGGCGCGCCGTTTTCATACAGGCGGATGAAGGCCGCATCGATCGAGAAGCGCGGGAAGCTGAAGTTGTCCAGGTCGCCGCCGAAGGTCGCGGCCCGATCTTCCGGGGCCCAGGCCAGGCGCACGTCGGAGTATTTCTTGTAGGTGTAGAGCTTGAACTGACCGCCGCGATACAGGCTGACGACCTGACAGCGTTTGTCGGTCGCATCGCCGCACGCCTCCTGCTCGATCCGTCCGGCTTCGGCATCGCGCGCGCGGGTGAAGGCCTGGCCTTCCAGACCGGCCCCGGCGGCCTGCATCCGCTCGGTGATGTCCGTGATCTCCGTCAGGATCTCGGCCGTGCCGCCGGGGCATTTCAGCTCCTCCTCCCGGCTGCGCGGGGTGAAGCCGGTCTCGGCGTAGTTGACCGCCTGGGTCGACAGATTGGCCACGCATGTGGCGACGCAGTGGTTGTTGGTCATCACCAGCCCCTCGGCCGAGACGATGCCCGCCGAACAGCCGCCGAACTTGACCGAGCTCAGCCGCACCCGGTCCAGCCAGGCCTGATCGATGTTCGTCCCCAGCGTGGCATTGGCCCGCGCGATGGGGAAGTTGTCGAACGTCCACATGCCTTCCTCAGCTTGCGCTGCAGAGGCGGCGGCGAGGGTCAGCATTGCGGCGGCGAGGGCGGGGGTGAAACGCATGGGATGCTCCTTCCCCTTCTTCCCTTGCGGGTGAAGGAGGCTCGCATTGCGAGGCGACGGCGGGTGGCCCGGAGGGCCGGATGAGGGGTCGCACCAGCTGGTGCGGTTGTTGTGGAATGACCATGAATGACGAAGGGGTCGCCCGGCAAGACCGGTGCGACCCCTCATCCGTCAGGCTGCGCCTGACACCTTCTCCCGCAAGGGAGAAGGGACCCTACTCGACCCCCAGCTCTTCCAGCAGGCGCGGGCTGGGATAGATCACCCGCAGCGCCTCGGTGACGGCGGCGGTCGAGACCGACACCGTCCGGTTCAGAGTACCGTCATAGCCGAACGACCCACCCAGCGAGTGGATGTTGCCGTCGAAGGCCGTGCCGATCACTTCGCCCGCGGCATTGATCACGGGCGAGCCGGAGTTGCCGCCGATGATGTCGTTGGTCGAGACGAAGTCGTAGACGGTCTGCTTGTTGATGCGGTCCTCGGCATCCAGGAACTTCTGCGCCGCATTGAACGGCACCGAGCCCGTCGCCCGCTCGTACAGGCCACCCATGTAGGTGAAGGCCGGGACGGTCACGCCGCGATAGGTCCAGCCCTGAACCTGGCCATAGGACAGGCGAAGCGAGAAGGTCGCGTCGGGATACAGGTTGTCGCCATAGACGGCGAAGCGGGCCTGGGCGACGCGCTCGGCGGCGCGGGCCGTCGGGGCGCTGACCGTGCTGGCCCACTGGGCCGCCACTTCGGCACCGGCCGCCTCATTGGCCAGGACGAAACCGATCAGCGGATCGGCCTCGGCCAGCTGTTCCGGCGTCATCGACAGGGCAGCGACGCGGAAGGCCGGATCGGCCAGCTTCGTTCCCGCGATCAGACGTTCGGCCAGGGCTTCCGGGCTTTCGCGGCCCAGCATGGCCTTCACCGTCGGATTGTCGACCGTCAGATACTCGCGCGTCTTGGACAGCCAGTAACGCATCTGGACCTCGTCGATGCCGGGCGTGACCGGCAGGACGGTGGCCAGACGGCCCTGCAGTGCCGCGCGTTGTTGCGGCGTGATGCGGCGTTCACCTTCCGGGCGGGCGTTGTCGCGGGCGACACCGGCCAGGGCGCGGGCGTAGCCGTAAAGCTGCGAGCCGCCACCGGCACCCTGAACCAGCTGGCGATAGGGCAGGTACAGATCGCGCGCGGCGGTTTCGACGGCTTCCAGCTCGGCCCACGGATCGCCGATGCGTTGCAGCAGGGCAGGGTCTGCGGCGACGCGCTGGCGCAGCTCGGCTTCCTGCTGGCGCTTGGTGGCCATGAAGGCGGGATCGGTCAGAGCCCCCTGCTGGCCGTACCAGACCTTGAAGCTGTTCTCGAGGCCGAAGATGGTGTCGAAGGACGCGCGGCCGGCCTCCTCGTCGGTCAGCGAATACTCCAGCAGGCGACCCCGCAGTTCCGAGCCCTGGATCAGCTGGGTCGGCAGTTGCTGGTCGCGCAGTCGCTCCAGCTGGCTCATGGTCAGCAGGCGCTGGGTGGTGCCGGGGTTGCCGGCCACGAAGGTGACGTCACCCTCGGCCGGTGCATTGGGGTTCCACTTCAGGAAGTTGGACGTCTCGACCGGCTTGCCGTCCTCGTAGGCGCGCAGGAAGGCGGCATCCAGGGCATAGCGCGGGAAGTTGAAGTTATCGGGGTCCCCACCGAAGAAGGCGGCCTGGTTCTCGGGCGCGAACACAAGGCGCACGTCTTCATAGCGGCGGAACTTGTACAGGGCATATCGGCCGCCGCGGTAGAAGCTGATCACCTGGCAGTTTAGCTTGGCGTCGCCGGCGCAGTTCTCTTCCTGGATCTTGGCGGTCTCGGCGCTGCGGGCGGCGTTGAAGGCCGCGCCTTCCAGGCCCTCGCCGGCGGCCAGGACGCGATCGGTCACGTCGACGATGTCGGTCAGGACCTCGGCGGTCTGGCCGGGGCAGGTTTTCTCTTCCTCGCGATTGGCCGTCATCCAGCCGTTCTTGACGAAGTCGTTCTCCGGGCTGGACAGATCCTGCACGCAGCCGACCACGCAGTGCCAGTTCGTCAGGATCAGGCCGCTCTCGGACACGAAGGAAGCCGAACAGCCCTGCAGACGCACGGCCGAGTTACGGACGCGGTCCAGCCAGGCCTGATCGATGCGGGTGCCGTATTTGTCGTTGACGGTCTGGATGGGGAAGTTGTCGAACGTCCACATCCCCTCGTCGGCCTGGGCCACGTTCGGGGCGGCGGTGATGGCCAGCGCCCCGGCGACTGTGGCGATGGAGGCAGTCGCGGCTATGGCGGACCGAAGCGAACGAAACAGCATGTCTGGTGGTTCTCCCTGGCCCGTCCATTCACTGCGGGCTGTTACACGATAACTAGACCCGAAGCCGCGCCTGCGTCCACAGCCTGTTTCCGAAGCGGGTGCGGCGCCTTACCCCGATTTAACTTGGCCGGAACACATACCGGCGTCAGATAACGGACAACCTTGGGGGTTCGTCGGTTTTCATGACTCTTGCTCAATCCACCCTGCTCTTCGAATGGCGCCGCTACATGGCCGCCGTGATGGCGCTGGCGTTGTCGGGGCTGCTGGTTCTGGCCATGACCGGCGTCTTCATCGGTATCGGCAAGGGCTTCACGGCCCAGATCGAAAGATCGTCTGCGGACATCATCATTATGCAGCCGGGAGCGACCAGCCTGTTCGGCGGACCCTCCGGCCTGCCTCGTCGCTATATTCCGCAGGTCTACAACAATCCCGCCGTGGAGGAGGTTCAGCCCTTCGACATGGCTGGCGGCAGCTTTCAATCCATCAAGGACGTGGACCCGACGCTTAGCCAGGCCGATCGCGCCAAGATGGGTGCGGCCAAGATGAACTACGTCCAGACGCAAATCATCGATACCACGCCGAACGCCGTGACCATTCCGACAGATTATTCGCCAGAGATCGTCGAAGCGCTGCGCCAGCCATTCACGGTCGCCATCGACGAAACCACTCTGCCCAAGCTGGGCGTGAAGCTGGGCGAGAAGGCGTTGTACAACGGCCAGACCGTTACCGTGGTCGGTATCCTGCGAGGCTATCCCAGCATGATGCAGCCAGCGATCGTCGTGTCCCGCGACACCTTGCGGATGGTCGGGCAGGCTGACACTGGCCCGCGCGTAGGCCCTCTGATGGTCAAGCTCAGCGACCCCACCCAGGCCCGCTTCGTCGCCGACCAGCTGAACGCTCAGGGTGACGGCCAGTGGAAGGCCTGGACGCGCCAGGAACTGGCCGACGCCAACGCCGGGGCCATGTTCGAGGAGGGTATCCTGCTGATCATCATCGGCGGCTGCGTCGTGCTGGGCATCATCATCGGCGTGGCCATCACCTGGCAGACCCTGCGCGGTGCCATCATGGCCAACATCAAGGAGTTCGCCTCTCTTCGCGCCCTCGGTGTCGGCATGGGCTCCCTTCGCTGGATCGTGCTGGAGTTGAGCTTCTTGGTGGGTGTCGTTGGCGTCGGGGCTGCCATTTTCCTGACCTGGCTCCTGTCGCTGCTGGCGGCGGCCAATGCCGTCATCATCGCGCTGCCGCCGATCCTGCTGATCATTGTCGGTGGCGGTCTGATCCTGATCGCCATGGGATCGGGCCTGCTGTCGATGGGCATCCTCAAGAAAAGCCAACCTGCGGACCTGCTGCGATGACCGGCCATACGAAACTGCATGGCCGTCATGGCTCCGCCGCCATCGAGGCCACCGGCCTGGTCAAGCGGTTCAAGTCCGGCAAGTCCTTTGTCGAGGTGCTGAAGGGCGTGGATTTCGACGCCCGCCACGGCGACCTGACCATGGTTATGGGCCCGTCGGGTTCCGGCAAATCCACCCTGATCGCCGCTTTGTCCGGCCTGCTGCGCCCCGAGGCCGGGCGGGTGGATGCCCTGGACGTCGACGACATGTGGAAGCTGTCGTCCGGCCGGATCGACAAGTTCCGCCTGGATCACTGCGGCTTCATCTTCCAGGGCTTCAATCTGTTCCCGGCCCTCAGCGCCCTGACCCAGGTCACGACGGTGCTGAAATATCAGGGCCTGTCGCCCGACGCCGCCCGCAAGCGCGCCACCCTGGCGCTGGAAGAGGTCGGCCTGGGTCATCGCCTGCACCAGCGCCCCTCGGCCCTGTCCGGCGGCGAGAAACAGCGTGTCGCCATCGCCCGCGCCCTGGCCAAGGACCCCAAGATCCTGTTCGCCGACGAACCGACCTCGGCCCTGGACGGCGAGAATGGCCAGGTGGTCATCCGCCTGCTGCGCCGGGCCGCGACCGAACATGGCGCGGCGGTCATCTGCGTCACCCACGACCCGCGCCTCGAAGCCTGGGCCGACCGGGTCATCCACATCGAAGACGGCGTGATCATCGACGATCAGCGCCGCATCCCCAATCCCGACGCTACGCTCGCGTCGCACTGAACGCCCTGAAGGACCTCCAAGAATGCCCGGCTTCCTGAAAAGCAAATGGACCTGGATTGGCCTCGCGCTGATCGTCGTGGTCGCCCTCGCCGCCATGTTCATGAACAACGCCGCCACGGCCAAGAAGGCCGAGGAGGCCGAGCGCGAGGCGAACAAGGTCGAAAGCCCCTATGCGGCCATCGCCAACGGCAAGGTCGATGTTGAGGGCGGCATCATCCAGATCGCGGCCCGCCGCGGCGGCATCGTCAGTGAAGTCCTGGTCCAGGAGGGCGACCGCGTCGTCACCGGCCAGATCCTGGCCCGCCAGGAAGCGGACGAGCCCCGCCTGGCCCTCCAAAGCGCCGCCGCTGACGTGGCCCAGGCCGAAAGCCAGCTGCGCCAGATCCAGGTCGACATCCGCACCGCCCAGCGCGAGTTCGATCGTCTGCAACAGCTGGTCGCCACCAACTTCGTCGCCGCCCAGCGCCTGGATCAGGCCCGTGACGCCATCGCCACGGCCGAGGCCCGCATGGCCTCGGCCCGCGCCGCCGTCGACACCGCCCGCGCCCGCCGCGACCAGGCCGCCTATAATGTCGAACTGACGGTCATCCGCGCCCCCGCCAACGGACGGATCGTGCGCCGCTATGCCAACCCCGGCGCCGGTGCCTCGACCCTGAACGTGTCGAACATGTTCGACCTGGAGCCCGACGCCCCGCGCATCGCCCGCGCCGAGATCGTCGAGAGCGACATCCCCAACATCACCGCAGGGCAAGCCGTCGAGGTCACGCCCGAGGGCGACACGACCAAGGTCTATGTCGGCACCGTCCTGCGCCGCGCCGCCGTCTTCGGGGCCCGCAAACTGGCCTCCGACGACCCGTCGCAACGCTCCGACGAACGCGTCGTCGAGGTCGTCGTCACCGTCGGCGACGCCCCCCTGCTGATCGGCCAGCGCGTCCTGGTCAAGTTCATGAAGCCCGGCGAAACGGCGGGGGCTCCCCGCACCGCCACCGTCGGCGTCCCGGCTGATCGCTCGATGCAGACGCCGAACAGGGGGTAGTTGACCGTCAGCGCCCCTCGAACGTCGCCGCCCGCTTCTCCAGCACGGCGCTGACGCCCTCGGCGTGGTCCTCGGTCAGATGGGCCAGGGCCTGCATGGCGGCGGTCATTTCCAGGATCTGGTCGAAACTCGCATCCCTTCCCTGGCGCAGCAGGGCCTTGGTCATGCGCAGGGCCTGCGGGGCCTGGGCGGTCACCTGCGCCGCCGTGGCCAGGGCTTCGTCCATCAGACGGTCGGCGGGCACGACGCGGTTGACCAGGCCCCAGTCCAGTGCGGTGGCTGCATCCAGCGTCCGTCCCGTGAACAGCAGCTCGGCCGAGCGGGCATAGCCGACGTTCCGCGGCATCAGCCAGGTCCCGCCGTCGCCGGGCAGTATGCCCAGCTTCAGGAAGGGCACGCCGAAACTGGCGGCCTCGGACGCGATGCGGATGTCGGCCAACCCGGCGATGTCGCACCCCAGCCCCATGGCCGGGCCGTTCACCGCCGCGATCAGCGGCACCTCCAGCCCATAGAGGGATCGCACGATCCGGTGCACGACCCGGCGATAGTTCTCGCGGATGTCGACGCCGGTGCCGCCGAACAGGTCGCGCCGGTCCCGCATGGCGGTCAGATCGCCGCCTGCCGAGAAGGCCCGGCCCGCGCCGGTCAAGATCACGCAGGACACGCTCCGGTCCGCATTGACCGCCTCGCAGGCGTCGGCAAACGCCTCGCCGTCCTGCGGATCGGGCAGGGCGTTCAGCCGCTCGGCCCGATCCAGGGTCCAGATTTCGAGGGGGCCTCGGCGTTCGCGTGTGATCAGGGTCATGATCACGCTGTGCCGCATTGGCTTGTCGCGCTCAAGCCATGTCCGGTGATCCTGCTCCACCCGCGCTCATGTAGCGGAGGCTCCGCGAGCCGAGCGATAGCGCCCAAACAAAAGCCCCGGTCCTTGCGGGGCCGGGGCTCGGTCTTCTCGCTGCCGCAGTCGCTGTTCTAGCGCTTGCGGTCCAGTTTGATGGGCACGAAGTTGGACGGGTGGCTGACCGCGCGGTCGCCTGCGCCGTTCGTGTTCTTCGTGTTCACCAGCATCCCACCCCACAGGGCGAAGGACATCATGGCGTGCTGGAGGTTGCGCTCCTTGTTATTCATCTTGGCGTCTCCTTTCGATGAAAGATGAAAAGAGACGCGGCGTGCTTTTCGGGGGTCTCACCGTCATAGTCGTTTCGCGTCAGCGTCCTATCTAGCAGGCGCGCTGCAAATTGCAAGGTTTTTGCTCCGCAATCGGACCATATTTCGCACCGATGTCATCAAACGTGTCCCCGTCGCCACAAGGCCCGCCGCGCTCCATCGCCACCCCCTGTGTCCAGGTGTGCGTGGTCGACGGCGCCTCCAGCCTGTGCCTGGGTTGCTACCGCACCCTGTCCGAGATCGCGGGCTGGAGTGGGCTGACGGACGCGGAGCGCGCGGCGATCATGGCGGAGCTGCCTGAGCGCGAGCAGGAGGTTCTAGGTTTCAGGGGCTAGGTTCTAGGGCCGAACCTGTTCCGGCTTGCGGTCTCTCCCTTATCCCTAGAACCTAACCCCTCGCTTTAACCCCCCGTCCACCACGCCCGTTCACCGCATACCAACCGCCCCCTGCCAGGGTGTCACAGCCGCAGAAGCGGTTGTGTTCTGGTGAGTGTGTTCGGTCCGATGCGTTTGAACCTGTCCAACCTCGGGGTGATGACCCTGGCGATCGCCTGTTCGCTGACGGCCGCCTTCTGGGTCAATCAGCTGGGCGACCGGGGCCAGGCCCAGGCCGCCGTGGTGCCCGTCACGGCCTCTGCCGTAGCGACAGCTGCCCCCGCGCCCGCCACCGGCCCCGACACCCGCATCGCCCGCTCCGAAGACGGCCACTACTGGGCCGAGGCGCGCATGAATGTCCGCACCGGCGGCCGCCCCATCCGCGTCATGGTCGATACGGGGGCCAGCGTGGTGGCCCTGACCCGCGCCGATGCCGAACGGCTGGGCGTGCATGTCACGGCCGCCGATTTCTCCGGCACCATCATCACCGCCGCCGGCCGCGTCCGCGCCGCGCCCGTCACCCTGGCCTCGGTCAGCATCGGCGGCACGCGCGTCAACGACGTCGAGGCCCTGGTGATCGAGAACGGCCTGCCGCACTCGCTTCTGGGCATGAGCTATCTGGGCCGCCTGTCCAGCTTCACCGCCACGCCGACGACCCTGACGCTCAAAAGCTAGAGCGCCTTCACCACCACGGACAGGGCGGTCAGCAGCAGATAGATCGCGAATACCCGCCTCAGCGTCGTCTTGTTCAGCCGGTGCGCCAGCCGCGCGCCATACGGGGCCACCGCCGTGGTCAGCAGCCCCATCACCACCGCCGCCGGTATGTTGACATAGCCCAGCGACAGCGGCGGCCGTCCGCCCGCATCCCAGCCGAAGACCACGAAGCCCAGGCTCGCCGCCGCCCCGATGGCCAGGCCAAAGCCCGACGCCGTCGCCACCGCCTGATGGATCGGCCGCCCGCACAGGGTCATGGTCAGGCCGCCGAAACTGCCGCCGCCGATCCCCATCATGGCCGACAGCCCGCCGATGACCGTCGCTGTCACCCGGCGGCCCCAGCCCGTCGGCATGTCCCGCCTCAGCACGATCCGCTCGGGCAGCAACCCCATCTGCGCCGCGATCAGCGCCAGACAGACCCCGTAAACGATGGCCAGCCCCTCCATCGACGTGAACCCCGCCACCCCCGCCCCGATAAGCCCGCCCAGCGCCACCCACGGCGTCCAGGTCTTCAGCACCACCTCGTCCACCGCCCCATGCTCACGATGCGCCTTCAGCGACCGCCAGGACGTCGCCACGATGGTGGCCAGAGACGTGCCGATGGCGACGTGCAGATTGCTCTCGCCCCCCAGGCCCAAGACTTCGAACGCATAGAACAGCGCCGGCACGATCACCGTCCCGCCGCCGACCCCGAACAGCCCCGCGATCAGGCCCCCGACCAGTCCTGCGGCCACGAGCGCGGCCAGCAGCATCAGGATTTCGCTCAGCGGCAATGCGGTCATGCCAGCGGTCTAGACGGTCCTGAATCGACCAGCCAGAACAGATCCTCCACCGTCGTGTTCAGGGCTCGCGCCAGTGACAGCGCCAGGATCGTCGACGGCACGAACACCCCGTTCTCGACGGTATTCACCGTCTTGCGCGACACGCCAGCCAGCGCCGCCAGCTCGACCTGCGTCAGCCCCGCCGCCGTCCGCACCTCCTTCAGCCGGGAGCCCAGGCGCGGGTCACTCATCGTCGCTCGCTGAATCCGCTTGATTGGCCTCGCGATCCAGCCAGGCAAAACGAAACCCCGCCGTGGCCGCTGAAACGGTCAGTGAAACGATCATGGCCATGATGCCTGCCTCGGCCCGCCAGACCATGAGCCCCAGCGCAAGGGTCGTGCATGCCATCAAGACCACGAACGCCGCTTTCAGGGCCTGGGCACGGAACACCTGGGTCAGTTCATCGTCGAGAAAGCGCCTGTTGGTGATGGAATATTTGTCCCAACCCAACACCATGAGGACGACCAGCCACGCATAAAGCACCGGCATGCCCAGCCGCAGACATGCCATCAGGCTGGGCCCTTCCGCCTGGATATCACCGGAAGCCTCGTAGGCGACATACAGCAGCGCCAGTCCAACGACAGGGAAGGTCCAGAGCATCCGCGACCGTTCGGCCTGCAAGCGATCCCGTTTCGTCTGCGCCCGCTCGCCGATCTGTTGCGACCGCGATGGGTGATGCCAGGCCGCCAGGATCAGTCCCACGACCATGACGGCAAACCCGATCCCGGCCAGAACACCCGCCGCCGTCGCCGCATCACCGGTGCGTCCGTCTCCGACGACGAATCCCGCCACGCAGGCCACTACGCCGACCGCGGTCAGAACCAGCCCCCAGCCATACCGACGCGCCCGGTCATTCAACGCCCGCTTCACCTCGCCCTGATCCCTCATCACCGCCCAACCCCTTACATGATGTCACCTGTGGGTTACATGTCACCTTGGGGTTACATCAGTCAAGAGGCTATTTCAGGCTTCCGCCGGACCGTGTTCGCGCAGACGCAACCTCCACAGTTGGCAGCCGTTCCGACCGCGACTTCCACTCGGGACATCCCTGCGATGACGACGACCAAGACTTCTTCCATCCGCACCCTGGCCCTGGCCGGTTCCGCCCTGCTGCTCAGCTCCGGCGCGGCCCTGGCCCAGACGCCCTACAACTCGACCCAGAGCCATTCCCAGACCCAGCAGCAGCCGTCGCAGCAGCAGGAAGCGATCGGGGCCATCCTCGGGGCCCTGTTCGGTGACCGTCTCGGCGTCTCCACCGGCGTCGATGCCCAGTGGGCCGCCGGGCGGCGTCCGCTGAACACCCAGCGCACCCAGTTCTACAGCCGCATCGATGCGGACGTGCGTTCGGGCAATCTGTCGTCCTATGCCGGCGACCGCCTCAAGACCGACTACGACGCCCTGGTCCAGCTGGAGACCCGCTATGGCTCCGACGGTCGCTTCACGGCCGCCGAGCGCAACGATCTGAACGAACGCTACAGCCGCCTGACCCAGGCTGTCGCCGACGGGGGCTACGGCAACGACAGTGGATCGAACAACGGCTATGCCTCCGTCGCCGGTGGCCGGGTCGAGTTCGAGGCCCGCGTCGACGCGGCCGTTCGCGCCCGTCGCCTGACCCGCACCGAGGGCACCCGCCTGAAATACGACTATCAGGCCCTGATCCAGGTCGAGTCCGGCTATCTGCGCGACGGCTCGCTCAGCGCCCGCGAGCGCGACGATCTGGAACGCCGTCTGGACGCGCTGGACGCCCGCGTCGGTGACGTCCAGTCCGGTGGTGGCTATCAGGACAACCGCACCCGGCTGTCGGCCATCGAACGCGCCGTGTCGACCAACGGCTCGGGCGTGGGCCGCGCAGAGGCGGCAGACATCCTGGTCGAGGTCGGTGACCTGACCCGTCTGGAGGCCGCATACAGCCGCACCCAGCCGTCGTCCGACGACCGTGCCTATCTGGAACGTCGCATCGGCGAACTGGAAGTCCGGGCCCGCATCCGTCGCTAGGCCACACCGGAACTGCTCAGCTGTCTGAACGCTGTTAGGCCATGCTTCCGACACTTGCCGAACTCGACGACGCCCGCCTGATTCAGTTCGGGGGGGTGTCGTTGACGTTCGGCGGTCTGGTCAGCGCCGCCGTCCTGCTGGGCGGGGCGGTCGCCCTGTCATGGGTGGTGACCCGATCCATCCGCCGGTTCCGCATGCGGGCCGAGCGCAGTGCTCAGGCGCTGTATCTGCTGGAAAAGCTCGCCGGCTACGCCATCGTCTTCGCCGGGGCCGTCATGGCCCTTTCGGCGGCGGGTCTGAACCTGTCCTCCCTGGCCGTCTTCGCCGGGGCCATTGGCATTGGTGTGGGCCTGGGCTTGCAGGGGGTGGTCAAGGAGTTCGTCTCCGGCCTGTTCCTGATCTTCGACCGCATGGTGTCGGTCGGCGACTATGTCGAACTGGATGGCGCGCGCGGCGCGATCGCTGAAATCGGACCGCGCGCTACCCGCATTCGCACCAATGACAACATCAACATCATCGTCCCCAACTCTCACCTGATCGAGGGCAGGGTGACGAACTGGACGCTGAAGGGCGACACCCGACGCATCCACATTCCCTTCTCCGTCGCCTATGGGGCTGACCGCAGCCAGGTCCGGGACGCCGTGCTGGCCGCAGCCCGCGCCAGCCCCTTCACCCTGCCGGAAACCGAAACCCGCAAGAGCCAGGTCTGGCTGACCACCTTCGGCGAAAGCAGTCTGGATTTCGAGCTCCTGGTCTGGCCGACGCCCGAGGCGGTCAAACGTCCCGCCGCCATGCACGCCGCCTATACCTGGGCGATCGCCGATGCCTTGGACGAGGCCGGCATCGAGGTGCCGTTTCCTCAGACCGACCTTCGCATCCGCAGCCTGTTCGGCCGCGAGGGCGACGAAGCCATCGCCGCCATGCTGGGTCAGCATCTGGCAAAACAGGCCGACACCGGCACCCCGTCGCCGCGCCCGTCGCAACCGTCACAGAACGACGCCGCCGCCGAACTGCTCAAACCGCCCGAGGCACCGCCCGAGCGCGACCGGGAATAGCTGCTGACACCGGCTGTCAGCATCCCCCGGCCGTCCCCGCGCGTTGACTGGCGCAGACCCCTCGCGCGTCCTAGATGGTGTTCATGGCCCGTTCCACTCCGCCTCCCGGCAAATCCGCCAAGCCCGTCCACGTCCCCGGCCAGTCGCCGCAGGGCGTCGCGGAGGCTTCGGCCCCCTTCATCTTCGATCCGGCGGCGGCCACGAACAAGCTTCCCATGTTCGCGCCCGTCACCGGCCCGCGCCTGACGCCGGAGGAGGCTCCGGGCAAGCCTGCCGACTGGGTTCCGCACCGGCCAGACCGCCCGGATGGCCGCAAGCACATCCCCTTCCGGCTGGAGACCAAATACACCCCCGCCGGTGACCAGCCCTCGGCCATCGCCGAACTGGTCGAGACGGCCAAGACCGGCGAGCGCAACCAGGTCCTGCTGGGTGTCACCGGGTCGGGCAAGACCTTCACCATGGCCAAGGTCATCGAACAGACCCAGCGCCCGGCCCTGATCCTGGCCCACAACAAGACGCTCGCCGCCCAGCTCTATTCCGAGTTCAAGAGCTTCTTCCCCGACAATGCGGTCGAGTATTTCGTCAGCTACTACGACTACTATCAGCCTGAGGCCTATGTCCCGAAGTCCGACACCTACATCGAGAAGGACAGCTCCATAAACGAGCAGATCGATCGCATGCGTCACTCGGCGACGCGGGCGATCCTGGAGCGGGACGACGTCATCGTGGTGGCCTCGGTCAGCTGTATCTACGGCATCGGCTCGGTCGAGACCTATACGGCCATGACCTTCACCCTGAAGGTCGGGGACCAGATCGACGAGGCCAAGCTGCGGGCCGATCTGATCGCGCTGCAGTACAAGCGCAACGACCTGAATTTCGACCGCGGCATGTTCCGCAAGCGCGGCGACGTGCTGGAGATCTTCCCCGTCCACATGGAGGACCGCGCCTGGCGCATCCAGCTGTTCGGCGACGAGCTGGAGAGCATCCAGGAGTTCGACCCCCTGACCGGCAAGAAGACTGCCGAACTGGAGGAGATCACCGTCTATGCGGCCAGCCACTACGTTACCCCGCGCCCGTCGCTGAACCAGGCTATGACCGGCATCAAGGCCGAGCTGAAGGAGACGCTCGACTGGATGGTCGAGAACGGCAAGCTGCTGGAGGCCCAGCGGCTGGAACAGCGCGTCCGCTTCGATCTGGAGATGATGGAGGCCACCGGCTCATGCGCCGGGATCGAGAACTATTCCCGCTGGCTGACCGGCCGCAGCCCGGGCGAACCGCCGCCCACCTTCTTCGAATACATCCCCGACAACGCCCTGCTGTTCGTGGACGAGAGCCACGTCACCGTGGGTCAGATCAGCGCCATGTACCGGGGCGACTACCGCCGCAAGTCGACCCTGGCCGAGTATGGCTTCCGCCTGCCGTCCTGCATCGACAACCGCCCGCTGAAGTTCGACGAATGGGACGCCATGCGGCCCCAGACCCTGTTCGTCACCGCCACCCCCGGCCCGTGGGAGATGGAACAGACCGGCGGCGTCTTCACGGAGCAAGTGATCCGCCCCACCGGCCTGATCGACCCGCCCGTCGAGATCCGCCCCGTCTCCGGCCAGACCCGCAACCAGGTCGACGACGTCATCGACGAGGTGAAGGCCGTGGCCCGCGCCGGCTATCGCAGCCTCGTCACCGTCCTGACCAAGAAGATGGCCGAGGATCTGACGGAATACATGCATGAGCAGGGGGTCCGCGTCCGCTACATGCACTCCGACGTCGACACGCTGGAGCGGATCGAGATCCTGCGCGACCTGCGCATGGGCAGCTTCGACGTCCTGATCGGCATCAACCTGCTGCGCGAGGGCCTCGACATTCCCGAGTGCGGCCTGGTCGCCATCCTGGATGCGGACAAGGAGGGCTTCCTGCGCTCGGAGACCTCATTGATCCAGACCATCGGTCGCGCGGCCCGCAACGTCGACGGCCGGGTGATCCTGTACGCCGACCGCATGACCGGCTCGATGGAGCGCGCCATCGCCGAGACGAACCGCAGGCGAGAGAAGCAGGAGGCCTACAACGCCGAACACGGCATCACCCCGGAGTCAGTCAAGCGCGACATCCGCGAGATCATGGCCAGCCCCTATGAGAGCCGCGCCCTCGACCAGCTGACCCGCCCCGGCGTGGCCGAGGCGTCAAAGCCCTTCGTCGGCACCAACTTCCAGGCCGCCCTCAAGGACCTGGAGGGCCGCATGCGCAATGCCGCCGCCAATCTGGAGTTCGAGGAGGCCGCCCGCCTGCGCGACGAGATCAAGCATATGAAGCTGATGGACCTGGAGTTCGCCAACGACGCCATGACCCCCGCCGGTCAGGCCGTGGACACCGAGGCCCCCAAGCGCGACCGCGCCGCCGCACGCGCCGCCTCCGCCGAGGCCTTCCGCAAGGGGCGGCTGTAAGCCAGCAGCCCCCCGGTCAGCCCCCCGTTCAGCGGGCCTTCGTCCGCGCCTCGGCCAGCACCTGTTGCACCTGCTCGAAGGTGTCGGTCACCGTGCTCGCGGGCGGCTTGCCCATCAGGCTGACGACCACGATGGCGATGGCGCTCAGCACGAAGCCGGGCACGATCTCGTACAGCAGGCTGCTCAGCGTCGCCCCGTCGGCCAGCACCGGCGCATAGATCCAGACCAGCACCGTCACCGCCCCCACGACCATGCCGGCCAGCGCCCCGTCGCGCGTCATCCGCTTCCACGTCAGCGACAGGATGACCAGCGGCCCGAACGCCGCCCCGAACCCGGCCCAGGCCTTGGACACCAGCCCCAGCACATTGCTGTCGGGGTAGGCCAGCAGGATCGCCGCCACCGCCACGGCCAGCACCGCCAGCCGCCCGACCAGCACCAGCTCCTTCTGCGGCGCGCTCTTCCTCAGGAACACCCCGTAAAAGTCCTCGACCAGCGAGCTGGACGACACCAGCAGCTGCGACGAGATGGTGCTCATGATCGCCGCCAGGATCGCCGCCAGCAGGAAGCCGGTGATCAGCGGATGGAACAGCACGTCCGACAGGATGATGAAGATGGTCTCCGGATCGGTGACCTCCAGCCCGTTGCGCGTCGCATAGGCCAGGCCCGCCAGACCGGTCCCCAGTGCCCCGACCAGGGTGACCAGCATCCAGCCCATGCCGATGTTGCGCATGGCCGGAATGTCCCGCACCGAGCGGATGGCCATGAAGCGCACGATGATGTGCGGCTGCCCGAAATAGCCCAGCCCCCAGGCCAGGGCCGACAGCACGCTGATCAGGGTCGCATCGCGGAACAGGTTCAGCAGTTGGGGATCGATCTCGTTCAGGGTCGCCGCCGTCTCGCCCACCCCGCCGTCGTTCATGATGGCCACGACCGGCACCAGGATCAGCGCCACGAACATGATCAGACCCTGGACGAAGTCCGTCAGGCTGACCGCCATGAAGCCGCCGACCATCGTATAGGCCAGCACCACCCCGGCGGTGAGCCACAGCCCCAGGCCGTAATCCAGCCCGAACGACGTCTCGAACAGCTTGCCCCCCGCCACCATGCCGGACGAGGTGTACAGGGTGAAGAAGACCACGATCACCAGGGCCGACACGATCCTCAGCATCCGGGACCTGTCCTCGAACCGCTTGCCGAAATAGTCGGGGATGGTGATCGCGTCGCGCGCCACCTCGGTATAGACCCGCAGGCGCGGTGCCACGATCAGATAGTTGGCCAGCGCCCCGGCGAACAGGCCGATGGCGATCCATATGGACGACAGGCCCGACACATACATGGCCCCGGGCAGACCCAGCAGCATCCAGCCGCTCATGTCCGACGCCCCGGCCGACAGCGCCGACACCGCCGGCCCCAGCTTGCGCCCGCCCAGCATGTATCCGGCCACATCGTCCGTGCTGGTCCGCATCGACCACACCCCGATGCCCAGCATCAGAGCGAAATACAGGCCGAGAGTGATGTAGGTTCCGATTTCCATGCCCCATGCCTAGCAGCAGGTCAGGGGCCGGGGCCACCCTTTGGGGCGAGAAAGGGGCGGGGGGAAAGGGAGGTTCCGCCTGCGCGAAGCCCCGAAGGGCAGGGCGGAGCCTGAGATCAAGCGCATGACGCTGATGGACCTGGAGTCCGCCAAAGACGTCATGACGGCCGAGGGTCAGGCCGTGGACAAGGCCGCGCCGAAGCGGTGGTGGGCCGAGGCGGCGGCGGAGAATGCGGAGGCGTTCCGGGAGGGGCGGTTCTAGGGAGCGCGGATAAGGCGGGTAACGACGAGCGGTTAGTTCCGTTCTTTAGGGAGCGGCGCAAAACTCTCTGGCTTCTCGAGCCAAAGAGATGTCACCAGAATCAAGCGCCATCCTGACAGCTTCATCACACCTGCCTTGAGACAACAGTTGCCCCACAGTTCGACCGAAGCGGTCAGCGGTTTCGGTGCGCTCACGCTCCCGACGCCGGTCTAGGCTCAGGACCCATTGATGTGATGTGCTCGATCTGATTCAGGCTCTGTAAGGAGACTGGATATGAGCGACCTCTATTGGCTGACGGACGAGCAGATGGCGCGGCTGCAGCCGCACTTCCCCAAGAGCCACGGCAAGCCCAGGGTGGATGATCGTCGGGTGTTGAGCGGGATCATCTTCGTCAACCGCAACGGGCTTCGCTGGCGTGACGCGCCGCCGGTCTATGGCCCACACAAGACGCTGTACAACCGCTGGAAGCGTTGGAGCGAGGCCGGGATCTTCATCCGGATGATGGAGGGACTGTCCGGCGCTCAGGCCGAACGGCGCACCCTCATGATCGACGCGACCTATCTCAAGGCGCACCGTACGGCTTCGAGCCTCGCGGTAAAAAAGGGGGTCTTGGGCGGCTCATCGGACGCACCAAAGGCGGCATGAACACCAAGCTTCACGCCGTAACCGATGCGAACGGACGCCCCATCAGCCTGTTCATGACGGCAGGCCAGGTCAGCGACTACACCGGTGCTGCGGCCCTGCTGGACAGCCTTCCCAAGGCCCAATGGCTGCTGGGCGACCGGGGCTATGACGCAGACTGGTTCAGGGACGCTTTGGAGGCCAAGGGCATCACGCCCTGCATCCCCGGTCGAAAATCCCGGACCGCGCCTATCCGTTACGACAAGCGCCGGTACAAAAGCCGAAACCGCATCGAAATCATGTTCGGCCGGCTCAAGGACTGGCGTCGCGTCGCCACCCGCTACGATCGGTGCCCGACCGTCTTCCTGTCCGCCATCGCCCTCGCCGCTACAGTGCTATTCTGGCTATGAGTCCTGAGCCTAGACCGTTTTGTAACGCCTCCATCTGCTCCCGTCCGGCTTGTGCCGAACCAATAGGATCATAGGCCACGCCTGGGGCGCTTTGCTGGTTCGGCACACCCACTGGTTTCCCTCCCACCCGCATCGCTGAACCTGCTGCGACTGGATGGCAACCGCGATAGCCCACGCGGTGCCGATCATTGATCTGGATCCCGTAGATGGTCTTCTGGCGGCTCTTTGTCTGACGCCTCCTCTAGCGGCGGTGTCGTCAGCATGGTGTCCAGTTGGGCGTCAAAGCGATGCGCGGCGTCGGATTCTGGCTTCTAGATCGCCTCCAGGGGGCGGACATTGCTCTCGATTTGTGCGATTGTCGTAGCGATAGGTCTAGGCGGCTTACAGCGGCCCGATCAACCCAGTCGCGCCGATAGCGGCCAAGCCTCCAGTGGGGCACAGGTGCCGTCGCCAGACGCCTCGCCACCACAACCCAGCCCCGACATTGAAGACCTGGGCTGCGAACGCGATCACGACGACAGAAGCTCCGATCTTTGCGCCGAGTGGAAGGCCGCAGATGCTGCCCGCTCCTCTGCTAATGCTGCATGGTGGCTTGGTGCCATGGGGGCGCAAACGCCCGCCCTGCGGCCATGAAGAAGGGCGCGGTAGCCGTGGCCACCGCGCCCTTCTGTATCGTGGGTTTTGTCAGGCTTCAGAGAAGCTTGAGGTCCACCGCCGAGGTCTTGCCGCGCTGGTTTTCCAGCTCGTATTCGACCTTCTGGTTGTCATCCAGGCCTTGCAGGCCCGCCTTCTGGACCGCGGTGACGTGTACGAACACGTCAGAACCGCCGCCATCGGGCTGGATGAAGCCGTAGCCTTTGGTGGAGTTGAACCACTTGACCGTGCCGGTCGCCATGTCTGCGTCTCCGTGAACGCGCTTTGCCAGGCAGGTGTCCCTGCGGGATCACCCGTCAGCCCATCTGGAACCAGCTCGTTCGAAGAAGGAGCAAGCACGGGTTTGGACCCCGCGCGATATCCGGACTGCACCGACTTTCTCTCGCGCAAATCCAGGTCGGTCAACAGCAAAGCGAATCGGTTGGGCCCGAACAGGGTTACCGGATGGGTCAGCGGACCGCTCAACGCGGACGGGCACACAGGCTGTAGGATGCGCCGTCCAGATGCAGATGGTCCGCATGCGCCGCATTGTAGTCCGGCGTCAGAACCGTCGAGAACAGACGGCACGCGCCGTCCCTCAGCCGCGCCAGGAAGGGGGCGGCCTCGTCGCCCGCCGGACCCTGGCCCGACCAGTCGTCCAGCACGGTCACCTTCTGCCCATCCGCCAGGGTCACGCCCGCGACGTCCAGCGCATTGGCCTTGGCATGTTCGCTGGGCCGGGCGCTGGCATCGGTCTGTCCATAGATGCGGCGGCATGAGTAGGTGCCCATGTTGTCGACGCGGGCGACGTCCTGACCAAAGCTGGCCTGGGCCGCCGGCTGCAGCACCTGGCGGTCCCAGATGACGTATCGGACGGCCAGCGGGCACTGCATGACCAGGCCGCCGGGGCTCAAGGGCGTGACCGCCCCGCCGGTGATCCGGACCGCGCCGCGCACGACGCAGAAGCCGCCGTCGTCCCGGTCCGGGGCCCGCTCGACCGTAACGCCCGCGTCGCGCAGCACCTGCATGCAGGCCTCGGTCTGGGCGGTGATCTGCTCCGGTGCGGCCGTGGGCGGCAGGTCCAGACTGGCGACCTTGGACTGCGTCGCCTGGCCGATCGGCCGGTCCAGATCCAGCGGCTTCCACGGCAGGTCCTGGTGCGGCGCGAACGCATTCAGCAGGGCGAACAGGGCGCAGACCGCCAGGCCCGCCTCCCACATCAGGTTCCAGAAGTCGGCCAGATCACGCTTCATGCCCACCCAGCGTGGCGGGTGCTGCGATGCAGCGCAAGCGGAACCGTGGGGCTACGGCAGGCCGTTCAGCCTGACCATCAGATCCTGCACCGCCCGGCTGCCCGCGTCGTGGTCGTTGGACACGGCGATGACGGCACGGTTCTGGCCAGGCCGGACCAGCACCCCGGCATGCCACATGGTGTTGGACCCCTCATGCCCCAGCACCCGCTCCGGCCCCTGACCCCGCACGATCCAGCCGCAGCCATAGCCCGGCGGCGGCCTCTCGGCCGGGGCGGTCAGGCGCGCGACGCTGTTGGCGCTGATCCAGCCATCGTCCTCGCTCAGGAACACCGCCAGGAACCGTCCGTAGTCCGCCAGCGTCATATGCGCCGTCCCTGCGGGCCCCAGCGCCAGCGGGTTGTCCGCCCCTGGATTGGTCGGGTCGATCGCCACCCCGCGATGCCCCCAGGCATTGGGCGAAGGCGGGGGGCCGAAGCCTGCGCTGGTCAGGCCGAGCGGCCCATAGACCTCGGCCCGCATGGCGTCCTCCCACGACGTCCCCGTTATCGCCTCGATCGCGGCCCCCAGGACGATGTAGTTGGCATTGCCATAGGCGAAGGTGCCGACTACCCCGCTGGGCGGCTTGGCAAAGGCCTGTTCGGCGATGGTGCGCCGCTGCTCCGGCAGGGACCTCGGATCGGCCCGCGCGGTCATCAGCCAGGCGAGCCCGACGACGTCGGCGTCCATCAGTCCGGCGCGGTGGTGCATCAGGTCGATCAGCCGCGTCGTGCGCCACGCCGAATCGAGGGTCAGGCCGACGAACGCCTGCGCGACCGTCATCTCCCAGTCGGCGCGCCCCTGCTCGACCAGTCGCGCGAACAGCGCCGCCGTCATCGCCTTGGTGTTGGAGCCCAGGTGCCAGCGGTCATCGGCGGTGACGGGATCGCTGCCCCCCGCCTGCCGCACGCCCCTGACCGACGACCAGACCAGCCCCTCGCGCGAGACGATGGCCCCGGCCAGGGCGGGCGGTGTGGTGGCGGCAAAGGCGGCGTCGAGCGCGGCCTCGGCCGGAGCGAAGGTTTCGTCCGCGCGGGCGATGCGGGGCAGGACGCACACGGCTGGCGTGGCGATCAGGCTGGCGAGAACGGCACGGCGATGGGCAAGCATGGGCTTCCTTCGGGCTGGACAACCCAAGCTATCCAAGACGGGCGACGAACGCACCTGACAACGAAGACAGGATCGGCGGACGGTTGCCGTCCGGCCCACGACGGCGCAGCATACGACCATGGGCAAGAACTCGGACTACGAAGACGAACTGGTGCGGCTGCAGATCCAGCTGGTCGAAACCCAGGCCTGGACCATCGAACAGGGCATCAAGACCGTGATCGTGTTCGAGGGACGCGACAGCGCGGGCAAGGACGGGGCGATCAAGCGGATCACCGAACACATGGCCCCGCGCCAGACCCGCGTCATCGCCCTGGCCAAACCCAGCGAGCACGAGCAGGGGCAGTGGTATTTCCAGCGCTACGTCCGGCACCTGCCGTCGGCGGGCGAGACCTATCTGTTCAACCGCTCCTGGTACAATCGCGGCGGGGTGGAGCCGGTGATGGGCTTCTGCACGCCCGAACAGCACACCCAGTTCCTCAAGGACGCGCCGCGCTTCGAGCGCATGCTGACCGACAGCGGCATCGTTCTGATCAAGCTGTGGCTCGACATCTCCAAGGCGGAACAGGCCGAGCGGCTGGAGGCGCGGGTCGAGGATCCTCTGAAACGGTTCAAGGTCTCGTCTCTGGACGCGGAGGCCCAGGATCGCTGGGACGCCTATTCCAAGGCGCGCGACCAGATGCTGGAAGCCACCCACTCGGGCCATGCGCCCTGGACGGTGATCGCCACCGACACCAAGAAGCAGGCGCGGCTCAACATCATGCGCCACATCCTGCGCCGGCTAGGGGCACCCGGCGTCAAGCCGTCCAAGCCCGATCCCCACATCGTCTTCGACGCCGACCGTGCGGAGGGACGCCTGGCCCCCTAGACCCCCAGCTCCGCCCGCAGGGCCTCCGCCGTCATGCCCCCGGCGCGCAGCTCGGCCAGGGTCACCGACCGGTCCCGCTTGGCATACCGACGCCCATCCGGCCCGGTCAGCAGTCTGTGGTGGTGATAGACCGGCCTCGGCCAGTTCATCAGCGCCTGGATCAGCACCTGGATATGCGTCGCCTCGAACAGGTCTTCGCCCCGGACGACATGGGTGACGCCCTGCAGGGCGTCGTCGTGAGTAACCGCCAGATGGTAGGCCGTGCCCGCATCCTTGCGGGCCAGGATGATATCCCCGACGGTTTCGGGCCGGGCCGGGATGCGGCCGCTCTCGCCGTTCGGACCCCGACCCTCCTCGACAAACGACAGGTCATTCCAGACGGCATCGCCCAGTTCAGCCCGCGCCCGATCCAGCGACAGCCGCCAGGCGAAGGCCAGGCCCTGATCCAGCATCGCCGCCTCTTCCTCCGCCGGATGCGGGCCGGGCCGCGCGGCCTCTACCGCGCCGTGCGGGGCGTCGCCGATAGCGTCAAGCAGCGCCTTGCGGGTGCGAAAGCAGCGGTACAGGAGGCCTCTCTGGTGCAGCGCCTCGACGATGGCGGCATAGTCCGCCAGATGCTCCGACTGTCGGCGCACCGGCCTGGGCCACCCCAGCCCCAGCCAGCTCAAATCTTCCATGATGCCGGCGTCGTACTCCGCCCGGCACCGGGTCGGATCAATGTCCTCGATCCGCAGCAGCCACTGCCCGCCCGCCTCTTTTGCCAGCCGATGTCCCAGCAAAGCCGACCAGGCATGGCCCTTGTGCAGACGGCCGGTCGGGGAGGGGGCGAAGCGGGTGACGAACATCCTGGCACGATAGCGGGAAGCGGACGCGGTAGAACCCCACACGGGCCCCTCACTTGCTCGCGCCGGGCGAGGACGTAAGGTCCAGCTCATGCCCACCCCACCAGGTTTCGCCGACATCGCCGCCGCCCGCGAGCAGCTCGCAGCCCTCGACCCCGCCCTGGCGCGCGCCCACGCCCAGACGCCGGTGTTCGAATGGCGGCTGCGGCCCGGCGGCTATGAGGGGCTGTTCCGCATGATCGTGGAACAGCAGGTGTCGGTGGCGGCTGCGGCCTCGATCTGGAAGCGGGTGGTCGAGGGGCTGGACGGGGAGGTGACGCCCCAGGCGGTGCTGTCCCGCGACGTCGAGACGCTGCGCACCTTCGGCCTGTCGGGCCAGAAGGCGAAATACGGCCATGAGATCGCGCGCGCCCATGCCGACGGCCTGATTGACTTCGACCATCTGGAACGGTTGTCGGACGAGGAGGCGATCGCGCGGCTGACGGCCATCAAGGGGGTCGGCAAATGGACGGCCGAGACCTTCCTGATGTTCTGCGAAGGGCGTCTGGACGTGTTTCCCGGCGGTGACGTGGCCTTGCAGGAGGCGATGCGCTGGGCTGACGGGGCGACCCTGCGGCCGCGTGAGAAAGAGGCGTATGCCCGTGCCGAAATCTGGCGACCGCACCGCGGAGTTGCGGCGCATCTGCTGTGGGGATGGTATGGAGCGGTCAAGCGCGGCGAGGTCGCGCTGGAGGATGGTGCGTCTCTCGCGTAGGTGTATGCCGCGCATGAGCCGCTAGAGACGCAAGAATGAACCCGATCGTCGATCCCGGCCTGGCCAATCCCGAGACTGTGCTGGGCGCTCTGGATTTTGCGGGTGTTGCCGTCTTTGCCGCGACGGGGGCGCTGGCGGCGGCGCGCGAGAAGCATGACCTGGTCACCTTCGCCTTCTTCGGAGCCGTGACGGGCGTGGGCGGCGGCACGCTGCGCGACCTTCTGATCGGGGCCCCGGTCTTCTGGGTTCAGGACTGGCGCTATATCGCCGTCTGCCTGTTCGCCTCGGTGGCAGTCTGGCTGGTAGGGGCCCGGCCGTGGCGTTTCCGCGCCCTGCTGTGGCTGGATGCGATCGGCCTGGCCGCCTATGGCGTCATGGGGGCAGCCAAGGCCGAGGCCTATATGGTCGCGCCGCTGATCTGCATCGTCATGGGGGCGCTGACCGCCTGTTTCGGCGGGATCGTACGCGACCTGCTGGCAGGCCAGCCGTCCATCCTTCTGCGGAGAGAGATCACGATTTCGGCGGCCCTGGTGGGTGCGACCCTGTTTGTGGTTCTGCGTGTCGTGGGCCTGGACGCCTGGCCGGCCGCCCTTCTGGCCGCGCCGTGCTCGTTCGCCCTGCGCGCCGGGGCCCTGGCCTGGGGCTGGAGCCTGCCCGGCTTTCCTGGAAAGACCAACTGGGGCGGCTGAAGGGGCTGTCGCCAAACCGTCTCGCGCCCGTCACGACGCGATGATCGCCAAGGCGTCGAATCAGGTCTAGGCTTCATCCATAGCCTGGGAAGGAGACCTGTCTTCAGTCCTCTCGCGTACATAAAACCCGCCCGATCCGCAGCCTCGACAAGGAGGCCGTGATGCAGGTCACCCATCGCCAGCTTTCCGGCTTTCCCGCCCTGGTGCTGAACGCGGACTTCCGGCCGCTGTCCTACTATCCGCTGTCGATCTGGCCGTGGGAGGAGGTCGTCAAGGCCGTCTATCAGGACCGCGTCGACGTTGTCTCCACCTATGACAAGGTCGTGCGCAGCCCCTCGATGGAAATCATCCTGCCCAGCGTGATCGCGCTCAAGACCTATGTCGATCAGGACCGCCAGCCCGCCTTCACCCGCTTCAACGTCTTCCTGCGCGACGGCTTCACCTGCCAGTATTGCGGCGACACGGCCGAGCTGACCTTCGACCACGTGGTGCCGCGCTCGAAGGGCGGTCGCACGACCTGGGAAAACATCGTCGCCGCCTGCTCGCCCTGCAACCTGCGCAAGGGCGGCCGGACCCCCCAGCAGGCCGGCATGCCGATCCGCCGCGAACCCCACCGCCCCAACGCCTGGCAACTACAACAGCACGGCCGCCGCTTCCCCCCGCACTATCTGCACCAGAGCTGGCTGGACTATCTGTACTGGGACATCGAGCTGGAGCCATAATCGGTTGTGATCAGGCCAGCACGCGCAGATGCGTGGGGCTGGCTGCAATCGTGATTGTGTCGCCCACACACGGCGGTTCGCCAGACACATGCAGAGCGAGAGTCTGCATTCCCAACATAACGCGCACCATGTTGAACGCGCCGACGTCGCTCACCGACGTCACTCGTACAGCCTGGCCCTCCCCGGGCGTGGTCAGAGCCAGATCTGACGGACGCACGCCCATCCACGCTCTGCCTTCGGGCAAATCCGTGTCAGCGGTGCCGAGTACCGACGTGGCCATCCGGTGGCGAACCTCTGCCTCAATCAGATTGATGGGCCCCAGCAGTCTTGCCGCCGCGACAGAAGTGGGATGCCTGTAGAGGTCACGCGGTGTTCCCGTCTGAATAATCCGGCCGGCCTCCATGAGGGCCAGATCGTCGGCCATCACCATGGCGTCCTGGGCATCGTGAGTGACGACGATAGCTGAAGTGCCACTGTCGCGCAGGGCCTGTATCAAATCGTCGCGCACCTCGGCCCGCAAGTATCCATCCAGGCTGGAAAACGGCTCGTCCAGCAGAATGACCGCCGGATCGCGTGCAAGTGCACGTGCCAGTGCGACGCGCTGCTGTTCGCCGCCAGACAGGGTGTGAGGAAAGAGCCCGGCCTTATCCACCAGTCGCAGGCGCTCCAGCAGATCGACGACGAGGGCGTCGCGGTTGGGGCGGTCCTTTACGCCAAAGTTGATGTTTTGGGCGACGGTCAGATGAGGAAACAGGGCGAAGTCTTGAAACACCATGCCGACGCGGCGAGCTTCGGGAGGCGTGGTGCGACGGGGTGTGGATACCACCTCGCCGTCGATAGAGATGCTGCCGGAATCGATGTTTTCCAGGCCCGCGATGGCCCGTAGCAGAGTGCTCTTGCCCGAGCCGGAAGCGCCCAGCAGGCCCAGGATACGGCCGCGCGACAAGCTGAGGTCGGCGCGATCAATCGCGAGCTTGCGCCCGTAGGCGCGGCTCATCCCCGTCACCGAGACGATGGCTTGATCAGTGGCCATTGGCATCTCCGGGGCGTGAGCGTGTGATCTTGCGGGTCAGCCAGATCACGGCGGGCAGGGTCAGGGCGATGATCATCAGGCTGGGCCATCCGGCATTGGGCAGGCGCTCGTCGCGCGCATAGTTGTCAGCGATCACAGCCAGGGTGTCGACGTTGAACGGCCTCAGGATCAGGGTGGCGGGCAGTTCCTTCACCACATCGATGAAGACGACCAGGGTGGCGGTCAGCAGGGCCCCGTAAGCGATGGGCAGTCGAACCGACAAGGCGGCCCCGATCTCGCCGCGCCCCAGGGTGCGGGCGGCGGCGACCATTGACGGGGTGACGCGGGTCAGGCCGGCCTCTATCGGCTCCAGAGCTGCCGCCATCAGCCGAGCGGCGTAGGCATAGATCAGCAGCATCAGCCCTACGCCCAGTCCGGACACTGCGCCCGGCACGCCCTGCCAGACAATCGATGCCGGAGCCAACAGGCCGATGGCCATGACCGCGCCGGGGGTCGCATAGCCCAGGCTGCTGATCCGGGCCGCGATTGGCATCCGCTCTGCACTCAAGGCCAGGCAGGTGGCCAGGACGACCGTGGTGATGGCTCCGCCCAGCGCAAGTCCCAAACTATGCGAGGCGGCGATGGCGAGGCGTCTGACATCGGGGTCGATGTCGATGGCGTTGACGGCCATCCAGCCGACAGGAAGAAACAGGCCGAGCGTCAGAAGGCCGGCGCAAAAGCCGAAGGCCAGAGCCCCGCGACCGGCGCTCAGCTGCGTCGGCTGGATCGGCCGCCAGCGGGCGCGAGCAACTTCGTCGGTGCGCCCCCTGCGGCTCAATCGCTCGAACCACAGCAGGACGGCGGCGGTGGCCAGCAGCGGCAGGGCCAGTCGGGCCGCAGATTCCAGCGAGCCGTAGACGAACCAGGATCGCACCACGCCGGTCGTCAGGGTCTGCACGCTGAGGAACTGTACCGCCCCATAATCGGCCAGGGTCTCCATCACGGCCAAAGCGACCCCCGCCGCCAGGGCCGGGCGCAGCAGCGGAAGGCCGACCCGCAACAGGGCCTGCGTCGGCGAACAGCCCAGACTGCGGGCCGCCTCGATGGCCTGGCTGGACTGGTTCACCAGCGCCGCCCGCACCGTCAGATAGACGTAGGGATAGAAGGCCATCGACAGCACGAAGGCGGCGCCGGGCAGGCTACGGATCTGGGGGCCCCAGTCGATGCCGGGCACAGTTCGCATCCAGGTCCGCAGATCGCCCGCCACATCAAACAGGTCGGAATAGCCATAGGCCAGGGCAAAGGCAGGTGCGGCCAGGGGCAGGGCCAGGGCCCAGGCGAAGACAGACCTCCCCGGAAAGCGATGCATGACCACCAGCCATGCCGAAACCGATCCCAACACGGCGGTTGCCAAGGCGACCATCAAGGCCAGGGCGACTGAGGTCAGGGCATAGCGGACCAGGTCCGAGGCGGCGATGTCGGCCCGCCCTTCTCCAAAGGCTGCGGCCACGACCCCGATCAGGGGAGCGATAGCCACAGCGGCGGCCAGCCAGGCCAGCAGCCGCAACAGAGAAGGCCCGCCGACGCGAAACGCGCGGCGGGCCGGGGTTGGCCGGACGGTGTCGGGACCTATCGCCAGCCCGCCGCGCTCATCAGGCTCTGGGCCTCGGCCTGGCGTGGCCCATAGACGGCGACCGACATCGGATGAGCCGTGAAGTCCGCATAGGCATTGGTCGGGGCCGGCACCGGGACGGCCGGGTTGCCCGGGAACTCGTTATTGCCCGCCGACACCGCCGTCTGCGCCTCGGGCGACGCAAGGAATTCCAGCAACCGCACGGCATTCTCGCGGTTCGGCGCATTCGCAGCGACGCCTCCGCCCGACACATTGATGTGCGCGCCCTGACCGGCCAGCGACGGGAACGACAGTTTGACCTTCTGGGTCACTGCCCGGTCGGCGGCATCTTCGCCATTGGCCATACGGATGTAATAGTAGCTGTTGGTCAGGGCGATCTCGCAGACACCAGCGTTGACGGCGCGGATCTGATCGCGGTCGCCGCCCTCGGGCGGACGGGCCATGTTGGCGACGACGCCCCGCGTCCATTCGGCAGTCTTTTCCGGACCCCATGCCTCGATCAAGGCACCGACCAGCGATAGGTTGTAGACGCTGTCGGCCGAGCGGACGCAAAGCTTGCCCCGGAAACGCGGCGAGGCGATTTCCTCGTAGGTGTCGATCTCGGCCGGCTGAACCTTGGACGAGTCATAGGCTACGATCCGCGCGCGGCGGTTCAGACCAAACCAGCGGCCCTGCGGATCGCGCAGATTGGCCGGAATGGCGTCCGTCAGCACTTCAGAGGTCGTGGGCTGGAGCAGATTGGCGTTCTGTGCCCGCCACAGGGCCCCGGCATCGGCCGTAATGAAGACGTCGGCGGGGCTGGCAGAGCCCTCGCTGCCCATGCGGGCGATCAACTGGTCGGCATTGCCTTCGATGATATTGACCCGGATGCCTGTCTGTTCGGTGAACCGGTCATACAGGGCCCGGTCGGAGTCATAGTGACGCGCGGTGTACAGGTTGACGACACCGGCATCGGCCGCATCGGTTGCGGACGGTTCTCCCTGACCACAGGCGGATACGACCGCGGCGAGGGCGACGGGCAAAATGAATTTGGTTCGCATATGCATAAGCGAAGTCTTCCCTCCACGGCGCGGATGGTCAAGGGGCAGGCGGACGCGGTCCAGCGTCGCACCGTTTGCGGGGAACGCAGACTGACACGGAACACCGGTTAAACCGCCACGTTGACGCCGTGTCCGTACTCCTTCACTCGAGCCCTCATGAAAATCCGAGTCCGTGCCGAACTGGTCTATCGTTTCGATCCCCCGACGGATGCGATCTACAAGATTCAGGTGGCCCACTGGCCGGGGCAAAACATCCTTGAGGAGACGCTGACCACAACGCCGGAGGTCGAGTTCCAGCATGATCAGGACGACGAGTTCGGGGCGCGCACGTTGCGGGCGCATCTGCAGGGCGAAGTCGCGCTGGTCTATGAGGCGGTGGTCGACAACGGCACGCTGAAGGGCCTTCCGCCGGTCACGGTCCAGCATGACTGGAACGACCTGCCGGCCGAGGTGCTGCCCTATCTGAACCCCAGCCGCTATTGTCCGTCGGACCAGTTCGGACGGTTCGTAGAGCGGACGTTCGGCGGCACGGTCGGCGGCGACCGGGTGCTGAAGATCCTGAACTGGATCGCCGAGAACATCGACTACGAGCCCGGTGCCTCCGACAGTGAGACCACGGCGGCACGGACCTTCATCGACCGGGCGGGGGTGTGCCGCGACTTCACCCACATGGGCATCACCCTGTGCCGGGCCTCGGGCATTCCGGCGCGCGCGGTCAGCGCCTTTGCGCATCAGCTGAGCCCGCCGGATTTCCACGCCATCTTCGAGGTCTGGCTGTCGGATGGCTGGTGGCTGGTCGATCCGACGGGGCTGGCTCCCGTCGAGGGTCTGGTGCGGATCGCCTGCGGGCGCGACGCCGCCGACATCGCCTTCCTGACCACCCAGGGGTCGTGCCAGATGGTGCGCCAGTCGGTGACGGCCGAGGCGGTCTAGTTTCCGCCTGACGCCTTCCACGCCTCGATGAAGTCCAGGCGGCGCAGGACCTTGCTGTCCGGGTCGATCAGGATGTGGCTGGCTGCGCGGGCCTCGATGAAACCGCGGCCGCCGGGCATGGCCACGGTCGTGCGCCGGCCATCGATCTCGACCTCGACCGGCATGGGGAAGGGCTTGCCGTCGCCGGTAACCCATTCCAGCGCAAGCCCGCGCTCGTCGCGGGTCTGGCGCAGGTCGGGCAGGGCGGCCTGATACAGATAGCCGTCGAAGAACCAGCCCAGATCCTGACCCGTCTCCTCGTTGATCAGGGCCAGAAACTCGCGTGTGGTGCCATAGCGGGGCTGGAACGCGCCAGGCTTCGGCGTCGCCGTGCCATAGACCAGCCGGGTCACGGCGCGAAAGAAGGCCTCGTCCCCGACCAGCATGCGCAGGGAATGCGAGATCAGCGAGCCCTTGTTGTAGAGGTCCAGCCCCGGCCCGGTGTCGCCCTCATAGACCTCGGCCACGGCGCGGTCGGTGCCGGAGACGACGGGGTAGCGGTTGATCAGGTCCCGCCGCTGCTGCAACAGGCTGGCCTGCATGAAGCGCTCGCCGTTCAGCCAGCGGTCGTAGAGCGGCTGCATATAGCTGCCCAGCCCTTCGTGCAGCCACATGTCGTCGGCGTTGCGATTGGTCAGCTGATTGCCGAACCATTCATGGCTCAGCTCGTGGTGCAGCAGCCAGTCGAAGCCGCGCCCGTCCAGCCGGTAGCCGTTGCCATAGGCGTTGATGGTCTGGTGCTCCATGCCCAGATGCGGCGTCTCCACCACCCCCATCTTCTCGTCACCGAAGGGGTAGGGGCCGACGGTGGCCTCGAAGAAATCCACCATGGGCGCGAACTGGTCGAACAGGACCTTCACCTTGGCCGGGTCGTCGCCGCGCAGATACCAGTAGGTCAGGGGGATGACGTTGCCGAACCGGCTGACATAGTCGGTGGTCATCTCGTCATACGGCCCGATGTTCAGGGCGATGGCATAGGTGTTGGGGCTACGCGCGCTCCAGTTCCAGGTCGTGGTGCCGTCGCCGTTGTCGGTCTTGCCGACGAACCGCCCGTTCGACGGCGCGGCCAGATCGGACGGCACGGTGATGTGCAGGTCGACGCGGCCCGGTTCGGCCAGCGGATGGTCGATGCAGGGCCAGAACAGGTCGCAGCCCTCGCCCTGAACCGCCGTGGCGATCCACGGCTGGCCATCGGGGGTCGTGGACCAGACGAAGCCGCCGTCCCAGGGCGCGCGGGGGGCGACGCGCGGCTGGCCGGCATAGGCGATGCGCAGGGAGGCGGTCTGGCCCGTCTGAAGCGTGCGACCCAGCGGCACGGTCATGCGGCCCTCGGGATTGGTCCAGGTGCCGGGTGCGATCTCCTGCCCGTCGACCTGGACGGAGGAGACGGCGAACCGGGTGTCCAGTTCGACCACCAGGGCCTCGACCGGCGACTGGGCCGTGAAGTCCAGCACGGCGACCGCGTCGATGGCCTTGTCCGCAGGCATGACCCGGATCGAAAGATCGGCCTTGTCGAAGCGCACCGCGACCTGTTCGGGCGTGCGGGGCTGGTCGGTGGCCAGGGTGAAGGCGGAGGATTCGACGGAGATGTCGGTGACGACAGGGGCGGGTGCGTCCTGGGCCGAGGCTGTGAGGGGGGCCGCGGTCAGGGCCAAGACGGAGACGGTGGCGACGGCGACACGGCGGAATACGGACACGAAGGGCTCCGGGACGGACAGGGGGATCAGCCTAGAGACACAGTCGGTGTGCGCAAGTGATCCATTCCTCCCCCGATGGGGGAGGAATGCCGCTGCGGATCAGCCCTTGCCCGCTCGCGCCTTGCGCTGGACCGCCGTAGCGCGCCGGGCCCAGGCCTTGTCGATCTGTTCGCGCAGGCGGTCGTCGTCGGCCACGGCATAGCGGACCAGGACGGCGGGCCAGCCCTCGAAATGCGGGGTCTGGAAATAGGTCTGCGGCTCCGTCTCCATCAGCAGCGCCACGGTGTCGCGATCCAGCGCCAGGGCCAAGGCGTCGGGGTCGGCATTGTCATTGACGATCCAGTGCCCCCGCACCCGCACGCACCGCCCGCCATGCAGGGTGGACGCCTCCGCTCCGGGCTGGCTCAGCGCATGGGCGAACATCTGGTCGCGGGTCATGAAGTGTCCTCGGGGCGAGGTCGTTGTTACCTGCAACGTACAGAGCGAACCGTCAGAAGGAAGCCGGTCGCCAATGTCCGGTTTCCGGCGGCATTGTGATGACGGCTTCTGATCCGTTGCGGACGTTAGGAGCACTTGCAGCTAAAGCTCCCGACATGATCCTAAGTCAGTCTGGACGTAAGTTCGCCAAATGCTGGATCACAGAGTTATATGGTCTAGCCTAAATGTGCAGAGCCGCCGCTCTGAGTGGGGAGCAGCTATGACGATAGCTTTACGCCCGGATGAACAGGAGCGACTAGCGGCGTTGGCCAGCTATGCCGTGCTCGACACCCCACGCGAGAGCGACTTCGATGACATAGTGAAGTTAGCTTCCGAAATCTGCGAGACGCCCATAGCCGTTGTGAATTTGATCGGGGATGGACGGCAGTTTTTTAAAGCCGAGATTGGGTTAGGCGTCCGTGAGACGCCGCTCGAGACGTCATTCTGCGGTCATGCGCTGTTGGCCGATGACTTCATGGTGGTGCCTGACGCAACTCTCGATCATCGGTTTGACTGCAATCCGCTTGTCACTGGCGATCCGGGACTACGGTTTTACGCGGGAGCCCTGCTGAAAACTGCAGCGGGGTTGCCGATCGGCACTCTATGCGTGCTCGACTATGAGCCGAAAGACCTCCCGCCACGCCAACGCATGGCCCTACGCACCCTCGCCAACCAAGTGATGACGCAACTCGAGTTGAGACGCCTGAACACCCATCTGGCCGAGCGCGTCGCAGAGGTGGAAGCCGAGCGTGATAAATCAGAGATGCTCGGCAGGGAGATCGACCACCGCGTCATGAATAGTCTGCAGTTCGTCTCCGGATTGCTGAAGATGCAGGCGAAAACCGAAGGTAACAGCGAAACGGCCCGCCAACTCGGCCTGGCGGCGTCGCGGGTGGACACAGTTGCCCGGGTACACCGCCACTTCTACGTAGAGGACGCCATCGAGACGACCTGTGCCCTAGCTTATACCGAGCGGCTGTTGGCCGATCTCTCCGATGTCATATCGCCGTGCACGGTCACAACGCTGGGTCAACCGACGCCAATCCCGACCACGTTGGTTATGCCTATTGGTCTGGTCACTAACGAACTCGTCACCAACGCCGCCAAACACGGTGCGCCACGTGTCGAAGTTCGGATCTGTACGAGCGGCCAAGGTGTACGAATCGAGGTTGAAGATGACGGTCCCGGTCTTCCCGCCGACTTCGATCCGGCAGCCCAAAAAGGTCTCGGCATGAGGGTTGTTCGGTCGCTCGTTGATCAGCACGCGGGGGTGCTCTCCTTCGGCAAAGGTCGAAATGGTGGTGCTCATTTTACCGCCACGCTCGCGGAGGTCCGCTAACCACCCACCACGGCGCACGCCCGATCTGCCATCAGGGGTAGCCCCCGATCCCGCGCAAAGAAAAAGGCCGGTGTTTCCACCGGCCCTCTTCACATCTTGATGTCGTCGCCGATCAGGCGGCGGTGGCTTGCTCGGCCAGCTTGGCCTTGACCTGGCGCTTGATGCGCTGGGCGGCCATCGACAGTTGCTCGTCGCGGGCCTTGACGATGAAGGGGTCCAGGCCACCCTTGTAGTCGAGGGTGCGCAGGGCGGCGTTCGAGATCCGCAGGCTGAAGGTCTGGCCCAGGGCTTCCGAGGCGACCTTGACCGTCTTCAGCGACGGCAGGAAGCGGCGCTTGGTCTTGACGTTCGAGTGGCTCACGCTGTGGCCGACCATGGGGCCGATACCGGTGAGTTCGCAGCGACGCGACATGGGACTATCCTTGGGCAGAGGCGTCCACGAAGCGTATGGACGCATGAAATGATTGCGCGCAGGAACGGGGCTCCTGCGCGAGAGGGGGCCGTATAGAGGAGGGTGCCCCGCCGCGTCAAGGGTTTCGCGCCCGTTCAGGCCCCGTTCAATTGCGCCCCTGTATCCGCTCTAATGATGAAACGCCCTTCTGTCGAAAGACCCGCCATGTCTCGCAAGCCCAGCCGTGTCTTCAGCCGCGTCCTGGCCACCGCCGCGCCCGTGATCGCCGGGGCCCTGTTCCTGGCCGCGCCGGCGGCCGCGCCGATGGCCGGCCCCTCCTATCAGGCCGCCGCGACGGCCGCGCCACCGGTCCTGCCCGGCTACTGGGAATATACCACCAGCGCCCTGGGTCAGCGGGACACCGAGACCAAATGCGTGCGCCCCAGCGAGATCAACCGATTCTTCGGCGGCCTGTCGACGCGGCATTATCAGTGCACCTATCCGGTGCGTCAGGTCGGCAACGGCAATGCCCGGTTCGAGGGCAACTGCGTCTCGCGCAGCGGCCGTCAGGCCCGCGTGCGCCTGAACGGCACCTATCAGGCCGAGCAGTTCAGCTTCCGCGGCGGGGCCTCGGTCAAGGCGGCGGGGATCTGGAGCCCCTTCATCCCCGCGACCATCACCGCACGGCGACTGGCGGCCCAGTGCCCGGCCAATGCCGAGTATTTCTGACGGCAGACCGCTGAACAGGAGGACGTCATGAGACTGCACCTATTGACCCTGACGGTCGCGGCCCTGGCCTTCAGCCTGCCGGCGTCCGTCACGGCGCAGGATCGTGAGCGCCCGGCGGTCCGTCAGGGCATAAGCGAGGCCCGCGCCCTGCAGATCGCGCGCGGCTACGGCATGGTCCGGGTCGACGAGATCGAACAGGACGATGGAGGCTGGGAGATCGAGGGTCGCGACCAGCGGGGTCGCAAGCTGGAAATCGACATCAACCGCGACGGTCGCGTGACCCGGGTCGACCGCTCGAACGACCGCGACGACGACGACTGACCATCAGGTGGATAGCGCCAGCCCCGTCCACTTCCACCAGGCGAAATAGAAGACGATCATCAGCAACAGGTGCACCGGCGTCAGGATGGCGCTGAGCCGCATCAGATCGCGCGGGCGGAAGGTGACGCCATCCGCATCCTGGAACATCAGCAGCGCCTTGGAACAGACCGGAAGCGTCAGGCAGTAGTTCATGCCCGCTGTGGCGATGAACAGCACAGCCACCGGATTGAGCTCGGCCGTCTGGGCCATCAGGATGAAGGGCGGCCCCAGGGCTGCGGTGCGGGCCACGTGGCTGGTCATGAACAGGTGTGACGCCAGGCTGATCACGGCGATGGCCGCGATGACGGCGATCTCGGGCGCATTGCCGCCCCTGATGGTGTTTAGATTGGCAATGTCGAACATCGCGCCGACCAGCCACCCGGCCGCCTGGGTATTGATCAGGGCCTGGCCCAGAACCAGCGCCGCCCCCACGAACAGGACCAGCGACCAGTTCACCGCCTTCATCGCCGCCTTGAACTTCAGCACGCCCAGGCGCGGGGCGGTCAGGGCGATCATGGCCACGACCGCGACGCTGGCGATGCGATAGCCGTGCCACTGGGTGGTGAACCACAGGCCGAAGGTGACGGCCGCAATGGCCAGTGTCGTCCATTCGGCCCGGCTCATGGGCGTGTCGCTGCGGGCTAGAAGCGGAACGGGTGCCGCCCGTTCCGGACCGTCCAGGAACAGCCGCAGCACGACCCAGCATGACGCCAGCGAAGCTGCCAGGGCGAAAGGCAGGCCCCACAGGGCCCATTGCGCAAAGCCGAACCGCTCGCCGATCCGTTGATACAGCAGGTCTTCGGCCAGCAGGTGCGAGCCTGCGCCGGTCAGGGCCGCCGTGGTCGCCACCAGGATGATGGTGGGGATCAGGATGGCATAGGCCCGACGTCCGCGTTCCGCCGCCTGGCCCCGCTCCACGCCGAAGAAGCCGTTGAGGGCCGGCAGGGTCGCCGCCGCCCTGCCCGATGTCGACGGGATCAGGAAGGTCAGCGGGATCAGGGCCAGCGTCGTCAGCCAGAACAGCTGCCCGGTCGTGCGCGCCCGCGACGCGACCGCCGCGGTCAGGCGCGCGGCCAGGCCCGAGCTTTCAAAGGCCGCGCCGATGACGAAGGCCCCGATCATCAGCCAGATGATGTCGTCGGCCAGCATGCCCGTCACGTCGCGCTGGTCCGCCGCGCCGAACAGCACCAGGGCCACGGCCCCCGCCAGGGCGATCCAGGCGGCCTCGATCTTCGTTGTCGCCCACAGGATCACCGCCGTGCCGAACACAGCCAGCGCCACCCGTCCAGGTTGGAACAGGTCGGCCGGCAGCACCACCAGCGCCGTCAGCAGGGCAAAGGCCGACAGCAGTCCCAGAAGCCGGATCCAGGGTCGGCGACGGCCTTTCGCTTCGTGGGTCAGGGTCATCCGCGCGGCATGGCCCGACCGGCCAGGACGGTGCGCATCACATTCTCTGCCGCCAGGATCAGCTGCGCCTCGGCCTCGGCCATGGCCATCTCCATCGGGCAGGGGCGCATGGCGGTCGAGAAGAAGGCATCCACGCCGTGCTGATAGACGATACGCGCCGGATCGCCGACGGCCCCGGCCAGGGCGAAGACAGACAACCCGCGCAGCTTGGCCCGGCGCGCGACCTCTACCGGAATCTTGCCGTTCGGCGTCTGCAGATCGATCCCTCCTTCGGCGGTGAAGACCAGATCGGTCTCGGCCAGGCGGGCATCCAGATCGAAATAGGGCAGGACCACATCGTAGCGGGACCGCAACTCCGCCCCCAGCAGGACCCTCAGCCCCGTGCCCAGGCCGCCGGATGCACCCCCGCCCGGCATCTGGCGCACATCTATGGCGAAGGCGTCCTGCACGACCCGGGCATAGCGATCCAGGGCAGCATCCATCCGCTCGACCGTTTCGGGCGACGCGCCTTTCTGGGGGCCAAAGACGCGGGCGACGCCGCGCGGACCGCACAGCACATTGGTGATGTTGCAGATCGCCTCGATGCGAACCTTGTCCAGCCGCAGGTCTCTTTCGGTGATGTCGATATGGTCGAGGCGGGCCAGACCTTCGCAGCCCGGCGGGATGTCGCGACCGTCTGCGTCCAGCAGGCGCAGGCCCAGTGTCTGGGCCATGCCTGCGCCCCCGTCATTCGTCCCCGAATCGCCACAGCCGACCAGGATGCGTTCGGCCCCGCCGTCCAGCGCCGCCTGGATCAGTTCGCCGACACCACGGGTGGTGGTCTTCATCGGGTCGCGCGCATCGGCCGGAACCAGTCTGAGACCGGCGGCCTGGGCCATCTCGACCACGGCTGTCGGTGTCTGCGTTCCGCCCAGCCAGCCCAGGGTCGCCTCCACCGGCTGTCCGACCGGGCCAGTGACCGTCAACGCTTGGAGCCGGCCGCCTGTGGCCACGGCCATCGCCTGGGCAAAGCCTTCGCCGCCGTCGACCAACGGCAGACGCGTCACCCGGGCGTCGGGCAGGGCCCGCAACACGCCCTGGGCGATCGCCTCGGCGACCCGGTCGGCCTCCAGACATTCCTTGTAGCCCGAGGGTGCCACGAGAATGCGCAGGGTCATGACGTCTGTTCCCTCTGGCCAACGATCACTGGTCCTTGGCCGCGCCAGTATGAACAGAAGCTGACACAGTTGCTGGACGCGACCAATCGCGAAGGTCTTCTCCGAAGCCCGTCATATGGCGTGACGTGTCTTGCCATGCTCGAGCCTTCGGAACCTGGGAGGCACGCACGCGGTTCCTGGCCGCTCTGGACCCGATCCATCGGGGCCAGAGCCCATTGTCTTGCGCATTAACCGGACCAGCGATCACTCCGAGCGCGGACGGGGCGCTTCGACGTCTGCTTAGCGAAATCAATGCAGGACGATGGTGGGTGATGTAGGGTTCGAACCTACGACCCGCTGATTAAGAGAAACCGGGACGCCCCGCGAAGCCAGTGGTGGCGGGCACATTGTCAAAGGCAGCCGGGTCGATCAGGGGCGTTTCAGGGCCTGATCGGGTGTGAAAGTCTCACGTGAGACTTGGGGGTTATGCGTCCTCGTCCTGAATTCTGATGGAATAGATTTTGTCTGTAACGATCTTGGCCCGTGCGCTTTCAGACCCGGGGCCATTGCACGTCACCAAAATTGCCTGACCGGCTGCGTCGCGCCTCTCGCTCACATGCTGCAAAGCCCGCTCTGCAAGCTCTTTAAGTCGGGGGGAAAACACCCAGCCGTCAGAGCGCGTGGTCATGGTGAGGCACACTACCTCCTGCGCGCGCCGTTCGCTGTCGAAGATGACAACCGGCCTGCGCGCCGGAAACTGGTCGTCATCATGGGCCACATACTTATCTCGAAGTTTTTTCAACGAGCGATGAGCATCAGCCAAGTCGTCGGCATCAAAAACCTCTTCGGACTTTAGATGCTTCACGCCTTTGCGCCCGCTATTCCTGTCAAAAACAGAGAAATAGCGGACGAGGGCGGCGTCAAAAGCAGCCTCTGCCATGAAATCATCGACGGCGGACATGCCCTCTAACCACGCCAGAACCTTATGAAGGTCGGCGAGCAACACCGTCAGCGCCTGATACGTCGGGTCGATTGGGCTTGGCTCTTGGATTGACCAACCTTCGGGGTAGCCTCTGAGCTGGAAATAGATGCGGCCGTCGGAATGAGTGATCTCGATGTCGCGGTTTTCAGAACTTGCTTCCATCACAGGCTCACCCCCTGACGTGCGAAGTATTTCTCAAGCAGGTCCCGCGCCCGATCCGCGATCTCTGGCCCAATCTCGCCGTAGTGGGCGTCGCCCAGTTCGCCGATGTGTTTGCGGCTCTGCAGGGTACGGCTGGCGATGCCGTCGTCGTCGATGCCCGCATTCTTCATCCAGGTGAATGCGGTGTCGCGCAGGTCCTGGTCGCGGATTTCGGCGCAGCTGGCCAACGTCGCGGCGGCATGGGCGCGGACCTTGGAAAACTGGTTGCGGTAGTGCGAGCCCTCGGGATCGTAGGGCTGGCCCGTCGCTTCGCTGATCAGGACGTGGGTGGGGTGGGCGTCCATCGCCTTGTGACGCGCCCGGACCATGGCCATGCGGGCCTTGCCCAGGCTGGTCAGCGGGGTGCCTCCGACCCGGCCGGTCTTGGAGCGGGCCGCGTTGGCGCGGTCGTCGGCCAAGGTGGCGTGGGTCATGATCAGCCGGTCGACCAGCGACCAGGACAGGTCGAGGCCAAGGCTGATGCTGTCGCCGATGCTGTGCAGGCCCAAGGCGTCGGCCGACGTCAGCATCGTTTTGAACTCCGCGACGGTCCAAGGGCGGATGCGGCCGGGCGGGGTGTCGCGGCGGACCTCCTTGGCCCAGTTCTGGATGGTGCGGCTCTGATGCTTGCGGCACCAGGTCAGCCAGGCGCTGACGGCAGCGAGGACGGCATAGGCCTGGTGCACCCCGGCCTGGTCGTGCAGGGCCCAGTAGGCGCGGTACAGGACGTCATCGACGCCGGTGGCCGTCTCGGCCGGTTCGAAGATGTCGACGCGGCTGGCGCGGATCGTCGCCACGGCGAGGGCGTAGTGGGCCTGGGCAGCGGCGTCGTCTTTCGCCGGCAGGGTGACGTAGCCAGCCAGTGTGTCGATCAATCGTTTCAGGCTGGTCTTGTAGCCGCGCTGGGTCGATGGCTTGAGGCCGCCGCGCACCTCGCCGTCGGGACCGGGCGAGCCCAGGAACTCACGGCTGGCGAAGAAGCCGTCCAGCAGGCGACCGATCGACAGGCGGTCGACGGCGGCGGGCAGGCCAGTGGGGGTGTGCGCCGCACCGTCCGGGGTCATGGCGGCGAAGCCTTCGGCAACCAGCTCGCCGCGACGCCAGGCCGCGACGGCTGCGTTGATGTCACGGGCCGCGTCGCGCGACAGGCCCTCGGACAGGAAGACGCCGTCGGTGCCTTTCAGGTCGCGAGCGCGCCATCCGGACTTGCGCAGGGCGGGCGACGGGATCCATCGCGGGCGGCCGTCGCGGTATTGCCAGTTGGCAGGCGCGTCGCCGTGGCGGCGGAGCCGCTTGGACTTGGTCGGGGCCTTGGTCACCGGGCGGTTCTCCGTCGCCTGGAAAGGGGTGGGATGCTGGCGTCAGGCGGCGGCGGCGTCAACGCCGGTGTTTCGGGCGACGACAGCCGCCCGGCGCGACACCTCGATCGCGGCTCCGTCGACCAGCCGTTCGACTTCCAGCGCGGGATTGATGGCGCGGATGCGGTCGAACAGGGCACAGGCCTCGGCCTGGTCCCGGCATCCCTCCTCATGCCAGGCCCCGCGCACCCAGGCGCGGACGCTATGGGCGAAGACGGTCATGGTTCGGGGGCCGTGATCATGATGGGGCCGATGGCCGGGTCGCCGATCAGGATATCGCGCACGGCCGCAGGGTCGGTGCCCGCCTCGACGGCCGCGACATAGCCCGTCAGGGCCTCGACATTGGCGCTCTTCAGGGCCTCGCCCGCGAGCGACGACGCGACCGTGGCGGACACGGTCATGCCCGCGTGGCCCAGTCGGAGGCGAAGGGTGCTGGCCAGGCGCTTGCGCAGGTCGGTAACGACGGTCACGCCAGCCCCTTGATGCGTAGGCAGAGCCAGAACAGGCCCGCGATGACAAACAGGAGGGCGGCGAGGCCCTGGCCGCGTTCGTTCAGCAGCGGGGCGGGACGGGCACGGTGAGGACGGCGGAACATGACGGCTCTCCAGATCACCGCGCACCGGCCATGAACGACAGCACTGCGCTGCGCTCGCGGTCAATGCGGCGGGCGACGCGGCTGACAGGGGCAGCGTCGAGGGTGTTTTCGTTGGCCGGTGCGTCGGAAACGGTCGTATCTGTCGCGGCCGGGTTCAACAGGGCGGAGCGGTTCTCGGCCTCGCGCCGGATCAGCCACGCATCGAGCGATGCGCGGTTCCAGCGGTACGGGCGTTTCACGACCGGGGCCGGAAACCCCAGATCGCGCACCCAGGACGACCAGCCCTTGCGGACGGTGTCGTAGTGCACCCCCCGGAAGGTGGCGACGCCTTGCATGTCGATCAGGGGGGTGGACATCAGTTCACGGACCAGCCGATCAGGTCACGCGTCACGCGGCCATCGGCATCGGGACGCCCGCGACGGTCGCGGGCGGCGTTGAAGGTGTAGAGCGCCTTCCAGCTGCGGAACCCGGCCAGCTTGGCGAGGGCCAGCAAGGTGTCGGATGTGGCGGCGGGGGTGCCCTGTTCCGCCGCCTCGATCAGGCGCTTGAGGCGTTCGGCCTCGGCGGCCCATTCGTCGCGGTCGCGGAAGCGCAGGTCGGTGACGCGCACCAGGGCGTCTTCGGTGATGACCAGCTGACCGCGCAGGATGCAGCGGCGGCGGGCGACCCGTTCGCGTGGCTTGTCGCCCCGCTTTGCCAGGTCGACGAAGACGTCATCGCCGACGGCGGCGTGGCCACCGGGCACGTTGTTGTCGCGCGGCGCGGCCAGGGTAATCCGCTGGCGGCCGTCGCGGACGGCGGGGCCATGTTCGCGGGGAAGGGTGTAGGCGGGCATCAGTGATGGCTTCTATGCAGCTGGTCGGCGAGGGCTTCGGCCTGGTCGCAGGCCCCGAGCAGATCGAGGGCGGCGCCCTGGCGGCCGGCGAAGTCGATGGTCAGGGCGATGCGCCGCATGGCGTCGGCCGAGGCGATCACGTCCATGCCGCCCCAGTGGACGACGACCAGCGGGCGATAGGGCTGGCCCTCGCGCTTCATCAGGGTGGGGACGCAGTCGAGGCGGTCGCTGCGGGGGGCGGCGCAGGCCAGCAGCAGCTGGGCGGCGAGCCCGGCCTCTTCGGCCGTCTGACAGGCGATGCGGGTGGCGGGTTGAAGGGGCGTCGGACGGACCTCTACCGGAGCCCGCGGAGCCACCGCGAAAGGCAGGACGATGGCGGTCATCAGACTTCACCCAAGGTGGCGAGGTAGAGGTCCATGATGGCGTCTTCTTCCTGACGCTTGGCCTTGTCCTGTTTGCGGATGCGGATGACCTTGCGCAGGATTTTGACGTCGTAGCCCTCGCCCTTGGCCTCGGCGAAGACCTCCTTGATGTCTTCGAGGATTGCGGCCTTGTCCTCTTCCAGCCGCTCGACCCGCTCAATGATGGTGCGGAGGCGGCCCTGGGCCGTGGCGTTGAGAACGTCGGGGGATGCGTCGTGTGAGGCGTCGTCGGCCATGAAGGGCTCCTGTTGATCCGTGCCCCCGCCGCGTCTGCCAGACGACCCACCAGGGGGGATCACGTCTGACGTCTCGTCCGGCGTCATGCATGCGACGCGGCGGGGACAACCGGAAACAAGACTGCTTCGGTTGCTGCTGTCAACCTACAGACACGAAATAGATGCGCTGTGGTGTTTTCTAACTTTGCCATCGTGCTGCTGGCGAGTGGTCATTATCTGCGTCATCGTGAGGGAATGCTGACCTCTCTTGTTGCTGCATTTGCCCTTGTCGCCACCCAGGACCTTATGGAGCGGCGGGGGCTCGCGGCGGTTGAGGTCGCCGAACGCGCCGCCTCGGCAGCAGAGTATGCCGCTGCCATTGAGGAGGCGGCACAGGCCACGAGCGAGGGTGCCGATCAGGAGGCGGCAGACGCCAGCGACGCCCATCTATGGGATGGCGTTTCCGACAATAGGGACCTGTATCTTTGCCTGCCGGCGCGTGCGGTGTGTGACGAGACGGCAGGTGCACTGCCCCGTGCATCGGAGGACCTTTGGGCTTCTAGCGTCCAGCGGCGGCCATCCTTCGAGGAATATCGGAAGCTCCGCGCGGAGATCGACAACGTCTGTGCATTAGCCATGATGGCTTCAGACGAGGCCTTCGAGCTTAAAGAACGACCCTCGCCGGACATGGCACTGGTCTATCTGCATGCTCGAATCTGGATGATAGCGAACGCGGCCTGCTCACCCGCCCCTTAGGCCGATCGCGTAAACGCCCTTCACCTCGGCCAGGTCGAACGTCAGCTCCCGTTCCTTGGGATAGAGTTCGGTGACGTAGAGGTGGTCGTCGTCCATGCGCTCGAACCGCTTCACGGCATAGGAGCCGTCCGCCATTTCGATGACGCAGCCCTGGCCGCGACGCGCGGGCTGGCGGACGTTGTAGGTGACGAAGCCGCCGGGTTCGGCATAGGGGACCATGCTCATTCCGGCGAGGCGCAGCACCTGGGTGCCGGGCGTGAAATACTGGGCGAAGTCGATCACTTCGGCTTCGCCCCCGTCGTCATAGAGGTTGGGCCGCAACGCGCCGCCGTGGGCGATGCCGCCGACCGGGAGGGCCATGACGCGACCGCGCTCGGCCATGCCGGGGTGCGCGAAAGACGCCGACGGCAGAGGCGATGACATGCGGGCCACCTCCAGCTGATGTTCGTCGGCCGACGCGCCGATGGCCTGCAGCGCGCGGGCCAGGATAGGCGTCGACATGGACCGCGCGCCCTTCTCGTAGTTTTTCCAGCTGGTGATGCTGATGCCGACGGCGCGGTCGACGGCCTCTTCCTGGGTGATGCCGGCACGCTTGCGTAGGATCCGAAGCGCCAGCCCGGCCTTCTCGCGCGCAATGCGGTCGTGTTCCGTCGTGTCCATACGACGGGATATCCACGGCTCAGACGCGAGGGCCAGCAACGACATAGTCTCAGTCTAGACGGCATGATGTGTCTAAAGTCCACAAAATAGATACAAAATAGGTTGACGGGGTAAACCAAATCAGGGGCGTATCCGACGCGAACTTCGTTGAACGGACGGACCCGTGACCCCGACACAAGCCCACACTGTTACGACAATACCGGTCGTAAGGCCGCGCCCGGCGCTCGATCGCTGGCTGCGCGATCATGACCTGGACGATGCAGCGGCCGCTGACCTGTTCGGCTGCACGCGGCAGATGGTGCACGCCATGCGACGGCCGTTCGACGACGCGGAGCGCAAGCGGCCAGGGTCCAAGCTGCTGACGCGCATCGTCCGGGCGACGAAAGGCGGCGTGCGGCCCGAAGACTTCAGCCCGCCGGTCGCGGACATCATGAGGGGCCTGGCAGCATGACGCGCACCCTGCACCCCACAACCCGCGACCTGCAGCTGTGGCGGGCACTGTGCAAACAGGCTTGGCGGGCCGAGACGCATCCGACAGGCGCGGGCGGCGACCTGCGCGCGGCGGCGAAGCGGGCGGAGAAGGCCGTGGCTCCGTCGGTCGAGGCGCTGACGACGTTCGGATCGCCCCTGGTGCGGCTGGGCCTGTCCTGGGCGGCGATGGACGATGCGACGCGGACCGCGAACGCCGCGACCCTGCGCTGGCTGGCCGATGGGCTGGGGCCGCTGGTCGGGGCGGAGCGTCGGATCGGGCCGGTGCCCGTGGCGAAGGCGAAGGCGCACCGGACGGTCGGCATCCCCGGCCAGCGGCTGGGTCTGCACGTCCCGCCCGAACCTCATGAACGCGAAGCGCCGATGCGCCGCGATATCTTCGGGTGATGCGATGACCCCGACCAAACGCAGCGGCGACACGGCGCGGGCGGCCTGGCTGCTGGCCGTCGACCTGGCCGAGGGGGCGGTGGATGGTGCCGTTTTCCTGAAAATCTATGCGACGCCCGGCAAGGTGGGGCGGGGGTCGGACGCGCGAACGGCGCTAGCCCGCAAGATCGCCTGCTATCTGGCCGTGACGGTCGCCGACTGCCAGCCCGCGACGCTGGCTAGGGCGGCGCGGCTGGACCGCAAGACTGTGCACAGCCACCTGAACGACGTCGAGGACATGCGCGACAAACCCGGCATCGACCAGATGCTGGACGACCTGCGCGAACGAATGATCACCAGCGCGGCGAGCCTGGTGTTGGCGGCCTATGGCCAATCACCGATGGGGATGGCCGCATGACCCCCCGCCGCGAGCTGCCCCATGACAAGGACCGGGTGAAGGATGCCCTGCAGCAGCGCGTCGACAGCGTGCTGGCCGCGTGCGGGTTCTCCGAGAAGCCGCGCAACGGGATGATCACGCCCCTGAACCCGCGTCGGCCGGACAAGCGGCCGGGGTCGTTCGTCATCTGGCTGGACGGGCGCAAGGGCCTGTCGTTCGTCGACCATTCCAGCGGCGAGAAGGGCGATATCTATGAGCTGATCCGCTGGACCCAGCGGCTGGATGAATGGATCGACGCCTATTGGTGGGCGCTGAACTTCCTCGGCTGGGGGCGGCACGAGGCGCGGTCGGCCGACCAGGTCAAACAGGACCGGGAGGACGCCGAGGCGGCGCGCAAGGCGGCGGTCGCGCGGCAGGATGCCGAAGAGGCGGCCAAGGCGGGCAAGGCCAAGGGGTTCTGGGTCCGCGACTGCCAGGCGATGGTTTGGACGGCGGCGACGCCGGTCCGGACCTATCTGGAAACGGCGCGGGGCCTGCCGCTCGATCGCCTGCAGGCCATGCCGGGCGCGATCCGGTATCACCCGGCGCTGGAGCATTTCGACCGGGCGACGGGCGAGCTGACGGAATGGCCTGCCATGGTCACGGCCATGAGCGGGTCGGACGGCGACGTGCGGGCCATTCACCGGACCTGGCTGGCCCCTGACGGGCTGAATAAAGCTCCGGTCGACAAGGCCAAGAAGATGAGCGGCGTCGCGCGGGGATGCGCGATGCGCCTGGCCAAGGGGGAGGGCGGCCTGTCGCCCGAGGAAGCGGTACGCCGGGGCGTGACGGGGCCGCTGATCATCACCGAAGGGATCGAGGACGGACTGACGGCCGCGATCGCGCAGCCGGGGGCGCGCGTCTGGGCGGCCGGGAGCCTGTCGCTGCTGGGCGAGCTGGCCTGGCATCCGTGCGCGTCGTCCGTGGTGCTGGTGGCCGACAACGACTGGCACACGCCCGCCGCCATGGCCGCGTTCGAGGCGGTCGAGGCGAAGTGGAAGGCGATGGCGCAGGGGCGGCCGCTGAAGGTCGTCCGGGCCGACGTCGGCAAGGATTTGAACGACTGGGCACGGGGGAGGGCTGCGTGAGCCTAACTATCGTGAGGTCGAGCAACAGGCCTAATCGGCCCTGCAGCCATAGCCGCAATGGGCAGCAGCTTGGCTTGAAAAGCCTCACCAAAGGTGCCGCCCAGCTGCTGCACTCGTATATAAACACTGACCGCCGCCGAGCCAGCTTGGTGGAAAACGCGATCGTGCGGAGGCACGTTTTCCAATCCTCTGCTCCCTGGATGTTGCCGGACGATCATCGAAAAGTATTCGCGGGTCAGGTTCAGCCTAGTGCGAAGCAAAAGAATGCCTTCGACGTCGCTCTCTTCGAGGAGGCGCAGGTCGACCGATCGCAGTTGGGTAATAGCTTCTTCGTAGGGTTCAAGCATCAATGCGTTTCTTGCGTGTTGAACAGCAGCACCTGGGTCATCTGCCATTTTGCGCGCGCCAGCGAGAAAATAGTCGATAGCGAAAACAAAAAGCGTCAACGCAGTTTTGAGTTCGGTGATCACCAGCAGACGCGCCGCTTCGGCAGCATCGGCCTGCTGCTTGGCGATCAGCTTCCTGGCGCGCGAAGCCTCATGACTTGCAATGCCAATCGCAGCCAACACACCGGCACCGGCCATAATGCCCGACACCCATTCGCCCATCGAGCCGACCGAAATCCGCTCAAGGCGCCCGAACGCTACGATCACCGCCGCCGAGGCGAACATCACCGCGATCGACACCCAAAACATGGCCCAGTTTCTAGACATAGCGTTGCGGTAGCATGACTGATCCCTTTGCCGCCATCGGCGCGCGCCTCGCCGCACCCGAACCTGGCGACGCGGACTGGCAGATGCTGGAGCTGCGCGAGCGCTCGCGGCTGGACCCTCTGACCGGATGCCCGATGCAGGTCGGCGAACATCTGGTCGAGCCGGGAGAGTGGGAGACCATCGGCCTGGCCGACCGGCGGACCGGCCTGCCCGTCAACTGCCCTGTCGTGCCGCTGGGGCGGATCGACGGGGCATCGGTCATGCTGAACGCCATGGGCGACATCGCCACCCTGAAAGACAGCAGCAGCGGCAAGGGGCCGATCGGCGGCGTGTTCGCGGGTCGGTCCAAGTTTCTGGAATGGGCCTGGCCGCGCCGAGGCAAGGGCACCAAGAACAATCCGAAGGGGCCGGTCGTGGGGTGGGAGGCGGACAATGCGCGCCAGGCCCTGGTGGACGCCTGTGCGTTCGAGGGGGCCTATGATCCCGACCAGATGCACGGGCGGGGCGCGTGGCGAGACGATGCCGGGCAGCTGGCCTATCACGCCGGAAACCGGGTCTGGATCAACGGCAAATGGGAGCAGCCGGGGCGGCATGACGGGTGGATTTACCCAACGCGGCCGACGCTGGCCCCGCCTTGGCCCATCCGCGTGCCGGACATGCATGGGCCGATCGAGCAGCTGCGCCCCGTGTTCGAGACGTGGAACTGGCGGCGCAAGGATATCGACGTGCACCTGCTGCTGGGCTGGGTCTGCATGGCGATGCTAGGCGGGGCGCTGGACTGGCGCGCCATGGTGTTCGTGACGGGCGAGAAGGGGTGCGGCAAGTCCACCCTGCTGAACTTGCTGAAGACCTTGTTCGGCGGCGGGCTGCTGAAGAGCGGCAACACCAGCGGGGCCTATCTGTATCAGAAGCTGGGGCACGACTGCATTCCGTGCGTGATCGATGAGCTGGAAGCCCAGGCGGGCAGCAACCTGTCCAAGGTCATGGCGATCATCGAGCTGATCCGCACCGCGTCGTCGGGCGACAAGGTCGGCCGGGGGTCGTCAGAGGGCATCGCGCGCGAGTTCGAGTGCCGGTCGGCCTTCATCTGCACCAGCATCAACGTGCCGCCCATGCGCCAGCAGGATCAGAGCCGGTTCGCCATCCTGAACCTCAACCCGTTCGCGGCCGCCGACGCTGAACCGAAGATCCCGTGGGATGACATGCGCGACGTCGGCCGCAAGCTGTTGCGGCGGATGATCGACGGCTGGCCCCGGTGGAAGCGGACGCTGCTGCTGTTCAAGGAAGCCCTGATCACCCAGGGCAAGCACGACGCGCGGGGGGCAGAGCAGTTCGGGGCCCTGCTGGCCGCCGCTCACCTGGCGGAGTTCGACACGGACCCAACGGCCGAGCAGCTGACGACCTGGGCGACGCTGCTGAAGTCCAACACCCTGAGCGAGACAGCGAACAAGACCGACGACTGGCGCGAGTGCCTGAACCACCTGACCGACGTGATACCTGAAGGGATGCGCAACAAGGGGTCGACCATGCCGACGCTGGGGCACCGTCTGGCGGCGTTCAGGCGGTCACCGGGTGGCGTCGAGGACCTGACGTCGATCCTGGCCATGATGGGCCTGGCCGTGTCGTTTCCGAAGGGTGAGATCGCGACATGGGAGACGGGTCGGCTGTTCATTCCGGCCAGCCACCCGGAAACCCGCAAGCAGTTCGCCGGCACGACCTGGGAGGGCGTGCCGGGGGCAACCGGCGTCTGGCATACCACCCTGCAGCGTTGCCCCGACCCACGGATGATCTGGCCCGGAGCCAGTGACAAAGGCCTGGACAAGAAGCGGCACGGCGTCTTCGTGCAGCTGGCCAAGGCGTTTGACGGGCTGGGGGATGAGGACGAGGGGTATGAGCGGGAGGCGGCCTAGGCGCGGCCGGTCGGCTTCGTCGTGTCGCTGAAGCGCCAGGCGTTCGCGTCGATGGCCGCGATTAGGACGTCGTCCTGAAATAGGGGCGGCGCGCCCTCAATTTCGCCGATCCTCTCCATCAGCCTGTGCAGGTCGCCACCCAAGTGACAAAGGTCGTGCCACAGGCGCTGCAGTGTCGCGTCGGTCAGTTCAATGGCCTGTTCGCGTCCGTTGTGGGTCCCGCGCGCTGTGGCGGTGGCAATGCTGCTGTTGGGCGGGAAAATGAAGCTGTAAGAACCGTGGACGATGATGTTGCGCTGCCAATGCAACGTGCAGGCTACGTCAAATAGCCGAATGATTTCTGTTTGGGCATGATCGTCGTCTTTCTCAAATATAACAGCAGGCACTACGCGTCGGCCGATGCGTATGCGTTGTGTGAAGCCTCGCTGGCGGCGAAACGTCTCTTCATCATCGGTGCCCTGGACCAAGTTCAGGATCAGCTGTCCGATCAAATTCTCCGCGTGGCCCCATTGAACCGCGATGTAGCCGATCATCGCCGCAACGTCCCGGCTGACCACAATGGGCGACACGGCTTTGCCTGGAACTAGGTAATCACGGGTGAAGGTGACGCCGGCGGCTTTGTTCGGATCTTCTGCCATGCAGAACCGTCGCCCGAAAGGGCGTCGGGAACAAGAGGATCGCCGCTTGGCGATCCGAGGCCGCGCAGCGCCCGCTTGGGCGCGGTGCGCGCGGCCACCGCATCACCTTCGCCTCGGCCCCAACCCGCTACTCCACGGCGCTCCTGACGCTGATCTGGTGCCTCTTACCCTCACCCGGACCCCTCCCTTCATAACATGCATGACGCGGAGGGCTTCCTCAGCGGTGGGTCCGGGGGACTTCTACCGCTTCTGTCGCGGCTTCTATTGAAAGTTGAACCCGATCAACGGGCTAGGTGCGCGTAGAAGCGTAGAAGCGATAGAAGTCGCTCGCGGCCTCATACGCGTAGCAGATCAGCCGAAAGCATCGCGCAATGTGAAGATATAGACTTCTACCGCTTCTATGACTTCTATCATAACCAACCCCCTGAAAATGCGCCGATAATCCTAGAAGTGGCCGTAGAAGCGGTAGAAGCGGCATTAAATAGGGGCGTTTAATGACAGACGGGCTCGCCCTGGTGGGCGCGGGACCGGCACCGAAGCCGAGGGGCCGGCCGAAGGGGGCCAAGAACAAGCGGACGGCTGACCTGGTCGGGTATCTGGACGCGCGGTGCGGCGGATCGGCGGCGCTGCAGCTGGCCCAGGGCTGCATGGTCACGACGGCCGAGGTGAAGGCCGAGGGCGGATCGCTGCAGCGGGCCGAGCTGGCCAAGGCCCGGCGGATGGTCGAGGCGTTCGACGTCGAGGCGGGCAGGCTGGATCAGGACCTGCGGACCGTGGTGCGCGATGCCCTGGCCGATCTGATGGAGCGGGCGGAGCGGACGTCCAAGGCCGACGCGGTGCTGGCGCTGGTCGGCCAGGCGGTGGACCGGATGCAGCTGGCAGGCGGTCGCCTAACCCTGCTGGGTGCGCTCGATCGGATGGGCGAGGACCGGCGGGCGCTGCTGCCGTACACCGACCAGAAGCAAGCCCAGCGGGTCGAGCTGAAGGATGACCGGGTGCCGCCCGTCATGGTGCTGGTCGGAGGGTCGCCCTATTCGGAGAAACCTCAACAATATCAAGGGCCGGTGCTGGACGTCCCGTTCGAAGTCTTACAGCCCAAGTCTCACGACGACGATGAAGCCTAGCGATTTCAGCGGCTTGGCTGGCTGGACCCACTGATGAAAGATCAGCAGGTCGGTGGCGCGACCTGGGCGTCGCGCCAGACCCCCCGGGGGGGATCGACCCCCCACCCCCCTTTTTGGCCCCGGCCTGTCTTATGGATGGGGGCAGGGTCTGCCACGCATTGCATGCCAAGCGAACTTATACCCCGCAGGTGTCCAGCGCCGAAAATACACCCGACCGCCATGGGTCAGGGTGAGGGATGGGCATGAGACTGGGTGAAGCGCAACGTCAGTTTGGATGGACCCCGGCCGGGCCGGTGGCGGAGGCCTATGGCCTGTCTCGCGCGCCGATCAGCGTGATCATCGGTCCTACGGGTGGGGGAAAGACGACGGAGAGTATTCGTCGCTTCGTCCGCATTGCTCAATGGCAGCACCCTAGCCCGATCGACGGGATCCGCAAGGGGCGGATCGTCGTGGTGGCCCCGACCTATCGAAAGCTCTGGGACCAGTTCATCCCCAGCTACAAGGAAGAGATCAAATGGTGGGAGAAGGGCTGGAAGGGCGGGACCGGGGAGCCCTGCGAGCACATCTATGACTTCATGTGGCGCGACGACTATGGCCGCGACATCGGCCAGGTCCATGTCGAAGTGCTGTTCCGCGCGCCCGGCGAGGGCAATCTGGAAGACTTCTACCGGGGTCTGCAGACGACGGCGATCCACTACCCCGAAGCCGACACGCACGAGACGCAGGACATGTTCTCGCTGGGGTCCAACCGGACGGGGCGCTATCCGCCGCCCTATGACCGTCCAGACCCGTCGCTGGGGCTGGAGGATGCCTATGAAGGCGTCTCGGCGGACGCGAACGCCCCGATCATCGACAGCTGGTTCGACAAGCGGTTCCTGATCGAGCGCCGGGCATCGGACGCGGTCTTCGTCCAGCCGCCTGGTTATGATCCGTCGACGCCCGACGGCTTCCACCCACTGGCCGAAAACGTCGTCAACCTGCGCAAATACAAGCGGGACTATTACAAGGCGAAGGCTGTCACCCACGAAAAGTGGGATATCGCCCGCCTGCTGCAGAACAAGCGCGGCTACAGCCGCCAAGGCCAGCCCGTGCATCCGGATTTCGACCCGATCCGCATGGTCGCGGTCAACGGTCTGCAGGCCGATCCGTCCAGCCTGCTGGTCATCGGGGTGGATGCCGGTTCCGGCACACTGCGGCACGCGGCCATCTTCATGCAACGCAACTGGAGCGGCCAGATCAGGGTGCTGGGCGAGGTGGTGCCGGACGGGCAGTCGGACATCATCGAGTTTGCGGGCGAGCTGCGGCGGCTGAAGGAAACGAAGTTCAAGGACGTCACCCATGCGGTGATCATCGTCGACCCGGCCGCGCGCCAGCACACGGCCATGAACCGCGCGATTACCTGGGCACAGGTGCTGCAGCAGGCCACAGGGATCGAGGTCCAGATTGCGCCGACGAACGACCCGCGCATCCGTCGGACGGCCGTCGATCAGTGCCTGAAGCGCAACTGCGGACCGAACGAACCCGGTCTGATCGTGTCCGGTCCCGACTGCCCGAAATATGTGGCTGCGATGGCGGGTGGCTACCGGTTCAAGCGCACCGGCGACAAGCTGGCGGTGACCCCGGACAAGTCCAACGGGGCGTCGGAGCCTGCCGACGGGGGTCAGTACGGCATCCTCGGGCTGAACGGCATCGGAGCGATGGACGGGCCGCTTATCCCCTCAGGGCCAGACGAGGGGCATTCTGCGGACTATGGGGCGCTGCTGCCCGATTGAGCGGTGAGCGATGTTCAGACGCCCGAAGATTAAGGATGCGGGACCGGCACCGGACCCCAACGACCTGGCCAACCGCCGGGACAGTGAGCGCAAGTCGCGCCTGCAGACCGGCGGGCGGCAATCGACGCTGCTGGCGCAGGCCATGGAGCGGCAGGCGGGGGCTCCGACGGCGACCCTGACCGGACTGAACGGCTGACGACGTGAAAACGACCGATCCGATCACGCTGACCTCGCGCACCTTCGACGAGATGAAGTCGCATCGGCTGCACCGCGAGAGCGAGTGGCAGCAGATCGCCGACCACTTCCTGCCGCGCAAGGATTTCAGCCTGGTCCAGCGCCGTGGCGACCTCCGCCGGCGTCGTCTGACGTCCAGCGTCCCGGCCGTGTCCCTGCGCAACAGCGCGGCCATGCTGGTCAGCTACCTGATCGACCCGACCAATCCGTTCATCACGCCCAATGCCGAGAACAGCCTGATTTCCTCGGGTCGATCGACCCGTCTGGGGGCCAGTGCGACCGACTTTCTGGACAACATGCGCTGGGGCATCCATTCGCGGATGATGCGCCCGGCCTCGGGCTTCCTGTCGTCAGCGGCGCGCCTGTCGATCGAGCTGTGGGCCTTCGGAACGGGCGTCCAGTGGATCGGCCACAAGCGCGGCTTCGGTCCCATCTATCAGACGCGCCCGCTGCGCAGTTGCTGGATCGCGTGCAACGGCGACGGCATCGTCGACACCCTCTACTACCAGTTTCAGTTGCCGCTCTGGCGGGTGCTGCGCGACTATGAGAACGCGCGCTACGTCGACAAATGGCGGGACGCCAGCGACGACAAGCTGAAGGAAATGGTCACCATCCTGCACACGGTCGAGCCGCGTCAGAATGGTCAAAAGGGCGGCCCGAAAGAGCGCAAGCCCTGGTCTGAACGCTATGTCTGCCTGGAAGAGAAGGCGATCCTGCGCGAGGGCGGCTATGACAGCTTCCCCTATGCCGTGCCGCGCCTGGAAGTCGAGGAAGGCTCTGACTATGGCACCGGGCGGTGCTGGTATGCCCTGCCCGATGCGGTCGGCCTGTCGGTGCTGCAGCAGGGTATCGAAAACGCTGTCGACCTGAAGGTGTCGCCGCCGATCATGCGGCCCAAGCGGATGTTCGGGCGGCCGCTGGACCGCCGCGCCGGGGCGGACAATCTGTATGACCCCGGCCAGCTGGGGTTCATGTCGGCCAGGGACGCCTTCCAGAAGATCGACGTGGCGGGCGACGTCGGGGTGGGGCTGCAGTATCGTGGCGATCTGGTCCAGGCCGTCGAGGCCGCCATGCTGGTCGACTGGATGCGGCTTCGCGAGACGGGCAACGTCACGGCCGAAGAGATCGTCGAGCGCCGCAACCTGCGCGTCGGCATCATGAGCGCCCATGTTCCCGGCATCGACCGCGACTGGATGGGCGTGACGGCCGACCGGACGGCGGAAATCATGATGGCCGAGGGCGACCTTGGCGATCCTCCGCGCGAGTTGGCCGGGGCAACGGTCGAATGGGACTATGCCGGGCCGCTGGCCCGCGCCCAGATGCAGCGCCAGGCCGAGGCCTTCGACCGCATGTTCGAGCGCGCCATGCGGGCCAAAGAACTGGACCCGGCCGCCCCCTATGTCCTGAACATCGCCGAGGGACTGCGGGCGTGCGCGGAGGCCGAGGGCCTGCCGATCGGCACCCTGCGTCCGCGCGAAGAGGTCGAGGCCCTGACGGAGGCGGAAAACGATCGTGCCGAGCAGGCCGAGCAGATGCAGGCCGTCCAGATGGGGGCCGGGGCGCTGCGTGACGGTGCCCAGGGCGTGGCCAGCCTGGCCGGGGCCATGGCGCAACCAGAGGCGCAGGCCGCATGACCGACGCGCCCTATGCCTACATCGACCATGCGCGGCTGGTCGCGGACCTGAAGGCCGAGGATGGGCGTGCCGTGGCCTATGCCTATGCACAGGTGTTTTCCAGCCAGGTCGGACGCCTGGTTCTGACGCACCAGCTGGCGGAGGCGGGCGTGGGATCGCCGCGGCCTCCTGAAATGACCGCCCTGGAACGGGCGAGCTACGACGGCGAGGCGCGACACGCGCTGCGCCTTCTCAACCTGGCGGGCTTCGGGGCCATGAGCGTCGCTCATGCCGTTGCCGCCGACACCCTGGAAGGACAGGACCATGACCGACACGACCACAACGACCGGCGAGAGCGGGGATCAGACGACAGACACGACCCAGACGGGTTCGGCGGACCAGACCGGCACCCAGACATCCTCCCCGGCTGACAAGGCTTCGGGCAAAGGTGCAGGCAAGACGGCCACTGGGGACCACGGCACGACAAAAGGGCCGGGGCTGAAGGCCGAGGACGACGCGCCCTGGTACAACGGCCTGCCTGACGATCTGAAGGGCGAGAAGTCGGTCCTGCGCCACGCCACACTGGAAGATGCGTTGAGGGCAGGCCTTGGAGCCGAGAAACGCCTTGGGGTGCCGGCGGACCAGCTGGTGCGACTGCCGACCAAGCCTGAAGAACATGCTGATCTGTATCGCAAGCTGGGTGCGCCGGAGACGGCCGATGGCTATCAGATCGGCCTGCCCGAGGGCGCGACCGATGATGACAAGGCGGTGGCCAAGTCGTTTGCCGAACACATGCACAAGGCCGGGCCGTTCCCACCTGACTTCGTGAAGGCGGCGCTGGACTGGAACAACGCCCAGACCGAGGCGGCCGCGACGGCCTTGGCCGACGCCCAAGCCACGCGCCAGGCTGAGGGCGTGGCGCTGCTAAAGTCGGAGCTGAAGGGGGCCTATGACCCCGACATGAAGGCGGTCGGCAAGCTGCTGAACGATCTGGGTGGCCCGGAGCTGGCGGCCGAGTTCAACCTATCTGACCACGGCGACAATCCGCGTCTAATGCTGGCCTTCCACAAGGTGATTGAGCGTTTGGGCGAGAGCCAAACCATCGACGGCGGCAACAGCGGGACCGCCACGATCGGCGGGATCACGCCGGGTCAAGCCAAGGCGGCAGCGGCCAATCTTGAGAACGATCCGGTGAAGGGCGTGGCCCTGCGCGATGCCAGTCATTCGATGCACAAGTCTGTGGTCGAAGAGCGCGCCCGGCTGATCAAGATTTCGGAGGGGATCGACCCCGACGCCTGATTTTTCCGTTGACGGCGAGGGCAAATCGAATCAGCCCTAGCGTCTCAGGTTGGCGGGCTCCTGCACAAAGCCCGCACCCTTCCCACGAGCCGAGGCCCTGGCAACAGGAGCGGACACGGGGAAGCGCCGGGGGGCGATAAATCCAGGTTCGCGTCCGGTCCAGAAGCCGGGGGTCGCTGCCGATCAAACCCATTTTTGATCGAGACCATGCCCGAGGCATGGCCGCAGCCGAAAGACCCATCCGATGACCACCATGTCGAACGATCCGAACACCGTCCTGGCCCGCTATGTGCCGGGCTTCAAATCCAACCTGAACCTCTCGCCGCAGCAGAAGACGTCGCATCTGGTCGATGCCGTCGATGCCGACCTGTCGTTTTCCGAGCCGGGCGAAGGCTTCAACGTCGATGACCTGGGCGAAAGCACGCCCGAGGATGTGGCCACCCGCGTCCCGAACACGCCCGACAAGTTCCTGGGCGGCCAGCGCCGCATCGCCAACTTCACCGAATATCAGGACAGCGCCTGGCTGGACAACGTCGACAAGGCCAAGCTGCTGGAAGACCCCACCAACATGACCATGGCCGCCCTGATGGCCGGTCGCTGGCGCAAGGTGGACGACCGCATCATCGCCGCCGGTCTGGGCAACGCCTTCCTGAAGGATGCGTCGACCGGCGCGCTGAATGCTATCAGCCTGCCCGCCACCCAGATCGTCGCCGCCAATCAGACCAGCCTGGTGCACGACGCTGAAACCATCCCCGGCGGCAACGTCGATTACGGCATGTCGATCGGCAAGCTGATCGCGGCCGGTGCCCTGCTGGACGAAAGCGAGCTGGAAGGCGAACGCTATGTGACGCTGTCCTCGGACGATGTCGCCCAGCTGCTGACCCGCACGCCGGTGACCTCGAACCACTATGCCTCGGTGCAGGCCCTGGTATCGGGTTCGGTGGACAATCTGCTGGGCTTCAAGGTCAAGCGCATGTCCAAGAAGCGCCTGCTGACTGTCGGCACCAATCGCCGCCTGATGGCGTGGGTCAAACCGGCGATCGTCTATCGCGGCCGGTCGGTCACCGATGCGCGCATCGCCATCCGTCATGACAAGTCGGACACGCCGCAGGCCTTCTACAAGACCTCGCACGCCGCTGGCCGCCGCTACGACGAAGGCGTCGTCGAAATCCAGGTGAAGATCTAGCGCCCGTCCGGGCCGGGGCATCCGCTCCGGCCCATCCTTTCTGATTTTCGGGCCGTGCGCCCGCCGGTCGAGGCCGGAACCCACAAGGAAACGCCATCATGGCAAAACTTTTCGGAGAACTGGTCGGCATCGCCTATTCGGGGACGTCGGCCGTGGCCAAGGCCACCAACCACGCCCACGAGAAGGGCACCGACAACATCCTGCGCCGCGACCGCATCGCGCTGGCGGCAGCGCCGGTCAACGACACGATCAGCCTGGGGAAGTTCGGCTCGAACTGCTACCTCGACCCCGAGGCCTGCATCATCCGCCACGACGACCTGGGCGCGACCACGACCCTGGACATCGGCCGCGAGGCCATCGGTGCCCTTGCGGCGGCTCCCCAGGCCTTTATCGCCGCCCAGGACGTTTCGACGGCTGCAGGCACCTTCAACCTGTTCAAGTCGATCCCGATCCAGAACTATTTCAAGCCGCTCTGGCAGGTTCTGGGTCTCGCCTCCGATCCCGGTGGCGAAATCGAACTGATCGCCACGGTGAAGTCCAGCGCCGCGACCGGCAACCTGGTCTGGTCGTTCAAAGGCCAGAACCGCTAGGGCGGGACACCCCATCGGTCGCCGTTCTCCGCGCTGCTCAATACAACGCTTCGGCGACCTGATCGACGGCCCGGCGGCTCCCTTCCCCGCCGGGCCGTTTGTATGAAAGGACCAGGCCATGGCCACCAAACTGTCGATCTTCAAGCTGGCCCTCGGACACCTGGGCGAAAGCACGGACATCAGCCTGTCGGATGATCCGCCGTCGCCGAACGTGGCCAAGTTGAATGACCAGTGGGACCAGGCGCTGGAAAGCGCCCTGGCCCGCGCGCCCTGGCTGTGCGCGACCGAAAGCCCGGTCCTGCCGGAAGACGCCCCGCCACCCGCTGGCTGGGGTGACTGGCGCTATCCGCACCGGTTCAGCTGCCCGGCCGGGACGCTGAAGGTCTGGAATGTCGAGGGGATCGAGGGCGACGCCTGGCAGAAGGGGGTCGCGCTGGACGAAAGCGGCGCGCCAACCGTCGTCATTAAGGCCGTCTGGAATGGCCCGTTGCTCGTCGACCTGATCAGGAAGCGCCCGCCCGAGGCCCTGACGCCCCTGCTGGTCGATGCCTTGGCCAAGGACCTGGCGTCGCGGGCGGCCGGGCCGATCCAGCAGAGCGAAGAGAAGGCGCGGGCTTGGGAGAAGAAGGCCAGCGACGCCTATCTGCTGGCCGAGGCGAGCGAAGCGACCGAAATCGGGGGGCAGGCCACGACGTTCGGCATGGGCGGGCTGGCGGCCGCCCGGCTGAGTGCGATCTGAGGCGTCAGGGCAGGACGGCGCTGGGCGTGAACCAGCTGGTGGCACACAGTCCGATGATGAGGGCCGCGACGGCAACGATCATCAGGCGGTGAACGATCGCGAGAATGCGCTGGCCCCGGGTCATGGGTGGCGGGACAGGATCGGGCAGGTCTGACCAGGGCATGGGTCGAGATTGACATGCCGTGTCCCGCTTATCCACCCGGAGCGTGGCCGCGCGATGGTGTGGCATGGCCAGGACGACCAGCTACGCCAATGCCTTCACCGCCGGTGAGATAGGGGAGAACGCCTGGGAGCGGTCTGACCTGCAGCAGCATGCCAAGGGCTGTGCCGAGGCGTCCAACATGATTGCCCTGGTGACTGGCCCGCTGGCCAGCCGGGGCGGGTTCTGGGATCGCGGGGCGGTATCGATCGAGGCGCAGCCGTCGCGGATCATCGGCTTCGTCCGGTCCAGCGAGGACGCGCTTTTTCTGGAGCTGGGCCACCAGACGGCGCGGGTCTGGACCACGGACGGAAACCGCGTTCTGGTCGGCGGCACGCCCTATGCCTTCGCCACGCCTTGGACCGGGGCGCAGCTGGCGCGACTGTGGTTCAAGCAGCTGGGCGACGTCCTGTATGTGACCGACCTGGACGGCGGGCCGACGCGGGTCATCAAGCGGCTGGCGGATGACGACTGGTCGGTGGCGCTTTTCGACTTCCGCGATGGGCCGTGGCTGCCCGAACAGGTGAATGCGGGCCTGACGCTGCAGTCGACGGCACTGATCGGCACGCCGACGCTGACCGCGTCCGCGCCGGTGTTTTCCGCCGCCGACGTCGGCACCCTGATCCAGCTGCGCGAAAGCGACGGTAGCCCTGGCCTGCAGACCTGGACCTCCGACACCGACTATGACGCCAACCAGCTGGTCCAGTTCGACGGGCGCGTCTATCAGCGATCGTCCGGCGGCGAGAACACGACCGGCACGACGCCACCCCTGCATTCCGAGGGCACCCTGTCAGACGGCGCGGTGACCTGGACCTTCGTCCATGACGGTCGCGGCGTGGCGCGCATCGACAGCGTTCTCAGCGCCACCCAGGTCACCGTCACCGTTATCCGGCCGATCCCGACGCTGGAGCCCACGAAGTTCTGGTCGAAACAGGCCTATTCCGCCTCCGAAGGCTATCCGCGCGCGCTGGCCGAAGAGCGCGAGGAACGCCTGGTCTTTGCGGCCAGTCAGGTGCGGCCCGGCACGGTCGATGCAACGCGCACGGCGGGCTTCGGCCCGGCCTTCGGTGACTTCAAGCCGGGACTGGGCACCGGGCGCGTGGTCGAAGACGACGCCGTGCGGCTGGACGTCGGCGGGGCGTCTCGCGTGGTGTGGCTGCTGTCGGCGGCCGTGCTGCTGGCCGGGTGCACGGACGGGGAATATGTCCTGTCGGGCAGTCAGATGGACGAACCCATGACGCCGCAGACGCGGCGCGCCTCGCCGGTTTCGTCCTATGGCAATGCCGACGTCGCGCCCCTGCAGATCGAGGGCCCGCCCCCGGCCATCCTGCATGTCCTGCGCAGCCGGAAGACGTTGCGCGAGCTGAAGGTGTCGCCCGACCTGGGCGTCGAAAGCCGCAACCTGTCGATCCTGGCGCATCACATCTTCGACCGGGGCGTCGCCGCCATGGCCTGGCAGCAGGCCCGGAACATCGTCTGGTTGAAGCTGGACGACGGCGGGCTGGCCGCGATGGCCTATGACATGGAACAGCAGGTGGTCGCGGCGACGCGCCAGCCCCTGCCCGAGGGGTGGACGGTCGAAAGCCTGGACTGTGCCAGCGCGCCCGGCGGCGGCGACGTCCTGATGATGACGGTGAAGCGGACCAAGGGCGAAACGATCCAGCGCCGCGTCTGGCTGCTGGCCGACCGCTCCGAGCGCATGTTCATGGACGGGGCCGAACGCTATCAGGGTGCACCCGTCACCACGGTGGCGGGACTGGCCCGATACGAGGGCGAGACGGTGCGCGTGCTGGCCGACGGCGGCCGCGTGGCTGACCGCCTTGTCGTGGATGGCACGATCAGCCTGCCCGTTGAGGCGTCCGACGTGCTGGTGGGGCAAAGATTGCGCCGGCGGATCGAGAGCCTGCCTCTGGACATGGAGGGCACGGGCTCGACCAATGCCCGCACGACCATCCCGACCCATGCGACCGTGATCCTGACGGCGGCCGAGGCCACGGTGGGCACGACCCGGCAGGGCAGCGCCGACACGGTGCGCGCCCGCGCGCCTGACGACCTGGCCGGGCCCGTCGAAAAGAGACTGCGCAAGCGGATCGGCCTGGGCAACGGCAGCGGCCGTGACGAACGCCTGGTGATCGAGAGCGACGCGCCGTTCGACCTGGTGATGCACGCCTACCGGCTGGAAGCCGAGGTGAACAAATGACCGCCTGGCGCATCTACGGCACGTCGCGACCCTTCGCAGAGGCCCGCGCGCGCGACATGACGCTTCGGCCCGACATGGCCGAGGCCTTCCGGCGTGAAGGCTGCGCCCTGCCGCCCGGTCCGATCTGGACCGTCATGAAGGGCGACCAGCTGGTCGGCATGGGCGGTCTGGAACCGCGCGGGGCGGCGACGTCGCTGGGGTGGCTGCTGGTCGCCGACGGCCTGTCTGCCCGCGACTGGGCGATGGGGCGCAGGGCGATGGCTTCTGCGCTGGGCTGGGCACGATGCCACGGGATCAAGCGCGTGGTCGTGGTGGCGACGCTGGCGTTGCCCGGAGCGCGCCGTTTGCTGGAGCGGCTGGGGTTCGTGGCCGTCGGTCCGGATGACGACGGGGATCTGGAAATGACGATGGAGCTGGGCTGATGGCCGTGACACCGGAAATGGCGCAGGCCGCGTCGCAGCAGGTCGGTCGGCTAATCCAGGGGTTCGGCACCTGGCAGGCGAGCCGGAGCCGCGCGGCTAACCTGAAGGCGTCCGCCAAGGTCGCACGGCGCGAGGCCTCGGCCGAGGCGCAGATGTCGGCCGACGAAGCGGAGCGGGCAGGGGCGCGGGCGGCCGTAGCCGGGTCGGCCGGAGGCGGCGGGTTCGAGGGGTCGTTCGGCAGCGTGCTGGAAGATCTGGAACGCACGGGCGTCTTCAACGCCCGGTCGGCGATCTATGCGGGCAACGTCGATGCCAACAATCGGCTCTATGAGGCGGAGGTTGCCAAGCAGGAAGGGCGGTTTGCCCTGATCAGCTCCATCTTTCAGTCGTCGGCCTCGATCGCCGGTCAGCAGATGCAGGCGGCGGAACAGCGCAAGCAGCAAGCCGCCCGCAAGAACCTGTATGCCAAGGGGTATGGCCGATGAGATTGCCGGAGCTGACGGCGCGCCCGCAGCGCGCGGAGCGGCCCTCGCAGGCGACCGTTCGACCGACCGACCTCGGGCTGGGCAGCGTTGCCCAGGATATCGGCGCGTGGGCGCAGGACGTGGAGCGCACCAAACAGATCGAGGAGGAGGTGGGGCAGGTCGAGGCCGAGGCGGCCGTGCGGCCGATCCTTGAGCGGGTCCAGAGCGAGTTCGAAAGCGAGTTCAACACGAACGGAGCCAACTGGGACGCCAGCGAGCCGGGTTTCGCGCGGTCGATCACGGGCAAGCTGAATGAACGGCTGACCGGCCTGGGGGATGACCTGCCGCTGACGCCAAGCGAACGGGCCGCCCTGCAGCGCGGGGCCGCTCAATACCGCGTGGGCGTGGGCCAGCGTGCGGTCGCCTATGAAGGTCAACGGCGCGGAGCGGTCGCGGCCGAGGCCGTGCAGGCGCGCGAAACGGTCGAGACCGGCGGCATGATGGGCCGCTACATGGCCAGCATGGCCGAGGGCCGCAGTGCCATCGACAACGCCTATGACGGATCGCAGGCAGACTATTCGGGCCAGGTGCTGGCCCTGCACGACCAGACGGCCGCCGAGGTGCTTGCCACTACCCCGGCCAATCTGCAGGCCCGGGTGACACAGCGGCTGGCCGAAACGCGCCTGCAGCTGATGGGACAGGCCATCGACGTCGAGCAGCGCGGCGAGCAGGCCTATGTCGTTGGCGCAGCCCGTTCGGCGGGCGACCAGCTGATCAACGCCGTGCTGACTTCGCCGTCGATGGCGGAAACGGCCGCGCCTATGATCGAGGAGATCGTGGCGGCCCTGCCTGCCGGGGCGCGGGCAGGCGAGCGGTCGCGGTTGTTCGACGCCGTTGGCGAAGCGCGCGTCGGCGGGATGATCCGCGACGGCCAGCACGACCAGGCGCTGGACCTGCTGAACAGCGGCGCGCTGGACAGCCAGCTGAGACCGGAAACCAAGGCCCGCCTTCTGGCCGAGGGCATGAGGGCGCGGGACGAACCGTCGGCCGAGGACTTCATCGGCCAGCTGCGCACCCAGGACCTGATGCAGGACAATCTCGCGTCGATTGCGACGTCGGGGGTCGACATCGACGGGGCCGATCCCGCCAGCCTGGTCGACCAGCTGACACCGGCGCAGCTGGCGCAATACACGCTGGATATCGAGAAGGCCCGCCAGCAGCGGGCGGCCACGCCGACCTTCACCCAGATGACGCAGGCGCAGATCAGCGCCCATGTCGAAAGCCTGAAGCCCGTCGAGGGCACCCCCGGTTTTGCGGACGCGCAGCGCGCCTACGAAATGGCGGGGGCTTCGGCGCGGCGCGAGCTGGAAGCGCGCGAGGAAGACCCGGCGGCATGGGCGATGAATGCCGTCCCGAGCCTGCGCGCCAATCTGGAGGCCCTGTCGAGTGGTAACCCGGACGTGGCGCGGCGCAACGCGGTGGCCCTGGCCACGGGCATCCTGACGCTGCAGGACCAGGCGGGCATCCCGATGGGCCAGCGGCGCATCTTCACCAAGGGCATCGCCACGGCCATGGTCGAGCGGGCCGAGGGCAATGCCGACCCGGTCGCGGGACTGGCCGGTCTGGCGCAGGTCGTGAACGCATTCCAGCCGCCGTCCGGAGCTACTGACGGTGACCGGGTCGTCGCGTCCGCGCGCCGCCAGAAGGTCGTCGCAGAACTGATCCAGGCCGGGGCTGAACCTTCCGACCTGGCCGCGTCAATCCTGCTAAACGGGCGAGGGGCCGCCATGGGGGCCTATGTCGCCGGGGACCGTTCCGGGCTGCTGAACACGATGGAGCGGCCGCAGAGGGAGCGGTTGCAGGGTCTGGTCGATACGCAGCTGCGCCCGTATTTCGCGTCACTGGACGGTGCGCCCAATCCAGACGGCCTGACGCCGGGCCGCCGGTCGATGGCCTACAAGCTGGCGGCGGGCCGGATCACGGCGAGGCCGGGGACTTCGGTCGAGGACGCCGCGCGCTGGGCCGCCGATCAGGTCGCCGCGCCCTATACCTTCGTCGGTCCGACCAGCCTGAGGGTTCCAGAACGCATCGCCAGTCGCCCCGCGCGGGACATTGAAGCGGGCGGCGGCGGATCGCGTGACGGGGCTGGCGATATCCAGCGCGGCACGGCACGGCTGATGCGGATGATCACCGACCGCGACGGCGCGGGCTGGTGGGACCCGCAGAACAATCCGTCGATGGACCCCAGCCAGCGTCGCCGCCTGTATGGAGACCAGGTCCGGCAGACCGGCCGTTGGGTTGCGCGCGGTGACGACAGCGGCGCGGCCTATGTCTATCGCAACAACGAGGGCCAGTGGGTCACGGCGCGCAATGCGCAGGGGCGACCGATTTCCGCAAGCTGGGATGCACTGGCGTCCGGCCGCCTGGACCCGGAGGCCGGCCAGGCGGCATCCGCGCGCCCTAGACAGGCGGCGCAAGCCGCAGCCCCCGCCCCGGTGACTGTCTGGGGCAGCGCCGTGCGCTGGGTCGAGACGCGCGACAATCCAGCCCGAACCAGCGAGCGCGGGGCATCCGGGGCGATGCAGCTGATCCCCGGCACTGCCCGCCAGATGGCGGAACGACTGGGCATTCCTTACGACCCGCGCCGGGTCCTGACCGACGTCGCCTACAACACCCGCCTGGGCCACGAATATCTGAACGTGTTGCAGCGTCAGTACGGCGGCGACCAGTTCCTGGCGACCACGGCCTATCATGCCGGTCCCGGTCTGGTGGATGCCTGGCTGAAGCCCATCGGCACGATCACGCATGTGATGCTCAACGGCCGGCGGCGGGCAGTGCGTGGCCACGGCGATCCGCGCAGCGGTGCGATCACGCGGTCGGGCTGGCTGGCGCGGATCGCGCCGGGCAATCCGCGCAGCGCCGCCTATCCGCGCGCTGTCTTCGCCCGCATGGGCATGCCGATTGATGGAGCGCGGCGATGACCGACACCTTCGACGCGACAGGCGCTGAGGCCGCCCAGACGGCTTATACCCCGCAGGTGTCCAGTGACCCGTCGCTGGAGCGTGAGCGACGCGGACTTGAGGGTCTGCAGACCTCGCAGGGTCTGGCCTTGCGCGAGACGTTCGAGGATGCGGGGCTGACCGACCGGCTGTTCAGCTTCATCGGCGCATCGGACCGGGAGAGCTTCAACAAGGGCCAGCGGCGAGTGTTCGGCGACATGGCCGAACAAGAGCTGACGCCGGATGAGGCCACTGCTCAGTTCGGGGTGGAAGGTCGTTTGCGGTTCGACGCGCCCGTCGATCGCAACATCGCAGCATGGCGCCAGAGCCAGGCGCAGCGGTCGGAGTTCCGCGACCAGGTCGTGGCCAATGCCGATCTGTCGTGGTGGCAGCAGATGGGCGCGGGGTTTCTCGGGTCGGTGCTGGACCCGGTCAGTCTGCCGCTCTGGCTGGTGCCGGAGCTGGCGGCCGGGCGCGTGCTACAGAGCGGCATGGCCGCGACGCGGCTGGCCCGGCTAGGGCGGATCGGGGGCGGCGCGGTGCGCGGCACGGCCGAGGGCGTGGCAGGCGGTGTGCTGTATGAGGGCGCGAACCTGTGGCTGCACCACGAGGCGGCGGACGATTACAGTCTGGGGCAGGCGAGCGCGAACATCCTGCTGGGCGGTTTGTTCGGGTCGGTGACGGGCGCGGCGGGGGGCTGGTGGACCAGCCGGGGCCGCGCGCCGCGCGCGCCCGCTCTGGTCGAGCAGCTGAACGAACCACAGCGGATGGGGGCGCTGGTCGAGGCGATGGAAGCCATGGTCGAGGATCGGCCGGTGGACCTTGGGCCCGTGATGATGCGCGAGGCGAGGGCACGGGCCGAAGGGCGACCGCCGGTTCTGGATGCGACGTCGCGCGATCTGCTGGACGAAACGGAGGGGCAGGGGGCCGAAGCGACGATCAATGCCCGCTTCATCCGGTACGACACGGCGGTGACGCCGCGCGGCGACGACGTCGACGTCGGCTTCGCCCTGGTCGAGGTCGAGGACCTGATCACCAGCCACGACGACGACCTGTTTCCAGACGGTCGGTTTCCGCGCGACCTGCAGCCGCGCCAGCGGGACCGGGCCGGGGCCCAGGCGCGCAACCGGGCGCTGGAAACCGATCTGAACCCCAAACGGCTGATGTTCGATGCCGGGGCCGAGACGGGCGCGCCCATCGTTTCGCGTCAGGGGCTGGTCGAAAGCGGCAACGGGCGAACCATCGCCCTGCGCCGGTCGTATCGCAACGGGACCCCGGCGGCTGCGCGCTATCGCGCCGAGCTGGAAGCGCAGGGTCTGGACGTGTCGGGCATGAAGGCCCCCGTCCTGACGCGCATCCGGCGGGGTGCCCTGACCGCCGAGGACCGGATCAGGCTGACGCGCGACATGAACGCGGAAACGACGGAGGCCTATTCGCCATCAGAGCGGGCGCTGGCCGATGCCGAGGCCGTGGATGACGACCTGCTGGGCATGGTCGACGGCGCGGACATGTCGTCGGCCGGTAACCGGCGCTTCGTGAAGGGGTTTCTGGACCGTGTCGCGTCCGACGACCTGAACAGGATGACGACGGCGGGCGGAGCACTATCTGACGCTGGCCTGGACCGGATCAACGCGGCGCTGGTGGCGCGGGCCTATGGCGACCGGGGGCTGGTCGAGGCCCTGTTCGAGGCGACGGACAACAACATCAAGGCCATCGGCAAGGCGCTGGCGACGGCCGCGCCGGAATGGGCGGGCATGCGGGCAGCCATCGCGCGCGGCGAGGTGCCCGAGGCGCTGGACCCGACCGATAACCTGAAGGCGGCCGTGGCCTTCGTGAAGCACGTTCGCCAGCGCGGCGGGTCGGTGGCCGAGGCGATTGACCTGACGGTGGGCCAGTACGACGCCTTTGCTGGGGCGGCCATGAGGCCCGAGACGGAGGCCTTCGTGCGGGCCTTCTTCCGCACGAGTCCTGAAGGGGTTACACTGTGGAAGTCGCCCCGTTCCGCGACCAGCCTGGCCGAGGGTCTGCGCTGGCTGGCGAGCGAGGTTCGCAAGGCCGAGCCCGGCCCTGACCTGTTTGGAGCCGTCGCCGATGAAAGCACCAGCCGCCAGCTCCTCGACGTCTTCGGCCAATGGTTCCGCCGCGAAGGCAACGACGGGGGCGACCTCTTCGACTTCGGCCCAGACCCCCACGATCATGGCGCAACGGCGATCCCTTCTGGCGGGGATGTTCGACCATCTGTCCTCGACGGAGGGCGGGAGCCCCGGCGACAAGCTGATGGCGAAACGCTTGAGAAACCCCGCGTAGCCAAGGGCGAACCGCCTCCGCCCCCCAAGGGCGACCCCTACGCCGATCCCGAGATCGCGGCCCTGGCCGCCGACACCGACGCCTGGATGGCGCGCGAGGGCCTGAGCCCTGACGCCATTGGTGGCGACAATCCGCAAACCGTCGCCGACGCCATCGCGGCCGGGGCCTTCTGCCTGAAAGGGGGCGGCTGATGAGCGCGCCCGTCAAGCGGATCATCTATCTGAACGGGGTCGACACCGGCCTATCGGCTTTCAGCCCGGGCACCGCTGTGTCGCAGCTGGCCCACGTGCTGCGTCGTCGTGGCGACATGCATGTCACTGAGGCGGCGCTGAAGGCCTCGCATTCCACATCTAAGGGCCGGGTGGACTTCACCTGGAAACCGGAGGCCCAATGACCGACCGTTGCCGAAAGACCGTGCGGGACGCCATCGGCGAGGTCTGGTCAGACGAACAGATCGACGACGTGCTGGAACGCCTGCAGGCCGCCAGGGCCCGTGCCGAGAAGGGCGACCCGCTGGGCTTCGACGGCGACGCCTTCGACGCGGCCGCACGCGAGATCACCCGCGAGGAGGTGCTGGGTGCCCTGATGCAGAAGCGGCTTGAAGTGTTCGCGGCGCGGGCATCCAAGGTGCGCGCGGAGCGGCTGGCCGCCCTGCCCGGTGACGAGGGCGACAAGCTGCGGGCCTATGACGTCGGGACGGAAAAGCAGGGTCGGTTCAGCGGGGCGTCGGTCGATGCCGAAGGCCGCGCGCGGGGCACCGCTCTGTGGGGCATGGTCGAAAAGGGACTGAACAAGCAGCCCGAACTGAAGGCCAAGCTGGTCAGCAACATCCGCGGCGTTTCGGATCCCATGTTCGAGCGCAAGGTGGCCCGTGAAATGGCCCGCCTGAACGGTGCGGCGATCGAGGCGACGGGCGATGCCGACGCCGTGACGGCCGCCAAGCTGTTTGCCGATGCCCTGGAAGCCGGGCGGCGGATGCAGAACGCCGAGGGGGCCTGGATCGGCAAGATCGAGGGCTATATCGGCCGCCAGAGCCACGACCGTCTGAGGGTCGCGGGCGGCTTCTGGCGCGAGCTGAAGGCGCAGGGGGTGCGCGGCGTGCTGGACTGGAACGGGGCGCGGCTGATCGCCAGCCGCAAGGCGTTCCGTGAATGGCGCGATTTCATCAAGCCCAAGCTGCACCCGGACACGTTCGAGGGCGTGACCTGGAAGCCGAGCGAGGCCGCCCAGCTGAAGGATGCCGGTCTGATCGACGACATCTACGACAACTCGGAGGTGTTTCTGTATCGCGTCTGGTCCGACATCGTGACCGGCCGCCATGAGGTTCTTGAAGGCCTGTCGGACTTCGGTGAATATCGCCCGCCGGCGGGCAAGGCGCGCAGCGCGTCTAAGCCCCGCGTGCTGCATTTCGCGGACCCTGACGCCTGGATGGACTATGCCGAAACCTACAGCCGGGGCGGGCTGTATGGCGCGATCATGGGCGACCTGGAACGGTCCGGAAAGAACGCCGCCCTGATGGCGCGCTGGGGGCCGTCGCCCGAAGCGGCGCGCGCGGCCGAGATCGAGCGGCTGTCGCAGGCGGCGCGCCTGCGAGGCGACACGGGGGCGGTCGACAAGCTGAACAGCCGGATGCGGGTGGCGGAGTTCGAGGAAATCAACGGGGCCGGATCGGCACCGGAAAACCTGCGTCTGGCCATCGTGGGGCGGTCGATCCGGATGGCGGAGGTCCTGTCCAAGCTGGGCGGGGTGGTGCTGTCGGCCCTGTCCGACGGGTCGTTTGCGGCGCAGCGGATGAAGCGGGCGGGCGGTACCTATCTGGACGGCTATCAGGGTGTGGCGCGGGGCGTGGCGCGTCTGCAGGGCGAGCAGGGCAAGGCGGTGGCCGATGCCCTGGACGTCGGGGCGCGATCTGCGGCGGCGCATCTGACGTCGCGGTTTGCGGCGGCAGACGGGGCGCTGGGCTGGGCCAGTGCGGCGCAGCGCCTGTTCTACAAGGTCAACGGGTTCGAGGCCTGGATGGACGGGGCGCGGCGTGGCCTGGCCGAAATGTTGTCGTCGGTGTGGGGACGTCAGGCGGACCGCGCCTGGTCTGCGCTGGAAATAGGTACGCGCGAGGACTTCGAGCGGTTCGGCATCGACGAGGGAGCGTGGGACCTGTTGCGGGCGGGGGCGACGGGCATGGAAGACGGGCGGCGCTACCTGACCACGGATGCGGCGGACATGGCCGATGCCGACGGCTTGCTGGCATGGAGCGGCTGGAACGGCCAGGGCGGGCGCGAGGCCGCGATCGAGGCGGCGCGCGACGACCTGCGTCTGAGGCTTCAGACCATGGTGGGGGCAGTGCTGGACGATGCCCTGACCGAAGCGCGGGCGCGGGAGAAGGTGGGCCTGCACCGTGGCCTGAAGCCCGGCACAACGGGCGGGGAGGCGGTGCGGTTCTTCACCCAGTTCCTGGGCTTTTCGCAGGCGGTCATCGGTCGCCACGTCGCCCCGGCCATGCGTGGCTATGCAGGACAGACGCCCGTGGCCCTCATGGCGCACCTTATCGTGGCGTCGACGGCGCTGGGCTATGTGTCCCTGCAAATGAAACAACTGGCCAAGGGCCGCGAGCTGCGGGGGCTGGAGAACGACGACGGCGAAAGCCTGGCCGGGTCGTTGTGGATTTCGTCGCTGCTGCAGGGCGGCGGGCTGGGGCTGTACGGGGACTTCCTGTTCGGGGAGGCGAACCGCAATGGCCTGCCCGCAACCATCGGCACCTTCATGGGCCCGGCGGTATCGGATGCGGAGAAGCTGTTCGCCATCGTCAACAAGGCGGTGTGGGGCGATGCCGAGGACAAGGCCGACGCCGGGGGCGACTTCACCAAGTTCACGCTGCAGAACCTGCCCGGGGCCAACATCTGGTACACGCGCTGGCTGATGGATTACCTGGTGCACTGGCGTCTGTCGGAGGCGATGAGCCCCGGCTATCTGGAACGCTACGAGCGGCGGGTCGAAAAGCACGAAGGCGCGGGTTTCCTGGTCGATCCGTCGGAAGCGATCACGGGCCAGTAGCCTCTTATCCACCGCGCGGGCCATGCGGCGATGCTGTCTCATGGCCGAAACGCTGCGCACCCCCGAGACTGTCTCGCTCGCCGATGGCGCGACGGCGATCTTCGCCACCGTCTGGACGTTCGAATATGCGGCCGAGGTCAGGGTGCTGGTCGACGGCCGCCCCTGCGTCGCCGGCATCGACTATGACCTGAGCGAGGGGGCGTGGCTGAGCGCCGGGGCCAATGTGGTGTTCCGGACCGGGCGGTTGCCGACCATCGGCCAGCGCGTCGTGCGCAGGCGGGTGACGCTGGCCCAGCAGTCCGAGCCGTTCGGCGATCAGGAGACATTCAGGCCGGTGATGGCCGAACGCGCACTGGACCGCCTGGCGCGCGCCGCGCAGGATCGGCAGGCCGAGGCGGCGCGTGCCATTCGGGTGCCGGTCGGTGAACCGGGGTCCGACCTGCCGACCGCCGCCGTGAGACGCGGGCGGGCGTTCGGCTTCGCAGACACGCCGGAAGCCCCAGCCATGGCCATTCCGCTGACCGAAGCGGCGGTCGCCAGCGACCTGTTGCGGGCCGAGGATGCGCGCGACCGTGCGGAGACGGCGGCGGTGACCGGCGGCCTGGCGGCGCAGGAGGCCGTGACGGCCGAGGCTGTCACCGTCAGCGCGCGGGATGCCGCCCTGACCGCCGCCGCCCAGGCCGAGGCCTATCTGAACGCCTTCCCGGCCGACATCATCTACGACAGCGAAGCCGCTGGCCGCGCGGCCGTCGCCAATGGCGAGCATTTCTGGGAGCGCACGGCCGACGGTCTGCAATCCTGGCGACGGACCAATGCCGATGCGTCGGTCGCCGGTCCCCTGGTGCCCAGTCTGGGGCAGGTCACGGCCTTGGCCACGCCCAGCTTTTACATCGTCGTGACCCAGACGGACGGCAACGCCAATAACTGGGTGCTGACCCCGACGTCCCGCCTGCCAAACAACAGCGGTGATGGCGTGACCTTCCGCTATCGGCCTCCCAATAAGGGTCCCGGCGATGTGCTGGCGCGGGTCATCGGCATCAACGACGTCGACCCTTGGTACGTCGTCGGGCCGGGCGGCGATATCAACGCCGACCAGCTGCAGGACGGCACGTACACAAGCGAAGATGAGCTGGAGTTCGAGCGCAAGCCGGGTGCCAGCGTCTGGGTCGTCAAGCGGGTGCTGAATGCCTCGCTGGCCAAGGTCGGCAGTGCCGCCGCCGGGGGTGATCCCTTTACCGCATGGGCAGGCGCAGGTGCCGCCGCCCTGGCCTTCACTGGGAGCCTGTGATGCCGCTGACCAAATCCTGGGAAATCGACTTCAACGCGGGCGACAGCGCCGCCAAGCGGGCGAAGGTGGCCAAGTTCTATTCCAATGTGGATGCGAAGTCGGGTGCGACCTCGCAGAACCTGCGACTGAACAGCGACGGGTCGGGTAGCTTCATGACCTCGACCTTCGGCGCGCCCGAGGCCGGGGCCATCGTCTATGACACCGACGCCCTGATGCAGGCCGCCGCCCCCGCGAACGGGACCGTGGCCTATTGCTATGACGAGGACCCGGCCAAGCACGGGCGGTTCGTGCGAACGGCAGGCGTCTGGGCAGCGCGCAGCGGCGACGTGCGCGACGCGGGGTGGAACGATCCAAATCACTACATCCGGGGGCATCTGAACCTACCGGCGCAGACCTGGTCGCAAGCCGCGCACCCAGCGGCCCCGGCCGGGCGTCAGGGCTTTCCCGACGTGCGCGATCTGAGGGATGGCGAGCTGCGCTACCGGATGCGGTTGCGCGACTTCTACAAGCCTGAGGGCGCGCGGATCGTCCAGCACATCCAGACGCACGTTCCCGCTCTGGACGCGTGGGATGATCCGAACCGGCAATACTGGGTGAACATGATCCAGATCGCCGACCCGATGGACGATCAGTTGAACCTGGGCAAAGGCGGGTTCTTCGACCGCTCGCCCGTGCGCGGCCTGCGCAATAGCCAGTGGCAAGACGTGGTCGTGCGCCTGTCGGCCGACGACCGGTTCTGGATGCAGCTGGGCGGCGCGCCGGGGCGTCAGGGTATGCCCGACGACGACGTGCGCTATTTCAACTATGGCGTCGCGCCAGCCGACACAGTCCTGGGCGACTGGACCGGCAATGCGATGGTGGTGATTTTCTATCCCTCCGTCGATCCGATGACGCGACACGAGCCGATCCCGATCAACGACCGGGCGCGCGGGCACATCGACATCCAGAAGATCGAACTGTGGCTGCCATGACCTCGGCCAAGTTCCTGACCGCCATCTGGCATGCGCTGGAGCCGTTCGTGCCCGGTGCCCTGGGAGCGCTTGTGGCACAGATGATCCGGCCCGGCCTGGGCATCCGCACGCGGTTCATTCAGTGGACCGTGAGCGTGATCGTGTTCCACTTCGTCAGCGTGGCCCTGACGGCGATCTTCGGCTGGAGCGCACCGATCGCCAATGTGATCGGGTTCTTCGTGGCCTTCATCGCCTTCGAGGCCCTGCATGCCTGGCAGAAGGCGGCGGTGGCCGCTGGCGTCAGCATGATCAGTGGCTTCCCCGACATCGTGAAATCCATCGCCGAGAGCTGGGGCAAGCGCCCCGGATCGTCGGTATCGCCTGAAGGAGAATAGGATGGACCAGCGCCTTTCCGCACATTTCACCCTGGCCGAAATGACGACATCAAACACGGCGGCGCGTCTGGGCATCCCCAACGTCGCGCCGCCCGAGGTTGTCGATACCCTGATCCTGACTGCTGACCGGATGGAGAAGGTTCGATCGCTGCTGGGCGACAAACCGATCCGCGTGCTGTCCGGCTATCGCAGCCCGAAAGTCAACAAAGCGGTCGGCGGGTCGAAAACGTCAGCACACATGACCGGGCACGCCGTGGACTTCATCTGCCCGGAGTTCGGCACGCCCGCCCAGGTAGCGGCGCATCTGGCCAAGCATCTGACCGGCTTCGACCAGATCATTGAGGAGTTCGGCCAGTGGATCCATGTTGGCTTCGGTCCGACCAAGCGCGGCCAGCTGCTGACCGCCCGCAAGCTGGGGGGCCGGACGCGCTACACGCCGGGGATCGGATGAGCTGGCTGCTGTCGCTGCTGGGCCTGGCCAAGGCCAATCGCAAGATGCTGACCATCCTGCTGGCCCTCGCCGTGGGGGCGGCCTTCTACGTCCAGTGGCAGTTCGCGGCCCTGTCGGCCAGCCGTGCGGCGACGGCGCATGCCAAGCTGCTGGGCTATTCCGACGCCATCTGCGGGTCGCTGGGCGTGCCGTTGCCGGCACCGGATGCGGACGCCGAGACGCGGGGCGCGTTTGCCGCCGCATGTCAGGCCGAGGCCGGGCGGCTGGGGGCCATCGAGGGCGACCTGGCCACCGGGTCGCTGGACACCGTTCTGGACGCCATGGCGCGCCAGCACGGCAAGGAACAGGTGGACGCCGCCCTGGCGGCCGCCATGTCGAAACGCACGGCCGACGCCGTCGCACAAATGGAGGCGGCGAATGCTGCGATCGAGGATGACCGGGTCGGCTCTGGCTGGGCTGCTGCTGTCAACGAGCTTGGCGGCGTGCGGCGGTAGCGCAGGGCGCGAGGCGGCGGCCGAGTTTGTGCGCGAACCGACCGTCGCGGTGCGAGAGGTTCCGGCTCCGCGTCCGCCCGCCGAACTGCTGCGATGCCCAGCCCCGGTGCAGGGCCTGCCCGAGAGCGGCGGGGCCATCATCCCCGGCGACTGGCGCGCGGGGATTGTGCGCCTGGCAAAGTCGCGCGGCGAGCTGGCCGACCAGGTCGCGCGGCTGATCCTGTTTCACACGGGCGAACCCTGCCCGGACGTTCGCTAGGAGACGACCATGCCTGCCCAGACCCTGAGTGCCGTCCGCCGCGTCCAGCTGGTCGATGCCGAAGGTGCCCCTACGCCCGGCCCCTCGGCCGCCAATGATGCGGCCGCCCTGGCCATTCTGTCCCGACAGGTGCTGGCGACCGAGTTCTTCAAGGACAGCAGCGCGGCCAACAACAATGCCGAGCTGATCGGCACGGGTCAGAACGCCCTTGTGCAGGTCCGCGCCTTCAACACCACGGCGTCCGTGATCTATCTGAAGCTCTACAACCTGACCCGGTCGCCCGATCCGACGACGGACCTGGCGCGCACGGTGCTGGCTCTGGCCCCCGGTGCCAATGTCATCGACACAAAGGGTCGGCTGTTTCCGGTCGGCATATCGTTTGCCTTGGTCACCGGAGCGGGCAACACCAACAACACGCCCGTGACGGCCGGGGCGATCACCGCCATGACCATCGGCTTCTCGCCCGCGTAAGCTTCGAGGGCGTAACGCTTCGTCAGATTGCAAAACGCAGTTCGATCGTGTCCATCAGCTTTACTGGAACTGATCGACTGGGCAGCAGGCAATGAAGCAGTTGAAGAGGCTTAGCTGGTGGCAAGGCCTGTTGAAAATCTTGGTCCGACCGTGGCCAACGGTCCTTGCTGTTCTGATCCTGGCAGCCGTGGTGCTAGTAGCAAAAAGGTTCGCACCTGAGGGCAAGGAGGCTGATTGGGTAGGCGGAGCCCTGCAAATCGTCGGCCTGCTTCTAGTGGTCTGGCAAATATTTCGGACGGCCAATGAGTTTTCGACGCATCCCTTTAAGGGTGCCCGGACTTGGCTATCCGACCTCTGGCGTCATCTCCGACCCCGTACTTATGTTCTCAGTGCGGAAGGGGCATCGTTCACGATAGACGCACCAGACTTAGTGGCCGGCACCGCTATCAGTTATGATCGGAACGACCCCCACTCTCGGATGAATTACATCGAGCGCGTCATAGAGCTGCACAAGGAAGAGGAAGTCGCCCGACGGGCTGAAATCTGGAAAGGCATCGAAGGGCTGCAAGTAGAAATGCAGAAACTGGTGACCGAGCAATCAGCGAGGGCCGAAAAGATTGAAGCCAGCCTGCGTACCCAGTCGATCGGCAATCTGGATGCGTCGATCATAGGTGTGATCCTCACAATTATCGGCACCGCCCTGTCTTCAATCTAAAAGCGAGGGAACCCAGATCGGTGTTCTGCCATTGAACTTGCAGAGCCGGCTGATGCGGAAGGTGGCCCGGCAATATGCGCCTTCCCGTTTTCTCTCTTGATTGACCTAGCCCCCGCCGTTCCCCCCGGCGGGGGCTTTGTCATGGGGCTGGACCCATTTGCCGTCGAGCATCCGATAGCCGAGGCTTTCCAGCCGATCGCGTTCGGCGGCGTTGTAGTCCCACCAGGCCTGATAGCTATGATCGATGCTGACCAGGAACACCGGCCACATCGATGTGCGATCCTCAAACCGGACGCGGCCGGGGCATCCGGCTACGCGGCAGGGCGGCCGCTTGTTGGTCAGTGAGAAGTCCGGCCCCTTGGCGGCCGCGATCGGGGCCAGATCGACGTCGCCCATCGTCTGGCAGACCTCGCACCACCACACGACCTTGCGCCGGTGATCGACCAGGTAGCCGAGGCGGCCAGCCTGAAGCGACGTCAATGGGTGAGAGGCGACAGCCCCTGACGACGCAGCGCCAGGCGGTCGGCCATCTGCTGCAGGGTGCCGGGCGTCGTCTCCTCGACCTCGCGCAGTATGGCGCGCACGCCCGCGCGGCCGTCGGCCGTGTCGATCGCCAAGCCCTCGACCAGGCGGCGCAGCTGGTCGGCTTTCATCGTGTCCATGTCATCATCCTTCGTCGCGCCACGACCCGGACGGGCGGATAGGCTGCAGCGTCCAAGATGGCAAGAACGAAAGCGGAACATCAACAGCCCTTGAAGCGCCGAAGTCTCACGTGAGACTTTGTCGAAGTCTCACAGTTGCCGGATTGTTCTGGCGACCTTGGCTCGGCCGGTGGGGTAAGATGATGATTTATAAGGAAAAACGATGGTGGGTGATGTAGGGTTCGAACCTACGACCCGCTGATTAAGAGTCAGCTGCTCTACCAACTGAGCTAATCACCCGTACCATGTCGTCGGGGCAGGCCTCGCAAGGCCCGTGCCGTCCCGGTTGTCCCTGGGCGGGACTGGCGAGAACGGGCGGATGTAGAGGGCAACGGCGGTCAAGGCAAGGCGTTTCGATCCGGCGTTCCGGTTTGTCGCAGGTGGCTTACGGTCAAGCTGGCAATCATGATAACCACCGTTGCGTAGCCGGGAGTGAACGACATGGCATTGCGCGACATATCGGGGGCGGTGGATTTCACCGTGCTGGAAGCCATGACGGCCGGTGATGACGCTATCGGCGAGGAGGTGCTGGGTCTGTTTGTCCAGCAGGCCTCGCTCTGGTCGCCGATGCTGGATGCGCGAAACGACGGCTGGCGCGATGCAGTGCATACGATCCGGGGGGCTGCAGCCGGGATCGGGGCCAAGGCCCTGGCCGAGGCGTGTGCGCGGGCCGAGGGTGAGACCAGGGCCACCGTCTCGCCCCGGCTTGACCGGGTGCGCGATGCCCTGGATTCGGCTCTGGCCGACGTGGCCGCCTATCGCCACGCGCTGATGCTGAAGAGCTTGAGAGCCTAGCCTCGCGTCCGGTCCCAGACCGCCAGCTCGTGGGCGATGCAGCGGTCGATCAGGGTGCGCCAGACGGGTTCGGCGATGTCGGGCGACAGGCCGGCGGGCTGGGCGGCGGCCAACACTTTGGTCACGACATCCTCGATGCGGGCGTCGTCATGGACCACGTCGCGACTGGGCTTGATGCGGGCGGCGGCGTGCATGTAGCGCTGCCGCTCGGCCAGCAGGGTGACCAGGGCGCGGTCGAGGGCGTCGACGCCCTGGCGCACCTGGGCCATCGTTTCGCAGGCTTCCGGGGCTGTGCGGGAATCAATGGTGATGCTTTTGGGAGCGCCCACTTAAAACGCTCCGCTCGTCCCGGCGAAAGCCGGGACCCAGTTCTGTCCAGCTTGACGCAGGCATTTCAGGACTGAAGGGTTTGCCAACACGGTCGCACCGTTCACCCAAAATACTGGGTCCCGGCTTTCGCCGGGATGAGCGGATTTATAGCGGTCATCCGACAAAGGCGCGCTCCAGCACATAGTCGCCCGGTTCGGCGTTGGAGCCTTCCTTCAGGCCATAGGTTTCCAATAATTCGCCAGCTTGCTTGATCATGGCCATCGACCCACACAGCATGACCCGGTCGGTATTGGGCGAAAAGCCGATGGGCAGGCCCAGATCGGCGAAGACGTCGCCCGACTTGATCCGTTCGGTGATCCTTCCCGGCGTCTCGAACCGCTCGCGCGTCACGGTCGGATAATAGACCAGCTGGGCCCTGGCCTCCTCGCCGATCAGGGGGTCGTCATGGATGCCGGCGGTGAAGAAATCGCGGTATGCCAGATCGGCCACATTGCGCACCGTATGGCAGACGATGACCTGGCCGAACCGGGCATAGGTGTCCGGGTCCCGCGCGACCGACAGCCAGGGGGCCAGACCCGTGCCCGTCCCGATCAGCCACAGCCGTTCTCCGCCCGTCAGGGCATCCAGCACCAGGGTGCCGGTCGGCTTCTTGCCCATCAGGACGGTGTCCCCCGGCTTGATCTTGACCAGGCGCGACGTCAGCGGGCCGTCGGGCACGGCGATGGACAGGAACTCCAGCTCCTCGTCCCAGTGCGGGCTGGCGATGGAATAGGCGCGCAGGATCGGCTTGCCGCCATCCTCGCCCGGCAGGCCGATCATCACGAACTCGCCGGAGCGGAAGCGGAAATCCTCGGGCCGGGCAATGCGGAAGCTGAACAGCTGATCGGTCCAGTGGCGCACCGACAGCACCTCCAGTTCATGGAAGGGGCTGGCCTTGACGGGAGGAAGGGATACGGCGGCGTCGGTCATGTGCGGCGTCTGTTAGCGGTTGAGGGCGTCCGGCGAAAGGGATGGGGTGTCGCTGTCGAGGTCAGCCGACGTCGCGCGACATCCATTCGGGCCAATGGGCGGTGACGGGTCGTCCGTCGACGCTCAGCGCCCCGTCCAGCCGGTCGACGCGCAACAGGGCGATGGCGGCACCCTCGTGCCCGCCCATCACCTCGCCCGCCCGCAGGTCGCCGTTCAGCACCTCGGCCCCGAATGGTGGCGGCGGCCCGTCGAAGGTCAGGCCCATCATCCGGTTCTTGACCGTGCCGCGCCGGTGCATACGCGAGGCGGTCTCCTGGCCAATGAAGCAGCCCTTGTGGAAGTCGATGCCGTTCAGCAGGTCGAAGTTGGCCTCGATCGGCCAGGTCTTGTCCTGCACCGTGTCCAGCGCCGGATCGGGCACGCCGTGCCGAATGCCGTGGGCGCGATAGTCGTCCTCGCTCGCCGTCGTCTCGACATCGCGGCCCCAGGCCCGGCCACCCAGCGCCGACAGTCGCGGGTCCGCCACGAACCCCGCCGCCTCGCCGTCCCAGGCGGCGAATACCGCCTCGTCCAGCGCCGCGATCTGCACGTTCGAGCGCAGGCGATACATCGACAGCCGCTGGATCAACGCCTCGCGCCGGTCCGCCGCCACATCCAGCACCACACCTTCCGCCTCGCCCCACAGGAAGAGGTCGAACAGCAGCCGCCCCGGCGGCGACAGCAGGGCACCATACCGCAGGCCCCCCTCCGCCAGCGTCTCCACATCCTGGGTCAGCAGATTGTGCAGGAACGGGCGGGCATCGGGGCCCGACACCCGGATCAGGGCGCGGCTGTTCAGGCGGGCGATCTGCGTCATGGGGCCTAGATAGGGGCCCTCGTCCCCGCCGACCATAGCTGGGGACAGTTGCGCACCCCCTGATCCCCGGTCGAGAATCCGTATACGGTCCAGTCATGTCGGCCCGTTTCCCCATTCTGTACATTGCCGAGGCCAGCCCGGAGGATGCCGTCCTGTCGTCCGGCGTGCTGGCCTATCTGGTCGAGGCGATGCCGACGGCGGACTTCACCATCGTGGGGTCCAGGACCAGCGCACCGCTGTTCGCCGACACCCCGCGCCTGCGCCGCCTGATCGTGCTGGACAAGGAGACGCGGCTGGACTGGCTGGGCCTGTGGAACCAGGTGCGCGACACCCGCTGGGGGCTGGTGGTCGACATGCGCGGCTCGACCATTTCCGGCAAGCTGAAGCGCCAGAAGCGGGCCGTACGCGGTCCGGGCGAGGCGGGCGTGCATGCCGTCGAGCTGGCCGCCCGGGTGCTGCACCTGGACGATATCCCGTCACCCCGCCTGTTCGTGTCGGAGGAAACCCAGGCGACTGTCGACGCCCTGATCCCTGCGATCACCGGCCCCATCATCGCCGTAGCCCCCGGCACCGACTGGATGGGTCGGCACTGGCCCGCCGAACGCTATGCCAAGGTCGCCGCACCCCTGATCGCCGACGACGGTCCGCTGGCGGGCGGACGGCTGCTGATCCTGGGCGATGAAAAGGACCGCGACGACGCCCACACCATTCGCCTGGCGGTCAGCCGGGGCCGGGCGACCGAACTGGTCGGCCGACTGACACCCTTGCAGGCCGTGGCCCTGTTGGGGCGTGCAGCGCTGTATCTGGGGCCGGATTCGCTGTGGACCCATCTGGCCACGGCGGCGGGCGCGCCCGTGGTCGCCGCTTTTGGCCCGTCGGACGAGGCCGAACGCGGTCCCTGGACCGGCATCGCCGTGCGCGGTCCTCGCTCGGTCGAGGAATACCGCAAGATCGACCCGCGCCTGAACCAGGCCATCCAGCACATGAACGACCTGCCGGCGGAGCGCGTGCTGAAGGCGGCGAAGAAGGTGCTGGTTGGGTCCTAGCCCACCGCCGCCACCACCGCCTGATACGCCGGATTGGCCCGGCCCTCGGCGTCCAGCAGCAGGGGGCTGTCGCTGCTCTTGCCCACGCGGACCAGCCAGCTGTCGATGTCGCGCAGGCCCCAGGTGGTGAAGGCGTAACGCTGGCGCTCCGGCAAGGCCATGAACGCCTCCGCCAGTTCGCCCACGCGCGCCACCTGCTGTGCCCGCTTGTCGGCGACGCTGCGCAGGTCGGGCATCCGCCCCTCGCGCTGCATCGGGAAATCCAGCTCGGACACATGGATCGGCAGGCCAAGGGACGCGGCGTCCCTCATGAAGGTCGTGATCTGACCCGCCGGGATTTCGATATCCAGGTGCGACTGGGTGCCGATGCCGCCGATGGGCGCGCCCAGTTTCAGCAGCCGCTCGACCAGCTTGAGGAAGGTCGCGCCCTTCTTCGGGATGTTCTCCAGATTGTATTCGTTCAAGAACAGGACCGCGTCCGGATCGGCCGCCTTCGCCTGTTCGAAGGCACGGACCATATAGCCGTCCATGCCCAGCGCCCGGCTCCAGTGACAGTCGCGCAGGCCCTCGCCGTCCTCGGCCACCGGCTCGTTGACCACGTCCCAGCCCGCCATCTGACCCTTGTAGCGACCCACGAAGGTGGAGATGTAGCGGTCGTATTCGGCGGCGAACCGATCGCGCGGCACGGAGGCGTCGTCGAACACCTCGGCCCCTTGCGAATACCAGATGACCGTATGGCCATGGACGCGCAGGCCGTTGTCGCGGGCAAAGCCGACGACGCGGTCCGACGGCTCGAAATCATAGGTGAAGCCGGGCCCCAGGGTCCGCTCCATCTTCTGCTCCCACTCCGGCGTCAGCTGGGAACAGTGTTTCAGCGTCTGGGCGATCCAGTCCGCCTGATCCAGCTGCCAGGTCATCCCCGTCGCCCCGAACGGACACGGCAGGATGTCCTTCAACGGCGCGGCCTCCGGCCCCGGCGCGGGCGCGGCGGAGGCGAAGCGGTCGCAGGCGGCGAGGGCGATGGGCGCGGTGAGGAGGAGGCGGCGATTGATCATGCGGCAGGACCGCGTCTGGTCAGGACTTTCCGAAACCAATGAAGAGCGATGGCACACGCTGCCGCTGCCAAGCAGGCCAAACTGGCCGATTGCAAATCCGAGAGTGGTGCGCCGGTAAACAAGCCGGCAATGACCATCAATCCGCTGCCGGCGCTAACAATCGCGGCGGCATAGAAGGGCCATTGCAAGCCCCATGCGAGCCTGTGGCCAAGGGCTCGCTCTTTGGGCATCGGCCTTTATACGGCCCGCCGCCGCAATCCCATCTCGTCGAACGCGGCCGTCTCGCGCTTGCCGGCGGCGAGGAGGGCGTTCAGGCGGGTGGTTTCGGCGACGTGTTCGAACTTCTTCAGCTCTTCGAAGGCGCTGGTCAGGGCGTCGCGCGCCCCTTCTTCCTCGGCTTCGATGGCGGCGACGTCGGCCTGGACGGCGGCCTTCTTCTGCTTCCAGCCGTTCAGATAGGCCCGCAGCATCATGGCGGCGTCGACGTCCTGACGGGCGCGGTCCTGCTCGCCCTCGGCCTCGGCCTCCAGCATGGCCAGACGCATTTCCGTCTTCACCTTGCGATCGCTGATCTCGGCCAGACGCTTCTGCAGCGTCTCGACCTCGTAGTTGGAAATGCGGATCAGCGATTGCGCCCAGGTCGTCATGCGTACTCTCTCGTTCCACCAGCCAGGGTCACTGGATCAGACCTTGGTTCAGAATGCTTTCCAACCGGTTGAAGGATTCGGCCAAAGGCGTGTGATCGTCCTTGTCCTGGCCCAGGAAGGCTTCCAGCGCCGGATTCAGGGCGATGGCGCGGTCGACGATGGGGTCGGCACCGGTCCGGTAAGCCCCGATCTTGATCAGCTCTTCCATGTTGGCATAGGCGCTCAGGCACTGGCGGGCGCGCTTGTTCAGCTCGCGCTCGGGCGGCGTCTGGCAGGCGGGCAGGGTGCGGCTGACGGATTTCAGCACATCGATGGCGGGGAAACGCCCTCGCTCGGCGATCTTGCGGTCCATGACGATGTGGCCGTCCAGGATACCGCGTACGGCATCGGCGATCGGCTCGTCATGGTCCCCGCCGTCCACCAGCACGGTGAACAGGGCGGTGATCGGCCCCGCCGTCGTGCCGTCGGCCCGCACCGGCCCCGGCCCGGCCCGCTCCAGCAGTTTGGGCAGTTCGGTGAAGACGGTGGGGGTGTAGCCCTTGGTCGTCGGCGGCTCGCCCGCGGCCAGACCGATCTCGCGCTGGGCCATGGCAAAGCGGGTGACGCTGTCCATCAGGCACAGCACCTCCAGGTCCTGATCCCGGAAGTATTCGCTGATCGCCATGGTCATATAGGCGGACTGGCGGCGCTTCAGCGCGGGTTCGTCCGACGTCGCCACGACCACGACGGCCCGGCGTAGGCCCTCTTCGCCCAGGGTCTCCTCGACGAACTCGCGTACCTCCCGGCCCCGTTCGCCGATCAGGCCGACCACGACGACGTCGCATGTGGCCTCCTTGGCCAGCATGGACAGCAGCACCGACTTGCCGACGCCCGAGCCGGCAAAGATGCCCAGTCGCTGACCCCGGCAGGTGGTGGTGAAGACGTCCATCGACCGCACGCCCAGGTCCAGCCGCTCGCCCACGCGTCCGCGCGAATGAGCGGGCGGCGGCGGGGCGCGCAGGGGATAGGCCGCCGGGCCCTGGGGCAGGGGGCCCTTGCCGTCGATCGGCTGGCCGAAGGCGTCGATGATCCGGCCCAGCCAGGCGGTGGTCGGCCGCACGCTGGCGGCACTGTCGATGATGCGGATGTCGGCCCCGGGCGCCACGCCCTCGACCGGGCCGAACGGCATCAGCAGGGCCTTGGCATCGCGGAACCCCACGACCTCGGCCGGCAGGGGATTGAGACCGCGCCCGCGCTGGATCTCCGCCCGCGCCCCGACCGACAGCCGCGACAGCCCGCCCTTGGACTCGATCAGCAGACCGTTCACCCCCGCGACCTTGCCGGTCACGACCAGCGGATCGATCGCTTCGACGGCGGCGGTGAGTGAGCGCACGATGCAGAGGACCCCGAAGGCCGCGCTGGGCCAGCCCGGCAAATACTGCCTCTACGGATGGGTGATCGTGGTTAACAGGGGGTGAAGGCGACGACGCTGTCCACCGCTTCGAACGCGGCGGACTTGCTGCGAACCTCGGCTCCGTCCTTGATCTTCATGGGCGTCGTCCTTTCAGGCCGTTTCCGTCTTGAGCGTGTGGGGCTGTCGCAGTTTCGAAAGGGTCGCGATCAGCGGCGGTACCAGCATGTGCGGCACCGTCAGGATCGACAGGGTCATGAAGCTGGCCGCCATGATCCGCTCGGGCAGGGCCGCGCGAATCTCCAGGCCGAAGACCAGCACCCCGATCGCCCCCGCCGCCAGCGTCAGCGGCACGACGACCCAGCCCCAGGTCGCGACCCCGCGCCACTTCAGCGTCAGCAGGCTTTCACGGAAATGCCGAGGCGAATGGAACAGGCAGAAATACAGCGCAAAGCCTATGATCGGCGGCAGGATCAGCATGCCGGTCAGGGCCGCCAGCCCCCCGATGGCCTGATCACGCCGCCCGGCCTGCCACAGCGAGGCAATGGCGATCAGACCCAGTCCGACGGCCACCGGCAGGACCAGCATCAGTCCGTCCGTCACCGCCGATGCGCCCGCCCTGTCCGTCAGACCGATGAAGGTGGCGTCCAGTTCGACCCGGTGCAGCAGCGTCGGTGCGGCCAGCAGGGCCAGGGCCAGACCGGCCCGCAGGATGACGGGGCCCGCCCCGTCCCAGTCTTCGGAAAAATGCGCGACGGCGATGGTGATGAATGCCCCCAGGGCCAGCACCGGCTCGGCTCGCCACAGGCCGTACATGGCCGCCGCCAGTCCCAGGTACAGAAGAACCAGGGTGATCATCCCGGTCCACGGCCCCGCCTGCTGCGCGCGAATGATCTCGAGGTCCAGCGTGCCATGCGGCAGGCCGAACACCAGCAAGGCCAGACAGGCGACGGCCGTGGCCATGCCGCCCGATAGCGGCACCCCGGCGGCCAGCGCCAGAAGGGAGAGGGCGAGCGCCCCGACCCCCAGCGTCGACCCCGACAGTGATCGTGGCAACCCCGGTCTCGATGCAAAGGTGACAGGCATCGCAATGCCTCCTGTTGCGACACTGTCCGGACGGGCGCGAACCCGTCCGGACGTCGTATCCGCCTGACGCCGTCAGGACGCGGTGGTGACCGTGTGGCCCGGCTCACCGTATTCGACCGCCGATTTGCGGACCGCGATGATGTAGACCAGCACGCCCACACCGGCCTTGGCGATGATGTCGGCGATGGTGTAGCCGATCTGGACCGCCGTCTCGACGCTGCCGCCCCCCATGTTGGTGAAGGGGATCATGTAGACGATGGGATAGAAGCCCCAGGAGGCGAAGGTCAGCATGCGGGCCGACTTGATCAGGCCCTTGACGCTTTCCGGCTGGCGCTCGATCGAAGCCCCCAGACCCTTGAACAGCTCCCACACGATGTACAGGAACGGCACGGTAGACAGCGTGCCCCAGATGGCGCGCGTGACATTGTCGTCGGCGATCTCGCCCGGATAGCCCAGCACGATCATCAGCGCCGCGGCAAAGCCCAGCTTGACCGACTTGGACATGGTCTCGGCCTGCGACAGCCGCATGACCAGGATCAGCTCGATCAGCAGCAGCGGCACGGTCAGCAGCCAGTCGACATAGCGATAGGCGTCGTTGAACGCCAGGCCGGTGACCTGGATCACGCCGTTGCGGACCTCGTATGCGGACTCCCAGCTCTCGAAGATCCGGAAGTAGTGATAGGCGGCGATGGCGGTCACCAGCCCCGAGATGACCAGGGCCGAGCGGTAGGCGGGACCGACCTGCGAGCGGCTCAGCCACAGGAACAGGGTGGCCGCCGCCATGGTGGCGAAGGTGAAAGAAAAGGCGTTGTAGACGAGCAGGTACTGCCCGACGTCGATGGTTGGCATTGTGAATCCTCCAGTCGGCCCTTGTCTGGCCTTGCTGGAGAACCGTCAGCCTTTAAGCCCGTCTGCGCCATACGGCCTTTAGGCCGTACCCGGAGTGTCGCCGCCCTTAGAGGCCGGCCTCGACGGCCAGGCGGATGGCGTCCGCGACGTTATGCGTGCCGATCTTTTCCAGGATCAGGCCGCGGTGCATCTTCACCGTCTTTTCGCTGAGCGACAGGTTGTAGGCGATCTGCTTGCTGCGATGGCCGGTGGCGATCTGTTGCAGGATTTCGCGCTGTCGCGGCGAAAGCGTCCGCACCACCTCGACCGCATGGTGGTGACGGCTGGAGGAGGGGCCGACCGCATCCGGCTCCAGCTCGACCTGGGAGCCGAGGAAATACTCCAGCTCACCATCGGGCGTGAAGACCGGCGCCACCAGAACGGCATTGCGGAACGGCTGGCCGTCGCGCTTGTAGTTCAGGATTTCGACCAGGGTCGCCCGCCGATCCCGCGTACCCTGTCGGATGCGTTCGGTCAGCCATGGCTCGGTCGCCGGCCCGGCCAGAAACCGGCAGTTGCGGCCCAGGATCTCGCCGTCGCTATAGCCGGTCAGCTCGCAGAAGGCCTGGTTGACCGCGATGATCGGATTGTCCGGCAGACGCGGGTCGCTGACGACCGACGCGATCGGACTGCGGACGATGGAGTCCCTCAGGCTGATACCGTCTTCGTCCAGTTCGTAGGCCATTCGCTCCGTCGTCCCCCGAACAGGACCCTACGCCCAGGATCGGAGGTGGCAAGCAGTCATCCCGTCGCGGTTTTGCTCAGGCCGGCGCGACCGGCTCGCCCGCTTGCCCATCGACGTCACGATGTCGATGCTAGCGAAACCAGAAGGCGTCCGGGTCTGCCGTGATCTCGCTGCCCTTGTCGATCACGCGGCCGTTTCGTTCCACGTCGATGCCTCTGATCGCGTAGGAGACGGATCCATCGATTGCGGCGGAGGCGCGATAGATGATCAGCGTCACCCCCGGTCCGCTTTCAGGGCATGTGCCGGAAACCCGAAAAGTTGCGGCCGACTCGCCGACAAAGAAGTCTGCCAGTTCCGGCGAGATATCGACCCGCCGTCCGTTGTAGCGGATGCGTGGCCCCTCGAAGTCAGACCCCCACCCGTTCAGACCCTCGATCGATACTCGTCGCCCCCGACACACGACTTCGCTCGATGTCGAGACCACAACAGGCAGCGGCGGCCTGCTCGTTCGCATGACCACCTCCTGATGGGGAAGGAGGACCGACAGGATCAAGGCTGTTGAGAGCATCACACGACCACCAGGTTTACTCGACTGACGGGCAGCCTAGGCGGGCACGACGGGCTCTGCCAGCACTGGATCGCGCGGTCCCTTCGTCAGGATCGCCCCGACCGAGGCCACGACGATAAAGCCGATGGCCAGCCATTGCAGCCCGCTGAGCTGTTCGTGCAGCAGGATCAGTCCCGCCACTGCGCCGATGGCCGGTTCCCCCGACAGCAGAACGCCGAAGGTGCGTTTGGGGATATGGCGCAGGGCGATCATCTCCAGCGAATAGGGCAGGGCGCTGGACACCAGGGCGACCCCCAGGCCGATCAGCAGGACGGACGGGGCCAGCAGGGCGGCACCGGCACTGGCCACCCCGAAGGGCAGGATGACCACCGCCGCCGTGCTCATGCCCAGGGCCACCGACTGGCCGGCGTGCATGTGCGACAGCCGCTTGCCGAAGACGATGTACAAAGCCCAGAACAGACCCGCCGCCGCTGCGAACGCCACGCCGACCGGGTCCAGCGCCTCCAGCCCGCCCCGGATCGGCAACAGCAGGCCTAGGCCTGCGACGGCACAGGCGATCCAGACGAAATGGATGGCCTTGCGCGCATGGATCAGCGCCAGCGTCAGAGGCCCGGCGAACTCGATGGCGATGGCCAGCCCTAGCGGAATGGTCCGCAGCGACATGTAGAAGCACAGGTTCATCAGCCCCAGAACCAGGCCGTACAGCAGCACCCCTTTCGCATCCGCCCGACCCAGAGCGAACCGCCACGGCCGCCAGATCGCCACCAGCACCAGCGCCGACAGCCCGACCCGTAGCGCCGAGGTCCCCTCTGCCCCCACCACCGGAAACAGCGACTTGGCGAACGACGTGCCCACTGCCAGCGACAGCATCCCGCCCAGCAGGGCCAGATAGGGCAGGGCGGCGGCAAGGGACGGGCGGGAAGAGGGACGTATCATCGGGCCCCTTAAGCACAGGTCTTCGCCTTTACGGATAGGGGTTCGCGCCGGATCGGTTCACGCCGATGACGCGTTATCCGACACAGGCCCGCCTTGTGCCGAGGGACCGCTGCGCTATGTCTAACGCCAGTCAGCGTCCGCATCGCCCGAGTGCACACAGTGCACTCGATTTTCTACAGTGCACTTCATCTCCGACAGCGACAGAGCCACCCCATGACCGACATCGCCTATGACGCCTCGCGCCACCTGAAAGCCGGTCGGGGCAAGGTCTATGACTCCATCCTGGACACCATCGGCGACACCCCCATCGTGGGCCTGCCGCGCCTGTCGGCGGAGTATCAGCCCAAGGCCAAAGTTCTGGCCAAGCTGGAGTTTTTCAACCCCGTGTCGTCGGTCAAGGACCGGATCGGGGTGGCCATGATCGAGGCGCTGGAACAGTCTGGCCGCCTCAAGCCCGGCGGGGTCCTGATCGAGCCGACATCCGGCAACACCGGCATCGCCCTGGCCTTTGTCGCCGCCGCCAAGGGCTACAAGCTGATCCTGACCATGCCCGAGAGCATGTCGATCGAGCGCCGCAAGATGCTGGCCCTGCTGGGGGCCGAGCTGGTGCTGACCCCGGCTGAAAAAGGCATGAAGGGGGCCATCGCCATGGCCCAGGAACTGCTGGACCGCACCCCAGGTGCCGTCAGCCCGGCCCAGTTCGACAACCCCGCTAACCCCGCCATCCACAAGGTCTCGACCGCCGAGGAAATCTGGAATGACACGGGCGGCGCGGTGGACATCATCATCGCCGGCGTCGGCACCGGCGGCACCATCACCGGCGTGGGTCAGGCGCTGAAGGCGAAAAAGCCTTCGCTGCGCATGATCGCGGTCGAGCCCACCGCCAGCCCCGTCCTGTCGGGCGGCGAGCCGGGCCCGCACAAGATCCAGGGCATCGGCGCGGGCTTCGTCCCTTCCATCGTCGACCGTTCGGTCATCGACGGGGTGGAACAGGTCTCCAATGACGACGCCTTCGACATGGCCCGCAAGGTCGCCCGCGCCGAGGGCATTCCCGTCGGCATCAGCTCCGGTGCCGCCGTCCTGGCCGCTTTCCGCCTGGCCGCCCTGGACGAAAACGCTGGCAAGACCATTGTGGCCATCATCCCCAGCTTCGCGGAGCGGTATCTGAGTACGGCGCTGTTCGAGGGGTTGTAGTTTGCTGGCCTCGGCGTTGCTCGCCTTCGCCCTGCTGGCGCAGCAGGAAGCACCTGGGCCGACCTCGCCTCTGGCCAGCCTGCACGCGGCGCATGCCCTGGCGTGCAGCCTGGATGATCGGGATTGTCTGGTTCAGGAGTTGGGATTTCGCCGTGCGGCGGATCAGGCGGTCCGGCAGGATGCTTTGCTGAACCTCGACTGTCAGGCCCGCTACGGCGCGGCCGCGACGCCGTATCAATGCCAGGCCATCTGGAAGGAAGTCGATGCCGACAACCTGCCCAGAGTAGAAGCTATCCTCGATCGTCATGGCTGGCCGACCGGGAGTTCTGACTTCCAGAAGGCCATATGGCTGATCGTCCAGCATGCGCCCGACGAAGACGGTGGCACGGAGTTGCGCGAGCGCTGGCTGCCCGACGTGCGCGCCGCCTACCAGCGTGGCGAGCTGAGCGCGTTCGACTATAGCGCCATGGTGGACCGGGTCAGCATGGCCCGTACCGGTCTGCAGGTCTATGGCACCCACCGCCCCTGCCGAGACGGGGCCTTCGACCGCAGTAGCGTCGACAGCGCCGAGGCCGTCGAGGCGGCGCGTGCGGAACTGGGCATGGATATTCGCTGGGCGGAGCTGTTGCCCTTTTACGATCAGAAGTGCGCGGCCGAGGCATCCATTCCCGGTTAACCGCGTCCGGGCTAGGCTCGCTGCCTATGTCCGAACCGGCCACCCTTTCTGACGAGGCGAACCCGCTAGGGGAGTTCCGCGCGCGGCATGCCCTGCTGAAGCGGCTGGCCGATGTCGTGTCCCTGCCGGCCAGCCGGATCAATGCGTTCGAGCGGGCGGTGACGGGCGATCTGCTGGTCGAGATGCTCAGCCTGGCCACGACCGAGGACCGCAAGCGCGTGGCCCAGCGGCTGGCCCCGCTGTCGGAACTGCCCAATGCTCTGGCGCGGATGCTGCTGCGCGACGAACCCGAGATTGCGGGCCTGCTGATCGAGAACTGTGCCTCGCTGAGCGATGCGGACCTGGCCGCCTGCGCGCGCGACACCGGCCGTGAACACCGGCTGCTCATGGCCGAGCGCAAGGGCCTGAGCGAGGTCGTCACGGAAACCGTCATGAGCTTCGGCGAAAGCGACGTCATCGAGGCGGTGCTGAAGAACCGCACGGCCCGGCTGGGCCAGTCCGCGATCGAGGGTGTCGTCAGCCTGAGCCGTCACAACGTCGTGCTGTGCGAACATCTGCTGAAGCGTCCCGAACTGCGGCCCTCGGCGGCCTATGTCATGTTCTGGTGGTGCGGACCCGACGACCGGCGCACCATCCTTCAGCGGTTCGCCGTCTCGCGCGAAGTCATGCAGGAGGTGTCGGAGGACATCTTCGCCATGGCCGCCGACGAGGGCTGGCAGGATCCGGTGTCGCGCAAGGCGCTGCAGTTCATCGAGCGGCGCCAGCGCAACCGCGCGGCTGTCGAGCGCAGTCCCTATGGCGGGCTGGAACAGGCCATCGCCGCGGCCGCCGAGATCGGGTTGAACCGTGAGGTGGCCGCCGAGATCGCCTATCTGTCGGGGGTCAAGCCGCTGACGGGGGCCAAGATACTGGGCGATGCGGGCGGCGAGCCCCTGGCCATTCTGTGCAAGGCGACGGGTCTGACCAAGGGCGATCTGGCGGCCCTGTGGCGGTCGATGAAACGGCCCGAGGTTACGGCCAGCGGCGAGGTCTCTCCCGCCTGGGAACGCGTCCAGGTCACCTATGACATGCTGGCGGTGGACCGGGCACAGACCGTGCTGCGCTACTGGAACTGGTCGCTGTCCTCGGCGCTGACGCCGGCCCTGCTGCGAGCCATCCGCGACGGCGATGAAGAGATGCAGAACGAATATTCGCCGTCAGAACGGGCCGCGATGCTGGCCCTGGCCGATAATTTCGGCCGCTGATCAGTCTAGAAGCCTGGAACAATCAGTCCTGTGCTTCACACGCATTGAAGCCGATGTCGGCTACAGTGTTGCGTTCAAGAACAAAGAAACCTAATAGCCACTGCAACGTCGGATCGTTCTGATCTGTCGATCCGGTCAGAATATCTGACCACATCATCTGGGGCACGGACCATGGAAGACAACGCACAACTTCTGGAAATGACGGCGGACATCGTGTCGGCCTATGTCGGCAACAACAATGTCCAGGTGACCGAAGTCCCCGGCCTGATTTCCAGCATCCATGCCGCCCTGTCGCAAATCTCGACCGGCGTCGTCGAAGTCGAGCCCGAGGTCAAGGAACCCGCCGTTTCGGTGCGCAAGTCGATCACCCCCGACTTCCTGATCTGCCTGGAAGACGGCCGCAAGTTCAAGTCGCTGAAGCGTCACCTGCGCACCAAATACAACATCAGCCCCGAAGAATACCGCGCCAAGTGGAACCTTCCCAAGGACTACCCCATGGTCGCCCCCAACTATGCCAAGGCCCGTTCGGAACTGGCCAAGCAGATGGGCCTGGGCCAGGGCGGCCGCAAACCCGCCCGCGCCGCCGCCGGCCGCGCCAAGAAATAGTCACCGGCTGACACATTGAGATCGAGACGCCCGCGATCGGCAACGGTAGCGGGCGTTTTGCTATGTGGGATGGAGGCTCTGCAGCGAAGCCGGAAGCTGACATTCCTGAGGTCCGCTAGGGGTGGGAAGCGGACGCGGGGCGTGCGACCACAATCATCATAGCCAAGCTTATCGGAACAGGCTGATGACCAAACTTCACAACCTCGCATCATGGGCGGCGGCGACGCGCTTGCGATACATAATCACGATGGCTGTTCTTCTTTCGACGGGTATGCTGGCCTGGCAAAATAGTTTGCTTTGGCCGTTCGCGATTCCTGCAATGGCTATCGGCTCCTTGATGAACATCAAGAGGGTCGCCCTGATCGACATGACCAATCAAGCGGCCATTTATGCGTCGGTTGCCTATTGCACGTACGTCGGATTCTCCTGCGTGACACCAATGCTGGCGGGCTCAGGGCTTATCAAGGGATGGCTGATTGATGCCGTCGGAATAGCCTATGTCATGACGAGCGGACTTGCCCTTTCGGCATTAGCGATCTTGGGCCTGAGGCAAGGACCGGCGAGGCCGAAGCTTATGCGATCAGTCTAAAGGGTTAGATGTCCGCTAAGGGTCGACAGCGGACGGTCGCCTGAGGGCGGAAAGCGGACGTTCGTCAGGCTCGCTTGAACGCGTCGCAAGCAGCTACGGCAGCCGCAGTGACTTTCGGCCAGAGGCGGTGAGTGACGAAGTAGTTGTCGTCTCCCTGAGGGCGCTCATCAATGATTGGATCAAGTTCGCCCTTCAATGCATCGATCAGAGCCAGCTCTTGTCGATTCAGGAGCGTTGCGCCCACGTCAGCTTCGCCAAAACCGTGGTCGTCAAAGAGGAAGTGAATGACTTGGTTGATGCCGGAAACCATCTTCCTCTGCCGTTCAGATACCCATTGCTCCCGGGGATCGGCAGCGGAGAGTTCTTCAAGGGTAAGGAGCAACTCGGCTCTTACCCAAGGGTGGCTCAGAGACGCCCAGCTTGATGGATAGCGCACCTGCATAGCCGCGAGGCTACGGCGTGGAAGTTCGACCCGCAATGTCCGCTTTGGGTCGACAGCGGACGATCGCCTAAGGGTTAAAAGTGGACGCGCGCATAAAAGCGTAGCTCCGAACCTCGCATCGAGTTTGGCAGTGGGCAGGAGCTCATAGCAGATGCGCGAACGCAGATTAGCGTTGACGACCACCGAGTTGGCTCGGCGAGCGTCCGTGATCGGGGCGAGAAATCGAAGCGAGCACCACCACAATACCGGTCAAGGCCAGACCCAGCATTACAAATGCGGCGAACCCGGCCCAAGGTATCAGGCCGTAGAACAATAGAATGATCCAGTTATCGAGGGCCAAGCTGCGAACGGCGAGGTAGCCTGCGCCTCCACCCACCAGCAATAAGATGCCCGTGCGCCGTAACCGCTTGCCTTGCATTATTGATCTCCTAGGAGGAGACGGTCTCACGAATACCGAAGGTCCGCAACGGGTCGAAAGCAGACGGTGGCTCCCAGTCCAGAACCAGACGTCTCCACCCCGCCGGAGGGCTGGTTCCTTCGCAGTCAATACGGCGATGAGGCTGCGAGTGCTGCTTTTCACATCGTGCAGCATGGCGACCAAGCGCTGTGGAGGCGGTTCCTTCCTACCCTTGAGCCCTTAGTTGCGACAGACGAGGTCGATGGTGAAAATCACGCCAAGATGTATGATCGTCTGGCTATCTTCGAGGGCCATCCGCAACGATACGGGACCCAGTTCAACTGTGTTGAATCTCGCTCCCTTGGAGGATGAAGCGCGAGTCGATTCGTGGCGTGCTGAAATGAACTTCACTCTTCCCCTCTCGGTCTATGTCGAGCACATGACAAACGGTCCGCCTTGCGGCTGACGTCTTTAGCGGGTCGAAAGCGAATGTCGGCTTCCAGCCTAACAACGTCATCTTCAGATTGGTGGTGAATTCCATGCATAGACATCTCCACTTCAGCACCGCCCTGATATTGTTCACATCAGTTCTGACGTCCTCGTGCTCGACACCGGAAACCTCCGACACCCGCACGCCGATCGAAGCCGCGTATGAACCTGGAGACTTGGACAGCTACGAACTCGAGAACCTGGCACTTGATCTGGCCACCGAACGCACCGGATTGCCCAGAGAGGCTTCGCTCTGGATCAAGCGCTCGATAACCAGCGGCGTGGTTTGCGGAGCACTCGCGCGGCCGGAGGGAACGCCCTTGCTGTTTCTGGCGGGCCGGGGCGGTGGTTTTCTGGGGCTCCCGATAGCGCAACTTCAGCCCCACGTTGTCGAGCGGACGATCGATCGATCAAATAGGGCTGTGATGACTGCCTGCGCCGAGCACCGCCTCGTTCCCCCTGCCCGGGTTCAGGCCTTGCTCGCAGACACAAACTAGCCGCTGCCAACTCCTTAACGAACGCTAAGGGTCGAAAGCGGACAGATGCCCTAGGGTGGTTAGCGGACGATAGAAGGGGCATTATGACTGGCATGAATACGCACGACAAAGCTCCGCCCACGGAGCTGAAGCCCGCCAATGCGGTTTGGGAAGTTGCGAGGTTTTTGGGCATTTGCCTATTCGGATTTGCCGCCGTCAGCGTCTTGATCGGGTTTGGGCTCATCGTCGTTATGGGCCTGAGCATCGCTGCAATGTGACGTCCGCAACGGGTCGTTGGCGGTCCTCGGCCAACAGGCGATTCGCGCAGGTCGATCATTGAAGCCCCACCCTCAAGCTTCGCTCGCGAAACAGGGTTTGGTTCGGTCGCCTATGCCGCTATCACTGGCGTCGGGGAGGACACCATGACCGACGCACGCAAACCCGGCGATGAGCTGGCCGAAGATGTCCTGGGCATGGGCGGGCGTGAGCTGGTCACGGTCCGGGACCTGCTGCTGCGCCCGGCCACGGTGCTGATGGCGTGGATGGAGGGCGGGGCCGAGGGCGGCGGCGTCTATGCGCGTCCCTTGCGGCTCTATCTGGCGCTGAATGCCATACTGATGCTGATCCTGTTCCTGAAGGGCGGGGCCGGCTTCATGCTTGAAGGCTATCCGTCCGAGGTCATGACCCCGCTGCTGGAGCAGTCCGGCAAGACCCGCGACGCCTTCATCGCCGACGCCGATGGCTGGATGACGCTGGTGATGGTGCCCTTGATCTCCCTGTTCTTCGCCCTGGCCGCCACGCCGCTGCTGCGGTGGTGGGACAAGGACGATCTGGGCTGGCGCAGGGGCTTTCGGGCGACCTTCGGCTGGCTGTGTGCCTGGACCGTGCCGATGATGCCTCTGGCGTGGTGGGGCTATGGCAAGGGACCCGTGGCTGCGTTGGTGTCGCTGGTGATCATGCTGCTGGGGATCGTCGCCTTCGTCCGGATGGGACGCGGGCGGTGGTTCAAGACGAGCCTCGGCGGCGTCGTGAAAGGCGTCGTGCTGATGATCGCTGTTCAGATCGCAGCGGGATTTGGCGGCGTTCTGGTCGGCGGGATCGGCATACTGGGTGCCATCTTCAGCCCCTGAGCGGTTGAACGCTCTGGATCACGCCGCCTGGGCCGTCCGGCGCATCCGCCAGAAGCGCAGGGTGCGCATGGCCGCTTCTTTGGTCAGTTCGCCGTACATGCGGGCATAGGCCTGGGCCTTGCCCATGGCGTCGCCGTCGTCGTTCAGCAGGACCACCGCATAGGTCAGGAACAGGGCCCGGTCCAGGTCCGCGCCCTTGCAGACGACCGCCAGGGCATCCAGCTCGCGCCGCTCGACGATCTTGCTGGCGGTGTGGAAGTCGATGTCCGCCAGCTGGGCCAGGGCGATCAGGAAGGAGGTCTTGGAGCCCGAGCGCAGGAAGCGGGCCAGCATCTGGGGCGTCAGCTGACCGGCGGCGCGCAGCTCCTCGACATAGGCCAGGCTCTCGGCATAGTCGGCCGGCAGGATGCCATCCTCGGCCGCCATGCGGGCGCGGCCGGCGGACAGGGCGCTTTCCAGCAGGGCGGGATCCAGCCGGGCGTTCTTCTCCAGGATCTGGTTCCGCAGGCGGGCCTCGACCACGAAATACATCTCGTTCAGCAGGTCGGGCTCAAGACTGGCGCGCTGGACCGTGGCCTCGTGCAGGTCGCGGTTCGCCTTGGCGCGCTCGACCACAGCCTCGGAACCCTGGCGCGATAGCCGGGCACCGTCGTTGCGCAGCAGGGTGCCAAGGGTCTCGTCATCACCCTTGTCGATGATGGCGTCGGAGACGGTTTCTGACACGGTCTCGCGCTGGGAAACGGCACGCATATGCGCCTGGGTACGGCGGTTGACGACATCCACCAGATCGCTGTCGGTCAGCACCTGCGACTTGGCCAGCACCACGCCCGCGACCTCGGATACGTCATGGGCCAGGCTGCGCATCAGGGTGGGCGGCGCATCCAGCGCATTGGCGAACCGGGCGGCCAGTTCGGCGCGGACGGCAGTTTCCATGTCACTGGCCAGCTGGGTCAGGATCTGGCCGTACAGCGCGTCCTCGGTGCCGGTACGGACCGTCGAGCCGAAGAAGTGGTCGGTCAGTTCGCGCAGCAGGGCGCGGCGATTGTCGCTGGACCCGTCCTGGGCCAGGGCGATCAGCTGGGGCAGCCGCGACGGCGCGATGTCGACGCTCACTGATGGTCTCCGTCGGAGGCGGCGGGCGCGGCGCGGACGCGGCCCTGGTTGTCACGATACAGGTTCGGACCGGGCGCAGGCTCGGCCAAGTCGCGGCCCGCAGGCATGTCGGTCAGGGTGACGGCCAAGGCGTCGACATAGGTGGGCTGGGGCAGTGCGACAGCGTCCGGCTGCTGGCCGTTCTGGCGGTGCACGGAGTAGCGGCGCGAGGCCTGGAGGTCCGGACGATCGGAAGGGTTGGCGGTGACGGCGGCCATCTGGCGCGGGGCGGGCGCGGCTTCGCCCTGCGGGCCAGCCGGGGCTGCCTCGGCAGAGGGGCCGGGGATCGGGGCCGGAGCGGCCGGGGCCTGGCGTTGCAGGCGGAAGATCGGGGCATCGCGACGCGGGGCCATCGGGTCGGCCACCTCCGGCGCAGGCCCTTGCGGCTCGGCATAGGTTGGTGCGACGGGCGTGGGGGCCGGGCTCGGGGCGTCGGCATAGACGGCCTGGGACGGCGCGGGCTGTGCCCCACCCTGACCGGCCAGATACTCCGGCAGGAACTGACGGTCGTCCTGACGCTGGGCCTGGAACTGAGCCTGCGGCTGGGGTGCCACATTGGGCGAATAGGACGGCGCGCGCGGTGGCGGCGGCAGGTCGACGCGCGCCTCGACCGGTGTGGCAGCCGGAGCGGGGGGCGGTGCAGCAGCGGTCTCACGCGCTTCCGTCGGTGCGACAGGCGCAGGCGCAGGCGCAGCATTCGCCATGCCATAGGACGCGCCCGGCGTAATCCAGGCGCTGGCCGGGGTCAGGGTGCGGCGGGCAGGCGTGGCGGAGGCGGCGACGGGCGAACCGGCGCGGGCAAATCCACCATGTGGAATGGGGGTGTTGGAGCGTCGCGGTGCGGCCGTTTCGTTTGACGCGGTCTGGACGCCCTGCGGCATGACGGCGGGGCCGCGCCCGGACCAGTTCATGTAGCGGGGAGCGGCGGCCTCCTGGGCCATGGTCTGACTGGCCAGCAGCAAGCTGCCGACAAGCGTCAGTGCACCGGCAGTTACGATGGAAGGTCGATACAGGTCGGGTCGGCGCAAGGGGGGCAGGCTCCGCGCGAGGGATCGCTCGCCCCAACCTTTACCGAACGGCTCTTAACCCGCTCCTAATGGACGTTGTTATGTAAACGGTTCCGGAAGACCGATCAGCCCCGTCCGGGCAGATACTGGGTCGTGAAGGCCTGACGCCAGTCCAGGTCGGCCGGATACAGCCCCGCCTGCGACATCACCTCGAAGAAGGCCTGCCACCGCTCGGGCGTCATGGCCCCCAGGCCATACAGGGCCGCATCGCCTCCGCTGACGACGCTGTTGGTGCGCAAGGCAGCCCGGGCCTGGTCCAGCTCGGCCTGACCCATGTCGCTGTTGGCCTGACGGATCAGCGCATCGGCGGCGCGCCCGTCGCCCTGGATGTAGTCGCGCCAGCCCTCGACCGAGGCAGCGATGAAGCCGCGCAGGGCGTTGGCATTGTCTCGCGCGAACCCGTTGGGGGCCAGCACCATGGAACCATAGGAGGGATAGCCCTCGTCGGCCGGCAGAAGAATGCGCGGGCTGAAGTCGGCGGCGGCCTCGACCTGCGCCACGTCGCGCGTCAGCTCGCCCTGCAGCACGCCGTCGCCGTCGGCCAGAAAGGCGGCCAGATCGCCGTCGAACCGAACCAGCTGATCGTCGGTGAAGCCATAGGTGGCGCGCAGCCACAGCCAGACGGTGTCGCGGGCGCTGTCGGACACATACAGCGGTCGCCCGACCAGGCCGGCGATGCCCTCGACCGCCGGTTCGGGGCGGGCGATCAGCACCTGCGGGTCCTTCTGGAAGAAGGCGGCGACCGCCCGCACGGGTGCGCCCTGGGCGACGAGATTCATGGGCAGGAAACTGGACGAGGCCAGGCCCAGCTCGACCATGCCGCTGGCCAGCCGCTGGGGCACATCGCCGCCGGGGCCGCCCTGAATGATCTGGACCGTCAGGCCGCGCTTCTCATAGGCCCCCGACGCCAGCGCCTGGTAGAAGCCGCCATGCGTGGCCTGGGCCGGGCCATCGGTGGCGAAGCGTAGCCTAACCCGGCCGTCCTCGCCCACCGGGGCCTGGGCACGGTCGCAGGCGGCGACGCTCGCCGTGAGTGCGACTGCGCCGGCACCGATCAGCAGGGCGCGGCGGTGGGGGAGATTGCTGGGTTCTGCGCTGGACGCCATCGCTTGGGTTTACGGCGGTGCCCGGAGGAAGGGAAGAGGATGGGCAAGGGCGGACGTGTCGCGTTGGCCCTCCCCACCCGGTCCCTTCGGACCACCCTCCCCAGGCGGGGAGGGAGAAGGCACCATGCGCTCAAGCCGCGAGCCGCCGCGCAGCAGTCACACGCCAGATGCCCTCAAGTCGTGAGCGACCGCGTCGCGAACATGGGGCACCAGAATTGAGCGAGGGGACGAGGCTCCCCGGCGGACCGGTTTGCTTCGTCCCCTCGCCAAGTCCGGGTTGGACCTGGCCATTGAGGTTTCGGACCTTGGCTTCAGCATCTGCGAGGCAAGCCCCGGAGATGGTCGGCTGTATCCTGTCGCACTCCTGGTCTCCGGCGTACCGCGAGGCTCAAGGCCTTGCGTCGTCCATCGATCCCGATCCGGTTCTCCGTGAACGTCTCCGGCGTGAGCCTTCGTCGTTCGGGAGCCTTGATCCTGCCCTTCGTGCCTCGCCTCCGAAGAGGTCCGGTCGCCTGGGTCAGAGAGCCGGGCCGGTCCGCTTGATTGCCGGGTCTCCCCGGTTTTCCGCGCCGCCGTGTCCCTCGGCCTGTTGACGTTCGCGCCAAATCCGTTAGACGGCAAGCGCCCGAATTCGGTCGGCTGTGCGGAACCGCCCCGGCCCCGGTGGGTAACCCTGTGCATATCCGTGGACGGACGGAATTCTGGCTGACGGATCAGCGGTTTGTGTTGTCCACAGAAACCGGGTCGCTTTTCATCTGAGCCTCCAGCCAGCACAGAATGAAGGCCTGGGCGGCACGAGCGGTGGCCGGCGAGAAATGCTGGAAGCCGTGCGGGGCTGTGGGCACATCCAGCAGAGTCGTCGACGCATGCCTGGCCCAGGCCTCGGCCATCAGCAGGCTGTCATCCCCGAGAGGGTCTTCCTCGCCCATGACGAACAGGGCCGCAGGCATGCCGGTCAGGTCGGCGTAAAGGGGAGAGATATCCGGCTGGCGCAGTCCGGCCTCATCACGGTCAGGGGCCAGACGGGCGAGGTCACGCTGCAGATTGGGGCCATCGAACAGCAGGGCCTGGCGCGTCGCGGATCGCACGCTGGGTGTGCCCGACAGATCGAACACGCCCTGGACGAAGGCACAGGGCGGTAGAGCCTGCTCACCCGCATCGCGCAGTCTCAGCATGGCCAGGGCTGCCAGATGCGCCCCGGCGGACTCTCCTATGACCAGCACCGTCTCGACCCCGAACCGGTCACGGCCTTCGGTTCTGGCCCAACGCATCGCATGCGCGCAGTCGGCGACGGCATCGGCAAGGCTGTCTTCCAGCCCCTGGGTCAGAAGACGATAGTCGACCGAAACGACGACATGACCGGCGTCGACGAAACAGGCCGTCAGCCGGTCGTTCAGGGCCGCGCTGCCGACCACCCAGCCGCCACCATGCAGGTCCACAACGATGCCCTTGGCCGCCCCTGCAGGCTCAAGAATGCGCAACGCGACAGGACCGTCGCCGCTCTGGATGGTCAGGTTGGACACCCGTATGCCCTTGCGCCCCAGTCGGGCGGCGGACACCCGCCCAGAGGCCCGGCTGGCCAGTGCGTTCAGCCGCGTTCCGACCGCCAGCCGCCAGCCGCTGATCTTCAGCCGTGGGGCGACGGCCATGACGGCATTCACACGTCGGGCGGCCTTCAACTCGGCAGGCGTCAGGGACAGGGTATGGCGCGTCAGGGACATGGCGTCAGACTAGGCTCTGCCGCCGCGACCGCCATGCGACCGGTCAGCCCGCCAGAGCCTCGCGCCGGGCTTCCAGCTCCAGCCACTCCTCTTCGGCCGAGGCCAGCAGGGCGCGGGCGCGGTCGGCGTTGGCGGTGGCGCGGTCGAAGGCCTTGCGGTCGCGGGTGTAGAGGTCGGGGTCGGCCAGGGTGGCGTCGTGGCGTTCGATGTCCTGGGGCAGGGACACCAGCAGGCCCTCCAGTTCTTTCAGCCGGTGGGCATCCTTGAACGACAGCTTGCCGGGCTTTTTTGTCTGGGCGCGATCAGAAGGCTCCGCCTTCTCGACCCGACGCGCCCCGTCGGCGGCGACACGATCATCGGCGGCGGCCTTGTCCTGGGGGCGGGGGTTGGCACCGGGCTTCAGGAAGCCGGGGTTCTGGCGGATGAAGTCGGTCCAGCCGCCGGGTGTCTCGACGATGTCGCCGCGCCCGTTCATGGCGATGGTCGAGGTGGCGAGGCGGTCGACGAAGTCGCGGTCGTGGCTGACCAGGATCAGCGTGCCGTCATAGCTTTCCAGCAGCTCCTCCAGCTTGTCGAGCGTGTCCATGTCCAGATCGTTGGTCGGCTCATCGAGGACCAGCATGTTGGCGGGCTTGGCCAGGGCCCGGGCCAGCAGCAGGCGGTTGCGTTCGCCGCCCGACAGGGTCGAGATCGGCTGGCGCAACTGGCCCTCCTGGAAGAGGAAGTCCTTGGCATAGGCGGCGACATGTTTGGGGATGCCGCGCACCAGAATGCTGTCACCGCCGCCGGGTGTCAGGGAGTCCCACAGCGTCATGTCCGAGCGCAGGCCCTCGCGCGACTGGTCCAGATAGACGGGCTCCAGATTGGCCCCGAGCCGCACCGTGCCTTCGTCGGGGGCCAGTTCGCCCAGCAGGATCTTGACCAGGGTGGTCTTGCCCGCGCCGTTGGGACCGACGATGGCCAGGCGGTCGCCGCGGATGACGCGGGTGGTGAAGGGCTTGATGACGGGTCGGTCGCCGAAGGTCTTGGAGACGCCCTTCAACTCGGCCACCAGCTTGCCGGAGGTGGAGCCGGAATCGACGCCCAGGTTCAGCTCGCGCGGGCTGTCCTTCATCCGCTCGGCGCGGTCGGCGCGCAGGGCGTCCAGCGAGCGGGCGCGGCCCTCGTTGCGGGTGCGGCGGGCGGTGATGGAGCGGTAGAAGGTCTCGGTCTCGCGCTCGATCGTCTTGGTCAGGCGCTGCAGGGACTGGGCCTCTTCCTCCTGGACCTTGGTGGACCATTCGTCGAAGGCGGCAAAGCCCTTGTTCAGGGTGCGGACGCGGCGCCCTTCCAGCCAGTGCACTGCATTGGTGACGCGGTTCAGGAAGGCACGGTCGTGACTGACCACCAGGATGGCGAACCGGGCGGAGAGCAGTTCCTCCTCCAGCAGTTCGATGGCCAGGATGTCCAGGTGGTTGGTCGGCTCGTCCAGCAGCAGCAGGTCGGGCTCTTCGGCAAAGGCCTTGGCCAGGGCGGCCCGGCGGGTCTCGCCGCCCGACAGCCCTTGCGTTGATTTCTCGGGGTTCAGGCCAAAGGTGCTCAGCCAGCTTTCGGCGGTCCAGCGTTCGGCTCCGCCGGAGGACGCATAGTCCAGCAAGGTCTCGCCCTGGATGTCCGGCTCCTGAGGCACATAGGCGAAGCGGACGCCCGCCTGGACAGAACGGTCGCCCTCATCGGCCTCGATCAGGCCCATGACCATCTTCATCAGGGTCGATTTGCCGGCCCCGTTGCGACCGACCAGGGCGGCGCGGCTGCGCGGCTCCACGGCCAGATCCACCCCCTCGAACAGGGGGCGTTGACCGTCCTGCAGACGGACGGACTTGAGGGCGACGAGGGGGGGACGGGCAGCCATGAGGCGGGGGGTATAGACAGACACAGGCGGTTTCGCCAGCGAAAGCCCGCGCCGAGGCTGGCGAACCGCCTCAGCCGCGGAAGATCAGGCGAACTGTCCGGCCTTCTTCTTCGTCTTCGGTTGCCGGGCACGAGGCGTGGGCAGGAAAGGACTGACGGCCGTTATGACGGCCGCTGACATGAGCCAGAGGCCCAGGGTCACGGTCATCTGATCCTCGAACCGTCCGGTCGGGACGATCCAGAACATTGCGAATACAGCGATCCAGCCGAAGGCGACCCACAGGCGGCGCCAGTAAAGGGCCCCGTCCTCTCGTCCCCACGACAGGGCCCGGTCTGCCAAGGCCACCATGCAGACCACAGCCACCGCAGGCAGAAACAGGCCGGACAGAGGGGCCGTGGCCATGGCTGCTGTGGCGGCCACCGCCGCCGCGCCCAGACCCAGGCTGACTCCGCGACGCCGTTTGTCGGACATCTGGGACCATTCGTCGGGGAAGGCCTTCACGCCGAGGGCCAGAGGCAGGCCGCCCGCAAATGCGCCGATCAGCAGCATACCCGCGCCCGGCCAGCGGGCGTCCAGCTGGAAGGCGCACAGGGCCAGGACGGGCGACAGGCCGCCCAGGCTCCAGATGTTGATGGTCTCGCCGGGCCGGGCCATGTGGCTGACCGTGATCCGGGCCCAGGCGGCCAGGCCGACCCCGGTGACCAGCAGGCCGAGCGCGGCGACGGGATGGGACGGCAGGATCAGGCTGACCGGCGGCAGGAGCAGGGCGGCCGGAGCCCAGCCCATCCGCTTCCACAGTGGCTGGTCCCACGGATAGCCCTGGATCCAGCGGCGCGAGGGCCAGCCGATGCCCCAGACCCAGGCCAGGGCGATCAGCCCGGCGATGCAGGTCCACAGCACCCAGGCGGCACCGAAGAGAGGCCAGTTGGGCACGCCGAACTCGTTCGACAGGACGGTGAAACCGCCCAGCACCGGCGGCGCGATCACCAGCAGCAACAGCCGGATCAGATTGCTCAGTCCGGGCCGACCCAGGCGTTTGCGCCAGCGTTCGACGGCCGGTGGGGCCAGCTGGGTGGCCAGGGCCGGTATCTCGTAGTCGATCCGCTCCAGCAGGCGTCTGACCTCGCGATCCAGGCCAGGCTTGAACAAATCACCCAGCCTGCGCAGGGGAGTCTGTTTGGCGCGCAACGTCTCGAAGGCCGTGTGGCCGGGGTTGCCCGGACGGACGATGTGACGTGCCGCATGGATGGCCCGCAGCCGCATCATGACCGGCTGGGCATGGCTGAGATCGACACCGACGCGGGCGTCGTTCCAGCCGAAGAACTGTACGGCCGGTTCGATCAGCACCTCGACCGCAGGAGGGCCTCCGGCGATCAGATGGGCCAGCCAGTGTTCGGTGCGGCCATGCACGTCCAGGGCGGCCATGGCGGGCGACCGGAACACGGCCATCAGGGCGCTCATGCGATCGTCGAAGGTGGCGGTCGGTGACTGCACCTGCTCCATCAGGGCGTCGCACAGGGCGGCGTGGGCCTGACCGCGCGCCTGTTCGCCTTCAAGCTCCTGGCGGATGTCGTCGGCCATTTCGGGTTCTTCGGGACGCTGCCAGTGGCCTTCCGGACGAGGCAACCGATCGCCGGAACCCGCCACCCGATCGTCACGCCGGTTCTCGGGCCGGTTCTCGGGCCGGGCCGACCAGACGTGACCGCCATGCTCCATGAAGGCGTCGTCGTCGTCATAGGCGTCATCGACGGCTTGCGGAGACGTCGGGGCCACCGGGGCCGCCCAGCCGCGCCGGGCCATGTTGGACGCCTGCTCATAGGCCGCCCGCAGCGCCTGAAATCCCTCCGGATCGTCCTCCGGGTGGACGTGTTTCAGCCGCCGCGCATAGGCCCGCCGGATGTCGTCGACCTCATTCGTCGGCGAGATGCCCAGCGTCTTCCAGATGGAGCCCCCTACAGCCACGTCTCGCCCTCGAAGCGGTCGAGGATCTGGGTCAGTTCGGTGCGGGCGTGTTCGATGGCGCGGGGGTCCTGGGCGTCGAGGATAGCCTGGAAGTGACTGATGTGACCGTTGATGAAGGCCCGGTCGTCGCCAAGCGAATCTTCGTAACAGCGCTCGGCACGGGCCATGACGGCCTTGTTGGCATCGGCTTCGCGCGGGTGCTGCTTCAGCTTGGCCAGGGCGGCGCGGCGAGCCTCGAACTCTGCGTCGGCCATGACGGCCTCGTCGGCTACGACCAGCTCGTGGCGCTGGCCGGTCTGGGGGATGTGGACGTCGACTTCCAGCAGGCCGTTGATGTCATAGGTGAAGCGAACCTCGAGCTGGACCGAATTGGCTGGACCGGCGGGGATGGGCACCTTCAACTGACCCAGCAGGATGTTGTCGGCAAGGTTGCGCGACTCGCCCTGGTAGACCGGTATTTCGACGGTTCGCTGGTTGGCTTTGGTGTTGGAATAATACTGGACGCGACTGGCCGGAATGATGGTGTTGCGCTCGATGATCGGCGAGAAGGTGACGCCGATGATGCGGTTGTCGGGGGTGTATTCTGCCGCGCCGATGCCCAGGCTGTAGGGGCAGACGTCAGTCATGACGACTTCCTTCAGCGCCACGTCGCGGGCCTTGAGCCCGGCCTGCACCGCCGCCCCGATGGCCACGGCCTCGTCGGGATTGACGGCATTGGCGGGGAAGCGGCCGAACATGCGGGTGATGGCCTTGCGCACCACCGGCATGCGGGTGGAACCGCCGACCAGGATGATCTCGTTCAGCTGGTCCGCCCGCAGGCCTGCATCGCGCAGGGACCGCAGGACAGGTTCGCGCAGACGGGTCAGAAGGCCCTGGCACAGGGTCTCGAAATCCTCGGTGTCGATCTTGTGGCTGAGCGTCTGGTCCTTCCAGACCACGGACATGGTGGCCGAGGCATTCTCGGTCAGGGCCCGGCGGGCGCGTTCGGCCGCGACCCGGATGCGTTCGCGCAAGGTGGAATCGCTGCGATCCTTGTCCGGCACCGCCTTGCCGACCACGCGCTTGAACTCCTCGATCAGGACCTCGTTGAAGTCCTCGCCACCCAGCCGGTTGTCGCCGGTCGAGGCGCGGACCTCGATCACGCCCTCGAAGATTTCCAGGACCGAGACGTCGAAGGTGCCGCCGCCCAGGTCGAAGACCAGAAAGCGGCTCTCATTGCCCAGTTCGTGGATGCCGTAAGCCAGGGCGGCGGCGGTCGGCTCGTTCAGCAGGCGCTCGACCTTCAGGCCCGCCAGTTCGCCCGCGCGGCGGGTGGCCTTGCGCTGCTTGTCGTTGAAATAGGCCGGGACGGTGATGACGGCTTCGGTCACCGGCTCGCCCAGATGCGCCTCGGCATCGGCCTTGAGACGCGCCAGAACCAGGGAGGACAGCTCCTCGGCGGTGAAGCTCTTCTGGCCCAGTTTGGTGACGCGGGTCGAGCCCATGTAGCGCTTGAACGCCGTGGTGGTCAGGTCGGGATGGGTCGACTGTCGCTCGCGCGCGGCCAGGCCGACGATGACGTCGCCGGTCTTGTCGTCCAGGCTGACCGCCGAGGGGGTCAGGACGTGTCCCAGGCTGTTGGGGATCAGTTCCGCCTTGCCGTCGCGCCAGATGCCGACCGCACAATTGGTCGTGCCTAGGTCAATACCGATGATCACGCAAGTCCCCCGAAACGCCCTCGTCCGCCTTCCTAGCGTGGCGGCAGGGCGGGTGGAAGACCGCAGCGAACGCCGATCCGCCCGCCGTCGTGGCTGTTAACCGCTTTTTCGTCAGCATCCCTCAGGGTCAGTGTCCTACAGGAAGCGCGCTTGAGTACCGAGTTGGACCAGACACTGCATACGCGCGCGGCAAGATCCCTGGCGACGCTGCTGATCGGCGCGGGCCTGTTTGCACTGCTGGCCTTTTTCAGTCTGACCTTTGCGCGAGAGGCAGGACGGGTCGCGTCGATCTGGCCTGCCAATGGTGCCCTGCTGGCCCTGGTACTGATGCGGCCCCGGTCCGAGCGGGCCGGTCTGATCTGCGGGGCGCTGCTGGGTGGCTTTCTGATCAATCAGGTGATGGGCGATACTCCGCTGATTGCCGCCGGACTGGCCCTGGCCAACGGCGTGGAGATCGGCCTGGCGACCCTGCTGATGACCCGGATGGGGCGGGCCGTTGATATAAGCCGTACGCAGACGCTGTTCCGCTTCGCATGGCTGGCAGGGGGTGTGGCCCCTCTAGCCTCATCCTTCATTGCGGCGGGTACTCTGGCGATCTGGCATGCCGAGCCGCTGGTGGGCAACATCGGACGGTGGTTCGTGGCCGATGCGCTCGGCATTCTGATGATCACGCCGCCGCTGTTGCTGGCAGCCTCGGCCCAGGCGTGGCGGGAAAGCCGGGCTACATTCGGCCAGCGCGCGCTCATGGCTGGCACCCTTGCGGCGACGCTGGCGATTGTCTTTCTGCAGACGCGGTTTCCCCTGCTGTTTCTGGTTCCGCCGGTCCTGATCCTGATCGCCTTCCGATGCGGGCCGGGCTCGGCATCCGTCGCCTTGCTGGTTTCGGCGGTGGCCTCGCTGGCTGCCGTGGTCGCCGGAACGGGGCCGCTGGCGCTGGTGGACGGTGGTCTGGATCAGCGCGCGATGGTTCAGCAACTGTTCCTGGCCGTGCTGGTCTTCACCACCCTGCCGGTCGCGTCGGTTCTGGCCGAAAGGGCCAAAGAGCGGCGCGAGGACGAAGCGCGGATTGCGGTACTGAGCCTGGCGGAAAGCGTGGCCGGGCTGGGTAGCTGGCGACTGGATCTGGTGGGCGGGCCGCGGGTGACCTGGTCGGAGCAGGTCTATCGCATTCACGGGGTGGAGCCGGGAAGTTTCGATCCGGCCTATGATGACGCCATCGACTTCTATCACCCCGAGGACCGGCCCCTGATCCGCGACTGGGTGGCGAGTGCGCTCGAGACAGGTGTGGCCGAGCCCCTGACGCTGAGGCTGATCCGGTCCGACGGCGACGAACGCCGGGTTCGAACCCAGGGCGAGGTCCAGAGAAACGAGGCCGGTCAGATCACTGCCCTGTTCGGAATTTTCCAGGACGTGACGGACAGCGAACGCCGGCACATGGAGGTCGCGGCCAGCGAACAGCGATTCCGCGCCCTGGCCGAGCATACCAGTGACATCATCGCCATCTTCGATCTGGACGGGACGTTCCGCTATCTGTCACCGGCCATAGAAAGGGTTCTGGGCTGGTCGCCGCAGGAGCTGGTGGGCACCCGGACCTGGAGCATCATCCATACCGAGGATCAGGACGCGCTGAGGCTGGCATACCGGGCCTATCTGGCCGCCGGGCCGGGGGCACCGTCGCCGCACATACGGTATCGGGGTCGGCACAAGGATGGAGGCTGGGTCTGGCTGGAGGCCCATCCGACCGTCGCAAGGGATGCCGCCGGAGAGCCGGTCGAAATCCAGGACACGGTTCGGGACGCCACTGCGGCCAAGGCACTGGAGGACGCCCTGACCCAGGCCAAGGAGGCCGCCGAGTCGGCTGCGGAGGCCAAGTCGGAGTTTCTGGCCAATATGAGCCACGAACTGAGGACGCCGCTGACCAGCGTGATCGGCTATTCGGGCCTGCTGCAGGGCGCAGATGCGCTGGGCGAGACCGAACGGCTGTTCGCGGACCGGATCGCCATGTCCAGCCAGGCGCTGCTGGCGGTCATCAACGATATTCTGGATTACTCGCGGCTGGAGGCCGGCGGCATTGTGTTGGAACCGGCTGCGATGGCTCCGCGCGATCTGGCCGACACGGTGGCGGGCATCATCGCGCCTCAGGCCATGAGCAAGGGCCTGGACCTGCAGATCGCGGTCGATAATGACGTTCCCCGGACCGTCATGGCCGACGAGGGACGGCTGAAGCAGATCCTTCTGAACTTCCTGTCCAATGCCGTGAAATTCACCGAGGCAGGCAGCATTCGACTGGGCATGAGGTACGACGAAGGGCGGCTGAAGGTCGAGGTGAAGGACACCGGGATTGGCCTTACGCATGAGCAGTGCGCCCGTCTGTTCCAACGCTTCAGCCAGGCCGATACGTCCACCACGCGGCAGTATGGCGGCACCGGCCTGGGGCTGGCGATTTCCCGGCGACTGGTCGAAATGATGGACGGATCGGTGGGCGTGCAAAGTGCCCCGGGCGAGGGTTCGACCTTCTGGTTCGATGTTCCGGCGGAGGCTTGCAGCGCGCAGAGCAATGCAGACCAGCAGGACGCTCTGCATCCAATCCCCGAGGGGCTTCGTATCCTGTTCGCAGATGACTCCGAGGCAAACCGTGGGCTTATGGCCGCCATCACAAGCGAATGGCCGATCCTGCTGGAGACAGTGGTGAACGGAGCGGAAGCGGTCGCGAGAGCGAAGGACGGCGGGCTGGATCTGATCCTGATGGACCTCCAGATGCCGGTCATGGACGGCATGCAGGCAACCCGTGCCATCCGCGAGCTTGAGGGTGCGAACGGACGGGTTCCGATCATCGGATTGACGGCGGATGTGCTTCCCGAACACGTCGCGGCCAGCCATGCCGCCGGGATGGACGGGCACGTGGCCAAGCCGATCAAGGTCCACGAGCTGGTGTCACGGATCGCCAGCGTGTTGAGTAAGCGTGAGAAGGAAGAGGCGGCATGACAGGCTCGATTCTGGTCGTCGAGGATGACGCCATGATCCGCGATATCGCCGACAGGATCCTGACCTTGGCGGGCTATTCAGTGGCACCGGTCGCCTCGGGTGCCGCAGCGCTGGATCTGCTGAAGAGGGTTCGCTTCGATCTGGTTCTTCTGGACATTCACATGCCGAACATGAGCGGGCTGGACCTGCTGGATCACATGCGGCGGCTGTATGTGAAGGTGCCGGTCGTCATGATGACGGCGGACCGCGAGATGTCGACGGTAGCTGCTGCGCGCGAGAAGGGGTGCATCGGCTATGTGGTGAAGCCCTTTCTGCCGGAAACCCTGGTGGAGCGGGTCAGGAAAGCCTTGGTGCGGACCTGAGTTGGAGCCTATAGCGGCGCGCATGACGCCCTTCTGGCAGACCAAGACCCTGTCGCAGATGACGCCCGCCGAGTGGGAGAGCCTGTGCGACGGGTGCGGGCTTTGCTGCCTGATCCGCTTCGAGGACGAGGACACCGGCGAGGTGTTTCCCACGAAGGTCCACTGCAAGCTGTTCGACCCGGACACCTGCACCTGCACCGACTATGCGAACCGCAAGGCGCAGGTACCGGATTGCATCAAGCTGACGCCCGGCAATGTCGGAGCCCTGAAGTGGATGCCCAAGTCGTGCGGATACCGGCGGGTGCATGAGGGGCGGGGACTGGCGGACTGGCATCATCTGGTGTCGGGCAGTCGCGAGACGGTGCATACGGCGGGGGTGTCGGTCCGGGGACAGACCATCAGCGAGCTTGATCTGGACGAGCCTGAAGACGCCGTCGCCTATGAAGCGATGGAGTGGAACGAGGAGCGCGGCACGACGTCCGGCCGCTAACCAATATTTTGTCGTTTGCGTGCCAGGCTTCGCTCATGCCCAGTTCGCGTCTCAGGTCCCACAAGTTCAAGGCAGAGGCGCTGAACCTCGACGGGCCCTTCGATCGGCTGACCGCCCTGGCCTGTTCCATCTTCGATACGCCGTTCGCCATGGTGTCGGTCATCGATGGGGACCGGACCATCTTTCGCGCCAATATCGGCCAGGACGAGGACAGCCTGCCGCGCCAGCAGACGGTCACCGACCTTCTGGTCAGCCTGGGCCCCGATGCGGTGTTCGTGGTCGAGAACGGCCTGACCGATCCGCGGGTGAAGGACCATCCGATGGTGGTCGGCAAGCCGCATTTGCGGGCCTATGTCGGGACGACGATCGTCAATGCGGACGGCGAGCCGATCGGGGCGCTGGGGGTCATGGACACCAAGCCAAGACCTGCGCCGACGGAGGCGCAGATCGCCAGTCTGAGGCTGCTGGCAGGGCTGGCCGGGCAGGAAGTCGAAAGCGCACACAAGCTGCGAAGGGCGGCCGAACACACGGCCATGCTGGAGATGTCGGAGGCCCTGGCGGGACTGGGACACTGGCATTACGACGTGGCGGATCACAGCGTGAGCTGGTCCGACGAGGTGTTTCGCATTCATGGCGTCGAGCCGGGGTCGATCGAACCCAGCCTGGCGACGATGGCACCGCTGTATCACCCAGCGGATCGTGAGGCGGCCAAGGTTCTGATCCACAGAGCCCTGACGACGGGCGAAGGTTATGACACCCGGCTGCGGCTGAACCGCAACAGCGAGGAACGGGTTACCCGGTCGCGAGCCCAGGTCGAACGCGACGATCAGGGCCGGATCGTCGCCCTGTTCGGCGTGGTCCAGGACATCACGGAAACCGTCCGGGCCGAGCGCGAGCAGCAGGAACTGGTCGAGACGCTGAAGCTGGCCGAGGATCTGGCAGGGATCGGCTGCTGGCGGCTGGATGTCGAGACAAGCCATGTCCGCTGGTCGGACCAGGTTTACCGCATCCACGGTCTGGATCCGGCGACGTTCGACCCGGCCCTGGACGACGCGGTGGCCTGCTATCATCCGGACGATCGCCAGGCGGTGATGGACTGGTGCGCCAGGGCCATTGAAAGCGGTGAGGCGGACGAGTTCAGGCTGCGACTGATCCGGGCCGATGGCGAGGAGCGAATCGTGGCCTCCCAGTGTCGTCCGGAAGTGGGCGACGACGGCAGGACGCGTGCCCTGTACGGTGTCTTTCAGGATGTGACCGCTGCGGCACGGGCACACGAAACCATCATGGCCAGCGAGGCGCGATATCGGCTGCTGGCCGACAATGCGACCGACATCATCGCCACCTACGGGATCGATGGTCGCTTCAGATACATCTCGCCCGCCATCGAGGCGGTCATGGGTTACACAGCGGACGATATGATCGGCGGACGTTTCCAGGACTTCATGCACGCCGAGGACGTGGAGAAGGTCCGAACGGCGTTCGCGGACTATGCTCTGTCGGACCCCAACACTTCGCCACCCCGGATTGCCTACCGCGGACTGGCGAAGGATGGATCGGTTGTCTGGCTGGAGGCGCATCCCAAGCTGATACGCGATGCCGAAGGCCGGCCGGTCGAGTTCCATGACGTGGTGCGCGACATCAGCGAGACCAAGGCGCTGGAGGATGCCCTGATCACCGCCCGCGACCGGGCCGAAGCCGGGGCGCTCGCCAAATCGGAGTTCCTGGCCAACATGAGCCATGAACTGCGAACGCCGCTGACCAGCGTGGTCGGCTTCTCGGGACTACTGTTGAGCAGCGATGCCCTGCCGGAGACCGAGCGGCGCTATGTCGACCGGATCGCCACGGCCAGCGATGCCCTGCTGGGGGTCATCAACGACATTCTGGACTATTCCAAGCTGGAGGCCGGGGCGGTGTCGCTGGAGCCGCTGGCCTTCTCGGCGGAGACGATGGCGCGGGGCGCGGCCTCGATCGTCGAGGCACAGTGCGAGGCCAAGGCGCTGGCGCTGGAGGTGGTCGTCGATCCGGCGGTGCCGGCGATCCTGATCGGCGACGAGGGGCGGCTGCGTCAGGTGACGCTGAACTTCCTGGCCAATGCGGTGAAGTTCACGGCCAGGGGCAGTGTCCGGGTCGATGTCAACTGGACCGGCGAAAGGTTGCGGGTGGCGGTGACGGATACCGGCATCGGCGTGTCGCAGGACAAGATCGCGGCCCTGTTCGAGCGTTTCACCCAGGAGGACAATTCGACCACGCGGGTCTATGGCGGGACCGGGCTGGGGCTGTCGATCTCGCGTCGCCTGGTCGAGCTGATGGGCGGCGAAATCGGGGCGGATAGTTGCAAGAACGAGGGCTCGACCTTCTGGTTCGAGGTGCCGCTGATCGCCGGTGAGCGGCGGGCTGAGCGACGCGTTCAGGCCCCGGTGACGGACAGCCAGTCGTCGGGTCTGAGGATCCTGGTGGCCGACGATGCCCCGGCCAATCGCGAGCTGGTCTTGGCCATACTGGGCAGTATGGGCGTGCATGTCGACGCCGTGGCCGACGGCGTGGAGGCGGTAGAGGCGGCGCGGACGGGAGCCTATGACCTGATCCTGATGGATGTGCACATGCCGGCGCTGGACGGACTGGACGCAACGCGGGCGATCCGGGCGCTGGACGGGGAGGCGGCACGGACGCCGATCATCGCCCTGACCGCCAATGTGCAGCCCGAGCAGGTCGAGCGGTGCCGCGAGGCCGGAATGGACGACCATTGCGGCAAGCCGATCCAGGTGTCGGAGCTGGTGCGGGTCATGTCGGCGCGGCTGGACCGGCGCGCGGAAGATCGCGGCGGACCGGGTCGGCTGGCGGGCACTGCTGCCTAGAGTTCGCGGATTGTCAGTCGGATTGGCTGACGAAAAGCGTTTGCGATCAATCGCCTGACGGAAAGTAAGGGCGATCTGCCTGGCTGAGGACGCTGGTCCGGTAGAGTCTGGGCATGACGGGAAATCAGGACAAGACGGCCAGCCGGGCGAGCAACCGGGCGGGCGTGGTGAGGGCAATCGACATGATGATCGAGCACGCCCTGTTGACGATGGCCGCGACGAGACTGGAGCCGGGGGATACTCTGGCGGTCCAGCGCTACATGCGCGCCGCCGAACAGATCGCCAAGTCGAAGCGGGCCGCCGATACCTTGGCGGGCGGTGACGAGAAACCTGACGTCGAACCTGAAGCAGCAGAGGACGACATGGCCGACGATGACGACGACAGCCCCGAAGTCATGGAGCGGGTTTACAGCCAGCTCCAGTCCAATATCGATTATTCACGGGCCTCGCTCGAACGAAAGCGAATGGAAGGCTGGACTGTCGCCGGAACAGCTGCGCGAGGCCCTGAGGGCGACTCCGAGATTCCATAGCCATCAGCATATTCCGGAGGTCGACTGGCGCACTTGGGTGCTGCTGGGTGGACGAGGGTCGGGCAAGACCTTTGCCGGTTCCCACTGGATCACCCAGATGGCGCGAGACAAGCCGGAAAAGCGGATCGCCTTGATCGGACCGACCTTGCACGATGTGCGCGAGGTCATGGTGGAGGGGCCGTCGGGTTTGAAGGCGGTCTGCGAAAAGGCTTTTCGACCGCGCTGGGAGGGCGGACGCAAGCGGCTGGTCTGGCCGCATAGCGGGAGCGTCGCCTATGCCTTTTCGGCCGATGACCCGGACAGCCTGAGAGGGCCGCAGTTCCATCATGCCTGGGCCGATGAGTTCTGTGCCTGGCGCAAGCCGGAGCGGGTGCTGGAAAATGTGCGGCTGGCGCTGCGTCTGGGAGAGGATCCACGGCTCATGGTCACGACGACACCCCGGCCCATGCCCGCGCTGCGACGCCTGCTGGCTCAGAACGGCACGGTGCTGGAACGGGCACCGACAGCCGCCAATGCCGAACATCTGTCGCCGCGTTTTCTGGAGCATCTTAAGGCGCTGTATGCCGGGACGCGGCTGGAGGCGCAGGAGATCGAGGGGCTGATCGTCGAGAGCGAAGGCGCGCTGTTTCGGGCCGAGGATCTTGCGCGGGCGCGGGGTGCGAGACCCGCGACGCTGGAGCGGATCGTGGTGGCGGTCGGTCCGCCGGTGACGGCGGGCGGTGATGCCTGCGGGATCGTGGTGGTCGGGCGTCGGGACAAGGTGGCCTTTGTTCTGGCCGACAAATCCGTGCGCGGTATGAGCCCGCAGGGCTGGGCCGACCAGGTGGTGGCGGCGGTGCGCGTGTTCGGTGCGGACGCGATCGTGGCCGAGAGCAATCAGGGTGGCGAGATGGTGCGGACCGTCCTGGCCCACGCCGACTGTCCGGAGCCGATCAGACTGGTGCATGCCAGCCGGGGGAAGGTGGCGCGGGCGGAGCCGGTGGCGGCGCTGTACGAGCAGGGGCGGGTGGTGCACTGCGGGGCGTTTCCGGCGCTGGAGGAAGAACTGATGGCGCTGGGGGCGGCCGATGGCGGTCCCAGCCCGGACCGGGCGGATGCCCTGGTCTGGGGCGTGACGCATTTGATGCCGGCACCGAAGGCGGGGCCGAGTGTGCGGTGGCTGTAAGTCTGAATAGCGCCGTTCATCGAATTGACTCGACACGGTGAAGCTTTGAGCGCGTCGTGCTGACGGGGCATGGAGGACGACATGAAACGATCAGTATCAAGGGCATCGTGGGTGAACTGGGCAGGGTCGGCGGCGCTGGTCGCCACGATCGTTTGGGTCGGCACGGCGCAGGCCGGGCAGGATGCCAACGGGCGAAGCAGCGTGGTCCAGAAGGGCCGCGAAGGTCGTTCCGAGCCGGCCCCTTCGGTCGACGCCAGGGCGGGTTACGACCTGGCCAAGGCCAAGTCAGCGCGAACTGCACCGGTCAGCGGATCACAGGTCGGCGCGATCACCGGCGGTGCGGTCGCGGGGATCGTGGTCGCGCGCCCGGAGGATCAGACTGCTTGTGACAGCGGAACCGCCAGCGCGTGCCGCGCGATCGAGGCCGGCCTGTCGACCGGTGGGGCGTGGTCCTTCGTCGACGGCGGGATTACGGCCATGGACGATTGGGAAACGCCGGTGGCGGCGATGTCCTCGGTCGGCGGTCCGACCTCGTCCGGCAGAGGACCGGCGTCGTCTTCCCATGCACGGAGCAGCGGGCCGTCGCCCTCTTTGGCCTCGACCCCTGGTTCGTCATCGTCCAGCCGGGCCGTGCGGGGTACGCATTCCCCGGACGCGGTGCTGGTGCATCGGGTTCTGGCCGCGTGTGACAGCAACGACGCGAGAGCCTGCAGCGCCTTTGCCCGGTCGGTACGACCCGCGACGGCGACGGAAAGGGCCGAGACCCGGACCTATACGGCCGGTCGGTAGGAACTGATTTTTCCTCCCTCGGACAACGGGGGAGGAGGCTGGCAAGGAGATGCTCATGTTCGATTGGCGACGGCCCCTGGAGGGTCGGCGGCGCAGAGTCGTGCCTGAAACCAAGGAGAGCCGCAGCGGGCCGTTGATCGCGTTCTCGCATGGTGGGCGAGCGCGGTGGACGCCGAGGGACTATGCGCATCTGGCGAGCGAGGGGTTCGGCAAGAATGCCGTGGCCTATCGCTGTGTGCGGATGATCGCGGAGGCGGGTGCCTCGGTGCCGCTGGCGGTGTTCGTGGACGGGGTGCGGACGGCGGATCATCCGCTGGCGCGGCTGCTGGCCCGGCCCAATCCGGAGCAGTCGGGGGCGGAGTGGCTGGAGGGGCTGTATGGCGCACTTCAGACGGCGGGCAATGCCTATGTCGAGGCGTCTGGGGCGAAGGCGACGGGCGATGTGGACGGGGACGGTGCGCCCGATGAGCTGTGGGGCCTGAGGCCGGACCGGATGAAGGTCGTGCCGGGTCGGGCGGGCTGGCCGGACGGCTATGAGTATTCGGTGGACGGACGGTCGGTGCGGATCGGGCGGCAGGCGGATGGCTGGATGCCGGTGATGCATCTGAAACTGTTTCATCCGACGGACGATCACTATGGCTTTTCACCGCTGGAGGCGGCGGCGTTCGCGATCGATGTGCACAATGCGAGCGGGGCCTGGAACAAGGCGTTGCTGGACAATGCGGCGCGGCCGTCGGGGGCGTTGGTTTACGGGGCCAAGGACGGCGAGCGGCTGACGGGCGAGCAGTTCGAGGCCTTGCGGGCGCAGGTCGGCGAGAGCCATATGGGCACCGCCAATGCCGGGCGGCCGATGATCCTGGAGGGCGGGCTGGACTGGAAGCCCATGAGCTGGACGCCGGCGGACATGGACTTCATCGCGGGCAAACATGCGGCGGCGCGGGAGATCGCGCTGGCGTTCGGGGTGCCGCCCCAGCTGCTGGGGATTCCAGGCGATGCGACCTATGCCAACTATCGCGAGGCCAATGCGGCGTTCTGGCGCGGGACGGTTGTGCCGCTGGTCAGGAAGACGGCGGGGGCGCTGACCGGGTGGCTGGGCGGGCGGTTCGCGGCTGTGAAGATTGAGGCGGACCTCGAAGCGGTGCCGGCGCTGCAGCCCGAGCGAGATGCGCTGTGGGCGCGGCTGTCGGCGGCGGAGTTCCTGACGGATGCGGAGCGGCGGCAGATGGCGGGTGTGGGGGAGTAGGTAGGGGCTAGGTTCCAGGGATTAGGTTCTAGGGACGCTGAGGCGGTCGCCAGTGCCTGTTCCCTAAAACCTAGAACCTGAAACCTTGGGAGGCATGACATGAGCGAGCACCAAATCCGGCGCGTGCCGACGGCCCTGCTGATCGCGCTGACGGTGCAGACGGTCGGGGGGCTGGTCTGGGCCGGTGGGGCGGCGGCAAGGATCGGGACGCTGGAAGAGCGGGTCGGGGAGCAGAGGCTGGTCTCCGAGCGTCTGGCGCGGCTGGAGGAACAGAGCGCGGCGACGCGGGCGGCGGTGGAGCGGATCGAGACCCGGCTGGAGGGGCGCTGATGGATGTGGTCGTCGATGAGGGGCTGCGCATACGCGGCTATGCGTCCCTGTGGGGCGTGGCAGACCTGAACGGGGATGTGGTGGCGAGAGGCGCGTTCGCGGCCAGTCTGGCGAAGACCAGCGCGGGCGGGGTGCGAATGCTGCACCAGCACGAGGCGCGGTCGATGGTCGGGGTCTGGGACCGGATCGAGGAGGACGAGCGCGGGCTTTATGTCGAGGGGCGGGTCATGGACTGGTCCGCCGAGGCGCGGTTCGCGGGCGCGCTGAGCCGGGCGGGGGCACTGGACGGGCTGTCGATCGGGTTCCGCAGCCATCGGGCGCGGCGCGACGGGCGGTTGCGGGTGCTGGTCGAGGTGGAGCTGTGGGAGGTGTCGCTGGTGACGTTTCCGATGCTGCCGGGGGCGCGGTTCGGTGTGCTGGCGTCGCCTAAAGCGAAGCTGAGCCTGTAAAGAGCTCTTGACAGCCGGGGCTGTGCCTGTAAAGAGCTCTTTACAGGCAGGTTGAGGAACGCGTGCGCAATCTGGTGCGGGAGATGCGGGAGGCGAAGGGGTGGAGCCAGGGTGAGCTGGCCCGCCGCCTGGGTGTCTCGCGTCAGACGATCAATGCGGTCGAGACGGACAAATACGATCCGAGCCTGCCGCTGGCCCTGCGCATGGCGGTGCTGTTCGAGGTGCCCGTGCCGAGCCTGTTCATCGACGACTGGACACCGGAGGAGACGCTGTGACCACCCTTGATCAAGCCAAGATACGCAAGATGCTGCTGGCCTTCGTTCTGGGGGCGCTGGGCGGGGGAGGGGCCATGGCCGCCTTTCTCTGGCTGGGCTTCGAGCCGGGCTGGAGGGTCGAACAGGTGGCGGTCGGCGGGGTGGGCGTCGTCTATCTGGTGACCGGCCTGTTCACCCTGGGCGGGGCGCTGATGCCGGGCATGGGCGCCAGGGTGCTGAACGTCGCGGACCGGGAGGAACTGGTCGAGATGCGCAACATGCTGGTGGGCAGTTCGGTGTCGGCCATCGCGCTGGGGATCATGCTGCTGGCGCTGGTCGGATCGGGACCGGGTGGGGCGGTGCCCGACATCGTGGTGATTGCGGCGGTGGGGCTGTCGCTGCTGACGATCGGAGTGATCGGCGTGAAGCAGTGGAGATTGTACGACGAACTGTGGCGTCAGCTGTCGTGGGAAAGCTCGGCGTTCGCCATGTCCATTCTGCTGCCCATTCTGTTGATCTGGAGCGTGGCGGTGCATCTGGGATGGCTGTCGGCCATGGATCCGCTGCTGGTCATCGCCGTGGCGGCGGCGTCCATGCTGGTCGGAGCCTTCATCGCGGCCGGGCGGCGGGGCATGTTGGCCCCGCGCTGACCGGGGCTGGAGTGATCAGTCGCCCGATGCGGCGGCGGTTCGGGCCGAAGCCTGCCAGGCGGCCAGACTCTTGCGGATAGCGGACAGGACGGCGGGGCGGCGGATGGCCTGGGCGATCCAGAAACCGGGGATCAGGACGAAGACCCAGCCGATCTGGAAGATGGTGACCAGCAGGAAGGCGACGACGGCGATGACGACCCACAGGCCGGCGAGCAGGGTCTTGTCGTCCATGCTGGCGATGTCGGGCATGTCGGTGGTGCCGGAGCCAAACCCGGTTCCGGGCGCGATCGGGGGCGGGGTGGAGATCGCGCCATTGGGACCAAAGGTGAAGGCCGGGTCGCGGCGGGGCGGCGCAGCCTGCGGTGTCTGAGCAGGGCGCTGGGCCGGGCGCTGTGCTGCTGTCGGCAGGGTCTGGCGCATCGGCTCGGCCTGCTGGGCCGGTCGCGGGGCAGACGGGAGGCCGCGGGTCGGTGCGGGGTCGGCGGACGGTCGGGGCTCGAACGGGATGGAGCGGCCCTGGGCATCCAGGGTGAAGACCTGTTCGAAGCCGACGGTGTCGAAGTTTATCGCGCGCGTGTCCTGGCCATAGCTGTCGGCCTGAAGCGCGGCCACGGTGCCGTGGCGCATGAGGACCTGGAAGGCGACGGCGTCCTGAAGCCCGTCGATCATGACGTGGACCGTGCCGAACCAGCCGTCGGCCGTGGTGGCGGGACGCGGGCGGTCGAGAGTCAGGCCGGTATAGGCCCCGAAGGCCATATTGCGACGCTGGCTGGCTTTGGCCCCGGCGAACTGGGTGGCGAGGTCCGGGATGGTGTGCCGTAGTTCATGCGCCAGGGCGGCCATGACGGCCCGCTCCAGCCGGTTCAGAGGGATGTTGGCGACGGTGGCGCGGGACGCGGCCATCGCTCAGTTCGCCTCTGGCAGATAGTCGGCGGGCAGGGGCAGGTCGGGGGTCTCGGCCTGCCAGTAGACGCTGACGATCCACCAGCGGGTGCCGTCGTCGAACAGCTGGATGGAGTTGATGCCGCGCATGAAGGGCCGGGCGTCGGTCGCGGCGCGCCGGGCATCATAGGTGGAGAACAGGTGGGCGATGCGGCCATAGCGGTCGGTGCGACGGGCGATCTCCTGCTCATGAAAGCCATCGCGGACTAGGCCGGGTCCGGCACGGTCGACATAGTCCTGGGGCGTCAGGGGGCGCAGCGTGCCCTGACCCTGGGCGTCCGTACCGGTGGGCATCAGCCGGGCGGACGGATGGAACAGGTGGCGGAACCGGTCCCAGTCGCGGGCCACGCCGGCGTCGCCGGAAATGCTGGCGTAGAGGGCGGCGACGATGGCGTCCATCGAGGCGACGTCGGGGGCGTAGGCGGGGCTGGATGCGGCGGGCGCGGAGGGCGCTGACGCTGTCTGCGCGAATGCCGGTGAAGTCAGTGCAAACAGCGTTGTGGCACCGAGAATGGCAAGACGCATCGGGAATCTCCTGGAAACGTCGCGGACGTTTTTGATGTCGCTGTGAATACCGTTCAGGCCATCTTTCGATGCACGCGGTTGATGTAGTTTTGGCAAGTGAGTCTGAACGACTGAAAGGTGGCAACGCCAATTAGCCCGAAGATGGCAGAGGCGCGGATCTGGGGGTCGAGCCAGAAGGACCCCAGCGTCGATGTGATCCAGTTGTCTGGTGCGTGTGTGAGGAAAAGTACGGCCGCCAAGGTCGCTACCGCCACGCCACGTTCGAGCATCGAAAAGGGCTCGGGAAGTCGTCTCGCTAATGACGAAATCCAGTTCGGGGGCGGATGATCGTCTGGCGGTTCTGCCAGCATATGGACTTCGGACCTGGGGGGTTCGGCAAGAGAGTGAATTCGCTCGAAGGTGCCTTGGCCACGTCGTTTGGGTTGCGTCTGCAGCGATGCCATCAGGCCGCCTACGAGGCCAGCGAAGGTCGCGGCGACGCCGCCCAAGGTGAAGATGTTTTCCGCCACGGATGCCCAGTGCGCGTCCAGAAACCACAAGGCCTGGATAGCGAGAGCGAGCGGGAACACCAGAGAGACGGCAACAAGGCCGAGCCATGACCGTCGCAACGCACCGACAAGATTTCGGGTGACTGTGTTCATTCATCCGACCCTAACCGCAAACCGCGGTTCCTGAAAACCGGAGAGACCATGAAAGACACCAAGACCGTCTCGGGCACACCCGAGGCTCGCGCCGTCATGCATGAAATGATGGCGGCGTTCGAGGCGTTCAAAGGGGCGAACGATGCCCGGCTGGACGAGATCGAGAAGAAGGCGTCGGCGGATGTGCTGCTGGAGGAGAAGGTGGCGCGGATCGATGCGGCGGTGGGGGCGGCGCAGGCGCGGCTGGATCGGGTGGTGAGCGAGGGGCGCAGGCCGGAGCTGGGACTGGCCCCCTCCGTCTCGGCCTTTGGCCGAGCCACCTCCCCCGGTGGGGGAGGATTGGAGGCGAAGGCGGCGTTCGATGGGTATCTAAAGACCGGGGCCTCCTTCGGGCTGGAGCTGAAGGCGGGGTTGTCGTCGGCGTCGAACTCGGCGGGGTATGTGGTGCCGCCGGAGACGGAGCGGGCGATCGAGCGGCGTTTGATGGCGGGCTCGCCGATGCGGGAGATTTCGACGGTAAGGACCGTGGGCTCGGGCGTGTTCAGAAAGCCGGTGTCGACGGCGGGCGTGGTGTCCGGCTGGGTGGCCGAGACGGCGGCCAGGCCCGAGACCGATCCGGCAACCCTGGCGTTGCTGGAGTTCCCGTCGGCCGATCTGTACGCCAGTCCGGCGGCGACGCAGTCCCTGCTGGACGACGCCATGATCGACCTGGACGAATGGCTGGCCGCCGAGGTCGAGGATGCGTTCGCGGCCCAGGAGACGCAGGCCTTCGTCAACGGCGACGGGATCAACAAGCCGAAGGGCTTTCTGAGCTATACGACCGTGGCCGACATCAGCCAGACCTGGGGCCAGATCGGCTATGTCGCGTCGGGTGCGGCGGGCGCGTTCACGGCGACGACTGCGTCCAGCAATCCGACCGACCGACTGATCGACCTGATCTATACGCCCAAGGCCCAGTATCGACCGAACGGGCGGTTCGTGATGAACCGGCGCACGGTCTCGACGGTGCGCAAGTTCAAGGATGTGGACGGCAACTACATCTGGACGCCGCCGTCGCGGGTGGGGGAGACGGCTTCGCTGCTGGGCTATGCGGTGACCGAGATCGAGACGATGCCGGACATCGCGACGAACAGCCTGTCGATCGCGTTCGGCGACTTCCAGCGGGGGTATCTGATCGTGGATCGGGCGGGGGTACGGGTCTTGCGCGATCCCTATTCGGCCAAGCCCTATGTGCTGTTCTACACGACCAAGCGCGTCGGTGGCGGGGTGCAGAACTTCGACGCGATCAAGGTGCTGAAGTTCGCGGCGACCTAGGTCGCTGACGTTCACCTCCCTGCGCGCGAAGGCGCGGGGGGAGGACAGATCGCGGAGCGATCAGGAGGGGGCGGCGCGGTGGCGACCGTGCGGGTCGCGAATTCCCCGCCGCCGGAGCCGCCCCCTCCTGGTCGACGCGAAGAGCGCCGACCTGTCCTCCCCATTTGCCTGCGCAAATGGGGAGGTGATGGGCGCGCATGACTTCCAAACATCGGAGATTTCCCATGACAGCACCCGTCAGCCTGACGGAGGCGAAGCTGTTCCTGCGCGTCGAGCATGAGGTGGAGGACGGGCTGATCGGCACATTGATCGAGGCGGCGCGGGCGCGGGTGGAGGGGGAGGTGGGGCTGAGCCTGACCTCGACCAGCCCGGCACCGCTGCGGCTGGCGATCCTGATGCTGGCCTTGCGCGCCTATGAGCGGGGCGAGGTGGAGATGGCGGTCGCGCCGGTCGAAGTCTGGATCGCACCGTATCGGGTGGTGCGGATCTAGGGGCGAGGGATGAGGGATGAGGGATGAGGGTGACAGGCCCTCGTGCGGCGCGTTCTCGTCCCTCGTCCCTTATCCCTCGAACCTGAAATCAGGAGCAATTTCATGAAGATATTGGCCGGCGTGTTCGAGGCCATCGAGGCGCATACGCCCTATGGCGGGGTCAGTGTTTCCTACGAGCCGGTGGGGCACGCCTGGCTGAAGCTGGGGGCGCGGCGGCGGCGCGAGAGGAGCGAGCCGGGCGGGGTGCGCGTCGTCGAGGTGGTGACGGCGGAGACGCGGTCGGACCCGCGACTGATCGCCGGACGGGTGCTGAGGTTCGGCGGGGCCGACTGGCGCATCCAGACGACCGAGACGGTGGGTGGCCGGGCGATCCTGATGCTGGAACGCAACCGATGAGCGGGCATGAGCTGGCGCTGCAGAAGGCGCTGATCGCGCATCTGTCGGAGGATGTCGCGGTGCGGGCGCTGCTGGGGGATCCGGCGCGGATCCGGGATGCGGTTCCCGAGGAACCGGTACTGCCGCATCTGCTGATCGGACGGTGCGAGAGCCGGCCGGTGGGGGCGGATGGCGGGGGCGTGGAGCATCGGCTGACGCTGACGGTCGTGTCGCGCTTTCGCGGGACGGAGGAGGCCAAGGCGGTGCTGGCGGCGGTGCGGTTCAGGCTGACGGATGCCCGCATTCAGGCGGACGGGGTGCGGGCGGTCAGCCTGGGCATCGTGTTCGCGGATGTGTTTCCGGCGGCGGATGGGGCGAGGACCTATGCGGTGCTGCGGGTGCGGGTCGTGACGGAGGAGGTGGAACCATGAGTGCACAACGCGGCAAGGATATACTGCTGAAGATCGAGGGGGCACCGGAGGTGTTCACCACTGTGGCGGGGCTGAGGGCGAGAACCATTAGTCTGAATGCGCGCACGGTGGATGCGACCGATGGCGACAGCGCCGGGCGGTGGCGCGAGCTGCTGGGCGGGGCCGGGGTCAAGTCGGCGGCGGTGGCGGGGCAGGGGATATTCCGCGATGCGGCGTCCGATGCGCTGATCCGCGAGGCCTTCTTTGCGCAGGAGGCGAGGCGCTGGCGGCTGATCGTGCCGGATTTCGGCCAGCTGGAGGGGCCGTTCCTGGTATCGGCGCTGGAATATGCGGGCGAGCACGAGGGCGAGGCGACGTTTGCGATCAGCCTGGCCAGCGCGGGCGAGATCGGGTTCTCCAGCCTGTGAGCGCGGTGAACGGAGTACGCGGCGAGGTGTCGGTGGTGCTGGCGGGCGAGGCGCGCAGGCTGTGCCTGACTCTGGGGGCGCTGGCGGAGATCGAGACCGGGTTGCAGGTGATCGGGCTGGCGGGGCTGTCCGAGCGGATGCGGGCGCTGTCGGCGGGAGATCTGCTGGTGGTGCTGGCGGCCTTGTTGCGGGGTGGAGGCGAGCGGGAACTGGCCGCGGGGTTGGCGGATGCGGCGGTCGATCCGCGCGAGGCGGCGCAGGCTGTGGCGCGGGCGTTTGCGGCGGTAGCATGAGTGCGATGGCTGGCAGCCCCCTCCACCATCCTTCGGATGGTCCCCCTCCCCCGAGGGGGGAGGATCAGACGCCATGGCCGGAGATGATGCGGATGGCGGCGGGGTTCGGCGTGGGGCCGCAAGCGTTCTGGCGGTTGTCGCTGAGGGAATGGCGGATGCTGACGGAGCGTCCGGACGTGGTCGGGCCGATGGGGCGTGGGGTATTTGAGCAGATGGCGGAGCGGTGGCCGGACTAGCGGCTGGGTTGCCTTAGCCCTCCCCACCCAGTCGCTGCGCGACCACCCTCCCCCTCGGGGGAGGGAGAAGGATGAAGATATGACCGACACATTCGAACCGAACGGCCTGGACGCCCTGCCGCGCAAAGCGGCGGAGGCGCAGGCGGCGCTGGAGGCGTTGAGGGAGCCGGCGGAGCGGGCGGCGGCGTCGATCGAGGAGGCGTTCGGGCGGGCGGGGGACAGTCTGACGCGGTCGCTGAGCCGGGCGGCGGCGGACGGGGAGATCACCCTGGCCGAGCTGGCGCGATCAGTGCTGGCGGCGGTGAATGCCGCGGCAGGCGGTGGACGCGGTGGAGGGCTGGGCGATGCGATCGCCCAGGCGGTCGGGGCGGTATTCGGTGGCGCGCGGGCGGATGGCGGCGCGGTGCTGGGCGGCGGAGCCTATCTGGTCGGGGAGCGCGGGCCGGAGGTGTTTCGGCCCACGGGTGCCGGAACGATCGAGGCGGCGGGCGGCGCGGGAGTCACCATCAACATGCGGGTGGATGGCGGGGCGCAGGGGTTGCTGAGGTCCGAGGCGCAGATCGCCCAGATGCTGGCCAGGGCCGTCGCGCTGGGCGCGCGACGGCTTTGAAGTCGGCGCTATCGCGAGCCGCGCGGCGGCTCGCTGCTTGAGCGCATGTTCGTGGCGCTATCGGCTCCCGCGCGGCGGGAGCCTGCTTGAGCGCGGATCAGGCGAAGGTGTTGGCGGTGTCGTCGACGGGGTTCTTGGGGTTGGGGCCATATTTATTGCGGCCCGGCTGGCTGTCGGCGATGCCGAGCCAGAGCCAGAAGCCGATCGACACCGGTAGGGCTACAAGGGCGAACAGGCCGACCGAACCCATCAGGGCCATCATGGCTGCAGGATCTTCAGACTCGAAAGCCTGAGGATTCGTGATGGCCGCTACACCGACCGCGGCGATGGCAGCGATCTGAGCACCAATCAGCAGTACCCAAGGAATGGCGATCAGCCAGCTGGTCTTGCCCATGTCATGGAAGCGTTTGGCCCCAACCGCGAGGTTGGCCCAAAGCAGTACGAAGTAGAAGATGATGTTCAGGAACGGCACCCAGAAGGTGAACCACCAAGTGGCGCACATGATCGCCCAGCTGATCCAGAAGTGGGAACGACGCAGTCGGCCATTGAACGAGAAGACCGCGCTCAAGAAATTGTAGCCGGGGGCAGGACGGCTGTAGCCGTAGTCGTTGACGCCAAAGCCCTGACCCGGTGCGGACAGGGCGATGATGTCGGTGGCGACGTCGTCGGTGCCGACGAAATCGACTTTGTCGCCGATGCGCAGGGCAGCGCGGGTGCTGGAGGCGGCGAAGGTGTAGCGACCGCCGTCCTCGCCGGTGATCAGGCCATCGCCCGAGAAACTGTCAACGCTGATGACTTCGCCGCGCATGGATGAGTGTCCCCTCTGAATGCCGCAGCTTGGCCGAAGCCGTAACGGCGAGCAACCTTACCAGAAGGATATTTCCATGAGTTTTCATGACGTCAGGCTGCCCGCCCGTCTGGCCTTCGGGTCGACGGGAGGAGTGGAGCGGCGGACCGAGATCGTGACGCTGGGGTCTGGCTACGAGCGGCGCTCGACGCCGTGGGCGCAGGGGCGCAGGCGGTATCTGATCGGGGCGAACCTGAGGTCGCTGGATGACATGGCGGCGCTGACGGAGTTCTTCGAGGCGCGGCGGGGGCGGCTGTACGGGTTCCGGTTCCGGGACTTTGCGGACTTCAAGTCGTGCGCGCCGGGGGCGGTGGTGACGGCCGCCGATCAGGCGCTTGGGACCGGGGATGGGGTGCGGACGCGGTTCGAACTGATCAAACGCTACGGCGAGGGCGAGGACGCGCTGGAGCGGCGGGTGCGCAAGCCGGTGGCGGGGACGGTGCGGGTGGCGGTGGCGGGTGTGGAGCTGGATGCCGGCGGGTTCACGGTCGACGCGGCGACGGGCGAGGTGACGCTGGCGGTTGCGCCGGCGGTCGGGGCGGTTGTGACGGCGGGGTTCGAGTTCGACGTGCCGGTGCGGTTCGATGCGGACCGGATCGAGGTCACGCTGGAGAGTTTCGAGGCCGGTCGGATGGCGGCGGTGCCGCTGATTGAAGTGCGGGTTTGAGGAAGGGGCTAGCTTCTAGGGGGTAGGTTCTAGGGGAGAAGCGAGCGCTGGGACGCGCCAGCGGATGACTAACCTAGACCCTAAAATCTAGCCCCTAGAACCTCATGGAGGGGTGAGATGAGATCGATACCAAACGAACTGGCCGACCGCATCGAGAGCGGGGCGGCGGGGCTTTGTCATGCCTGGGTGCTCACGCGGGCGGATGGCGTCAGGCTGGGCTTCACGGATCATGACCGCGATCTGGAGGTCGAGGGCGTGGTGTGCCGGGCGGCCAGCGGCTGGACCGCCGGTGCGGCCGAAAGCGAGGTGGGCTTGCGGGCCGGTGCGGCATCGGTGGCGGGCGGGCTGGATGACGAGACGATCAGCGATGCGGATGTCGAGGCGGGGCGCTTTGACGGTGCGGTGGTCGAGCTGTGGCGGGTGGACTGGGCCCGACCGCATCTGAGGGTGCGGCTGTGGGTCGGGACGCTGGCCTCGATCCGACGCGAAGGGGGGAGCTTCGTCGCCGAACTGGCCGGGCCGATGGCGGCGCTGGAGCGGGTGGTCGGGCGGACCTATGGGCGCGAGTGCGATGCGGTGCTGGGCGACGGGCGGTGCCGGGTGGATGTGGCGGCGTTTGCGGGCCGGGGCTGTGACAAGCGGTTTGCGACCTGTGTGGGCGTGTTCGGCAATGGGGTGAACTTTCAAGGGTTTCCGGATGTGCCGGGGGACGACTTTCTGACGGCGGTACCGATCGAGGGTGGGCGCAACGATGGGGGGAGCCGGCGGTGAGGGGGGTGTCTCAAGAGCCCTTCCCCCTTGATGGGGGAAGGGTTGGGATGGGGGTGACAGTATCGGATGGGGGTACGGCGTTTTGCGGCAAGGAGGACGGTCGAAGGGGCCGCTCTGGCGGTGCGATATCGGACAGGGTTTCACCCCCATCCCCGGCCCTTCCCCCATCAAGGGGGAAGGGAGTTTCTTTGGAGGTGCTGAGGGCTGCCCGGGCCTGGCTCGGAACCCCCTACCGACATCAGGCGAGCGTGAAGGGGGTCGGGGCGGATTGTCTGGGGTTGGTGCGGGGCGTCTGGCGCGAGGTGGTGGGCGGTGAGCCCGAGCCGGTGCCGGCGTATCGGGCGGACTGGGCCGAGGTCGGGGGTGAGGAGACGCTGCTGGCGGCGGCGCGGCGCTGGCTGGTGGAGATCCCGGTGGCGCGGGCGAAGCCGGGCGATGTGCTGCTGTTCCGGATGGCACCCGGCTGTGCGGTGAAGCACTGCGGGGTTCTGAGTGCCGTGGACGGGGCCGAGCCGAGGTTCATCCATGCCTACTGGGGGCGGGCGGTGGTCGAGAGCTGGCTGGGGCGCTGGTGGCGCGAGCGGCTGGCGGCGGCGTTTACCTGGCCGGAGGCGGCCTATGACAATCAGGGAGCGGGCTGAATGGCGCAGGTGATCCTGACCAGTGTGGGGCAGTCGGTTGGGGGACCGATCGGGGCGTTCATCGGCTCGACCCTGGGGCGGGCCATCGACCAGCGGGCGATCGCCAGCCTGGAGCCGGCGCGGCAGAGGGGGCCGAGGCTGGAGACCCTGAGGGTGCAGGGGACGGCGGAGGGCGCGTCGATGGCCTGCGTCTTCGGGCGGGCGCGGGTGACGGGTCAGGTGATCTGGGCCGCGCGGTTCCAGGAGGGGCGCACGACGCGGTCGGCGGGCAAGGGCGGGCCGCGGACGGTCGAATACGACTATGCGCTGAGCTTTGCGGTGGCGCTGTGCGAAGGCGAGATCGACGGTGTTGGGCGCGTCTGGGCCGACGGCCAGCCGATGGACATGACAGGCGTGACGATGCGGGTGCATCGGGGCGGGGCGGAGCAGGTGCCGGACCCGCTCATCGAGGCTGTGGAGATGCGGCAGGCCCCCTCCACCCCTTCGGGGTTCCCCTCCCCCGATGGGGGAGGAATGGCACCGGCCTATCGGGGTGTCGCCTATGTGGTGTTCGAGGATCTGTCGCTGGGGCCGTTCGGCAATCGGGTGCCGCAGCTGAGTTTCGAGGTGTTTCGGCGGGCGCGGGGGAGTGAGCCGAGGCTGGAGGACCGGCTGGAGGGGGTGTGCCTGATCCCCGGGGCGGGGGAATTCGTGCTGGCGACCGATGTGGTGATGCGGCGCGACGGGCTGACGCGGTCGACGCCGGAGAACCTGCACAATGGCGAAGGGCAGGCGGACCTGCTGGTGTCGATCGATCAACTGATCGCTCAGGTACCGAACCTGAAGCGCGTCAGCCTGGTAGTGGGGTGGTTTGGGACGGACGTGCGGGCGCAGCATTGCGTCGTGAAGCCGGGGGTGGAGCGGCGGGACAAGACGACGGTGCCGATGGGGTGGTCGGTGGCGGGGCTGGATCGGGGGAGCGCGCATCTGATCAGCCGTGCCCCGGCCCCGGCCCCCTCCACCGCCTTCGGCGGTCCCCCTCCCCCGATGGGGGAGGAATATGGTCCTGCTTACGGCGGGACACCGTCGGACGAGAGCGTGCGGCAGGCGGTGGCGGCATTGAAGGCGCGGGGGATGGCGGTGACGCTGTATCCCTTCGTCTTTATGGATTGCGAGGGCTATCCGTGGCGCGGACGGGTGAGCGGACGCGACGGAGCCAATGCGGCGGCGGATGTGGCGGCGGTGTTCGGGCCGGCGGACGGCTGGGGGCTGCGTCGGATGGCCCTGCACTATGCGGCGCTGGCGGCGGAGACGGGGGCCGATGGGCTGCTGATCGGGTCGGAGATGCGGGGTCTGACCTGGACGCGGGATGCGGGCGGCGGGTTTCCGGCGGTCGAACAGTTCAGGACGCTGGCGGCGGAGTGCCGGGCGGTGGTCGGGCCGGATGTGGCGATCAGCTATGCGGCGGACTGGTCGGAGTATTTCGGGCGGCAGACGGGTGGGGAGGTGCGGTTTCATCTCGATCCGCTGTGGGCCGATGCCAACATCGATTACGTCGGCATCGACTGGTATCCGCCGCTGGGCGACTGGCGCGAAGGCGACGGCGGAATAGACGCGGCGACCTGGGGCGGACCGGACGACGCCGACTATCTGGCGGCGCAGGTGGCGGGCGGGGAGGGGTTCGACTGGTACTATGCCTCGGACACTGATCGCGCGGCGCAGGTGCGGACGCCGATCGTCGATACGGCTCACGCCGAGGACTGGGTCTTTCGGCCCAAGGACCTGAAGGGGTGGTGGTCGAACGCGCATCATGAGCGGCCCGGTGGGTTGCGCAGTGCGACGCCGACGGCCTGGGTGCCGGGGATGAAACCGATCCGCCTGACGGAGTTCGGCTGTGCGGCGGTGGATCGCGGGGCGAATGCGCCGAACCTGTTTCAGGACCCCAAGAGTTCGGAGACGGCCCTGCCGCCTGGATCAACGGGCGCGCGGGACGACCGGATGCAGCGGCGGGCGCTGGAGGCGGTGCTGGAGCACTATGCGGAGCCTGAGAACAATCCGGCGGCGACGCTGTATACCGGGCGGATGGTCGAGGCGGCGGATGCCTGGTGCTGGGATGCGCGGCCTTATCAGGCGTTTCCGGGGCGGTCGGATGTCTGGGCCGATGGGGGGGCATGGCGGACGGGACACTGGCTGAACGGGCGGCTGTCGGGCGAGACGCGGGACCTGATCGCGGCGATCCTGAAGCGGGGCCGTCTGAGCGAGGAGGCATTCGAGATTGGACCGGTCGCAGGCGAGGTGCAGGGCTATGTCATCGACCGGCCGATGCGGACGCGCGATGCGCTGGAGCCGCTGCTGGCGGGGCTGGGTCTGGTGGCGGCGGAACGGGGCGGGAAGGTCGCGGTGCTGGGTGAGGGCGCGGTCGATCTGACGCTGGCGGAAGAGGCGATGGCCCTGCCGGATGAGGGGGGCAGCGTGCGGGCGGATCGGCGGCTGGAGGCGCGACCGGGCGCGGCGCGGGTGCGGTTCATCGACGGCAATGCGGACTATCAGACCGGGGCGGTGGTCGTGCGCTCGGGTGGCGAGGCCGGTGGCGTCGATCTGGACCTGCCGGCGGTGTGCACGGCGGCGACGGCGCGGGCAGCGGCGGAGCGGGTGCTGGCGGGCGCGGACGGGCGGTCGCTGACGGTCGCGCTGGGGCCGCTGGAGATGATGACGCTGGAGCCGGGGGATCGGGTCGAGGTCGAGGGGCGGGCGGGGGTCTGGCATGTTGTGCGGCTGGATCAGGATGAGACGCCGTCGGTGGTGCTGGAGCCTGTCGTCGATGTAGCGGCGGGCGAGGACGATACGACGCCGCGGCCGGGGGAGCCGGGGTCGGTGGTGGGGGTGCCGTTCCTGAGGGTGCTTGAACTGCCGCCCCTGCCGGGTGCGGAGGACGACGGGCGAGCCTTGGCCGTTGTGGCGGCGGAACCGTGGCGGGCGATGCAGGTGTTTGCGGGGGTGAGTCACGATGCGCTGACGACGCGGGGCGAGGCGCGGTCGTCGGCGACGGTGGGCGTGCTGGTGGAGGCCTTGCCACCGGGGCGGGCTTGGAGCTGGGACGCGGTGAATGATGTGGTGGTGCGTCTGGAGGGGCGCGATCCGGAGAGCCGGTCCGATGGGGCGGTGCTGGGTGGGGCCAATGCGCTGGCGATCGAGACGGAGACGGGCTGGGAGATTGTGCAGTTTCGGACGGCGACACTGGTCGGCGACGGGGTGTGGCGACTGGCCGGTCTGTTGCGGGGGCAGCAGGGGACCGAGGGCGCAATGCAGGCGGGCGCGTTGGCGGGTGCGATCTGCGTCGTGCTGGACGACGCTCTGGCGCGGGTCGCCTCGCCGCGTGGCGAGCGGGGGCTGCCGCTGATCTGGCGGGCCGGACCGCTGGGGGGACCGGCGGGAGGCGCGGGCGTGAGTGAGGTGATGCAGACGCTGACGGGGCTCCATGAGCGGCCGTGGCGGCCGGTGCATCTGAGGCTTGCTGCGGAGGGCGAAGGGCGGCGGGTCGTTTGGCGCGGTCGGTCGCGGATCGATGGCGACCGCTGGGATGGCGAGGCGGCGGGAGCCGATCCGCTGCGGTTTCGGGTGCGCGTTCTGGATGGTGAGTCCGTGCGGCGCGAGGTGGTCGTGGAGGGCGAGAGCTGGACCTATGCAGCGGGCGATCTGGCCATGGACTTTCCGGGCGGGGTCGGAGCGGACGCGACGCTGGCCGTTGCGCATTGGGGCGAGGGATATGGCTGGGGCGATGAGGCGCGGGCGGGGTTGCGCTAGATTCCGCGTCGATCCCTTTGCGCTGCAACAGGAATGGCCTAACTGACGAGGAAGCAGTGGGTCTGATGGAGCAGTGAGCGCGTGGCGGGTGATCCCTACAAGGAACTGGGTGTTTCCCGGACGGCGAGCGCCGACGAGATCAAGAAGGCGTTTCGCAAACTCGCCAAGGAACTGCACCCCGACAAGAACCCCGGCAATACGGTGGCCGACGAGCGGTTCAAGCGGATCACGGCGGCCTTCGACCTGGTCGGCGACGCCGAAAAGCGCGCCAAGTACGACCGGGGGGAGATCGACGCCGACGGCCGCGAACAGTTCCGGGGCGGTGGCTTCGGCGGTGCGGGCGGCGGGCGCGCGGGCGGCAATCCGTTCGGCCAAGGCGGCGGACCGCAGGCCGGCGCAGGCTTCGAGAATATCGATCTGGATGAAATCTTCGGCGGCATGTTCGGCGGCGGTGCGGCGCGGGGTGGCGCGCGCGGCGGCTATGCGCCCAAGGGCCAGGACGTGCGGGCGACGCTGGAGATCAGTCTGGAGGACGCCATCAGCGGCAATACGCGGCGGATCCAGTTCTCTGACGGACGCACGCTGGACGTTGCGATCCCGAAAGGCGCGTCGGACGGACAGACAATCCGGCTGAAGGGCCAGGGTGCACCGGGTCGAGGCGGCGTCGCGGGCGATGCCCTGATCGAGCTGAAGATCGCGCGGCACCCGGTGTTCACGCGTGAGGGCGCGGACCTGACCATGGACCTGCCGGTGACGCTGTATGACGCGGTGCTGGGTGGCAAGATCCCGGTGCGGACGCCGGAGGGGACGGTCAGCATGACCATTCCCAAGGGCTCCAACTCCGGCAAGGTGCTGCGTCTGAAAGGGCGGGGCGCGTTTGCGGACGGCAAGCGCGGCGATCTGCTGGCCAAGCTGATGATCATGTTGCCCGAGACCGAGGACGCGGCCCTGACCAATCTGGCGCAGGGGATGCGGGACAAGGGCCCCTACAAGCCGTGGCGCGAGTGATGCCGAACAAGCCGAATGTGAAGCCGGAACGGCCTTGGTTCTCGGCGGGGCCGACGGCCAAGCGGCCGGGCTGGTCCAGCCAGGCGTTGAACCACGATCTGCTGGGCCGAGGCATCCGCGCGCCGGAGGTGGTGGCGCGGTTCGCGCACGGGCTGACGCTGACGCGCGAGCTGTTGCAGGTGCCGGAGGACTGGGTGCTGGTCTATCTGCCGGGGTCTGACACGGGCGCGGTCGAGGCGGCGCTCTGGTCCATGCTGGGCGAGCGGCCGGTGCAGGTGCTGGCGTTCGAGAATTTCGGCCAGGTCTGGGCGACCGATATCCGCGATCATCTGAAACTGGAGCCCGAGGTGATCGAGGCCCCGTGGGGACAGTGGCCGGATGTGTCGGGGATCGATCCGGCCAAGGATCTGGTCTTTCCCTGGAACGGGACGACGGCGGGGGTGAAGGCCCCGAATGCGGACTGGATCGCGGACGACCGCGAGGGTCTGGTGATCTGTGATGCGACCTCAGCGGCGTTTGCCATGGCCTTGCCGTGGGACAAGCTGGATGTCGTGACCTTCAGCTTCCAGAAGGCGCTGGGCGGTGAGGCCGGGCTGGGGGTGGCGGCGATGTCGCCGCGGGCGGTTGCACGGCTGGATCGTTATGCGCCGCCGCGGGCCGTGCCGAAGGTGCTGAGGTTGCGGAATGACAGAGGCTTCGACCGGGCGCTGGCGTCCGGGTCGATGATCAACACCTTTTCTGTCTGGACGCTGGAAGACTGGATCGACGCGGTGGAGTGGGGCCTGTCGATCGGTGGTCTGGAGGCGCTGATCGCGCGGACCGAGGCGAATGCGGCGGCGCTGGACGCGTGGGTGCAGCGGACGGCCTGGGTCGACTATCTGGCGGAGGACCCGGCGACGCGGTCGACGACATCGGTGTGTCTGAAGATCGTGGCCGAGCGGGTTGCGGCGATGGATGCGTCGGCGCGGCAGGCGCTGGTGCTGAGGATCAAGGCGCTGCTGGAAGGCGAAGGCGCGGCCTTCGATGTCGAGAGCCATCGCAATGCGCCGGCGGGCCTGCGGATCTGGTGCGGCTGCACGGTCGAGACAGCGGATGTCGAGGCCCTGACGCCCTGGCTGGACTGGGCGTTCGAGACGGCGCTGGCGGAATAATCCGCGCACGGGAGGACATCCCCCGATTCCCCCGCTATAGGCTGCGCCCGCGTTCCGGGTTGTCGGTCAGCGGAGAACTATCTTGGCAAATGTCGCAGTAGTCGGTGCCCAGTGGGGCGACGAGGGCAAGGGCAAGATCGTGGACTGGCTGTCCAACCGTGCCGACATGGTCGTGCGGTTCCAGGGCGGTCACAATGCGGGCCACACGCTGGTCGTGGACGGCAAGGTCTACAAGCTGGCGCTGCTGCCGAGCGGCGTGGTGCAGGGCAAGCCCTCGATCATCGGCAATGGCGTGGTGGTCGATCCCTGGCATCTGGTCGGCGAGATCGACAAGATCGTGGCGCAGGGCGTGGCGATCAGCCCGGACATCCTGACCATTGCGGACAATGCCTGCCTGATCCTGCCCATCCATCCGGCGCTGGACGTGGCGCGTGAGGCGGCGGCGAGCGCGCCGGGGGCCAAGATCGGCACGACGGGGCGCGGCATCGGCCCGGCTTATGAGGATAAGGTCGGACGTCGGGCGATCCGCGTCTGCGATCTGGCCAATGAAGACGACCTGAAGGTCAAGATCGAGCGGTTGCGTTCGCACCATGATCCGCTGCGGGCGGGGCTGGGGCTGGAACCGATCGATCCGGGCGCACTGCTGGCTTCGCTGCTGGAGATCGCGCCGAAGATCCTGCCGTTCGTGAAGCCGGCGTGGCGGGTCCTGGATCAGGCCAAGCGCGACGGCAAGCGGGTGCTGTTCGAGGGGGCGCAGGGCGCATTCCTGGACGTGGACCACGGGACCTATCCCTATGTCACCTCGTCGAACACGGTGGCGGGGCAGGCGGCGGCCGGATCGGGCATCGGGCCGCGCGGCGTCGGCTATGTGTTGGGGATCGTGAAGGCCTATACGACGCGCGTCGGCGAGGGGCCGTTCGCCTGCGAACTGAACGATGCGGTGGGCGAGCATCTGGCGATCGTGGGCCGCGAGGTCGGGGTCAACACCGGGCGCGCGCGGCGATGCGGCTGGTTCGATGCGGTGCTGGTGCGTCAGTCGGTGGCAATCAACGGGATCGACGGGATCGCCCTGACCAAGCTGGACGTGCTGGACGGGCTGGAGACGCTGAAGATCTGCGTCGGTTACCGGATCGATGGCGAGGTTCTGGACTATCTGCCCTCGAGCCTGAAGGCCCAAACAGCGGCCGAGCCGGTGTTCGAGGAACTGGAAGGCTGGAGCGACACGACGGCGGGCGCGCGGAGTTTCAAGGATCTGAACGCCAATGCGATCAAATACGTGCGTCGGATCGAGGAGTTGATCGGAGCGCCGGTGGCTCTGCTGTCGACCAGTCCGGAGCGGGACGACACCATCATGATGCGCGATCCGTTCCAGGACTGAGAGGCTCGCTCGCGCCGTTCAAAGGGTCTTAACCGGCGTGCGCTAGGGTTGGCACTTCGCCGGAGACCTGCCTGTGTTTGATATCGATCGCCGCTTGCTGGCCAAGCTGGAGCCCGTCATCAAGCGGGTACTGATCGTCGATCCGAATGCACATGCCGCGCGCATGCTGATGGACATCATGAAGGGCCTCGGGGCCCGGGAAGTGGTTGTCGAGGCCGAGAATGGCCCTGCCATGCGGATGGCCGAGGGGCTGGAGCCCGGCCTGATCTTTACCGAGCGCAGCGGCGACGGCCTGAACGGCGAGGCTCTGACCAAGGCCATCCGCCGCTCTCACATGGCGTGCCGGATGTCGCCCATCATCATGATCACGGGAGAGGCGACGGCCCAGACCATCATCGGCGCCCGAGACGCCGGTGTGCACGAGTTCCTGCGAAAGCCCTATGCCAGCGCCGACCTGTACAAGCGGATCGAGAATGTCGCGGTAAAGCCCCGCGGCTGGGTCGAGGGTGTGGGCTATGTCGGACCGGACCGGAGGCGTTTCAACTCGGGTGAATACTCCGGGCCGACCAAACGCAAGAGTGACGTGGCGCTGAAGGGTAGCGCCGCCCTGGCTGAAGCCAAGGATCAGGCCATGCGAATCCTGGCCGCTGCCCTGAACCAGTTCGACGACGATCCGATGCAGGCGACCCGCGCGGTCAAGCAGCAGGCGATGACACTGAAGGATGTGGCGCTGAAGACCAACGATCCCAAGCTGCAGGTGGCGGTCGGAGCATTGGAGGTCAGTCTGGCGTCGGGGCCGCCCACCAAGGCGACGCTGGCCGCTCCGATCGGTGGCCTGCTGGCCATGGTGCATCTGGAGCCCAGCAGAAAGGCCGGCTGACGGATCAGCCGGCCCCTCTAATTGGTGCGCCACCCGGTTGTGGTCAGGCGTCGACCAGGTTGCGATCTTCGGCAGCGGCTCGCATGGCCTTCTGCAGTTTTTCGAAGGCCCGGACCTCGATCTGACGAACGCGCTCGCGCGACACGCCATACTGGCCTGCCAGTTCTTCGAGCGTGACCGGATCGTCCTTGAGGCGACGCTCCGTCAGAATGTGCTTCTCGCGGTCGGTCAGCTCCTGCATGGCTTCTTGCAACAGGCCCATGCGCAGGGATTTCTCCTCGCTTTCGGCCAGGGCGGTTTCCTGAGAGACCGCCGTATCGTCGGCCAGCCAGTCCTGCCATTCGCTTTCGCCATCCGAGCGGATCGGGGCGTTCAGCGAGGAGTCGCCGCCGAGGCGACGGTTCATGTTGGTGACCTCTTCCTCCGACACGCCCAGCTTGGTGGCGATGGCGGAGAGGTGCTCAGGATGCAGGTCGCCTTCCTCGAAGGCCGAGATCTGGCTCTTGGCCTTGCGCAGGTTGAAGAACAGCTTCTTCTGCGCCGCCGTGGTGCCCATCTTCACGAGTGACCAGCTGCGCAAGATGTATTCCTGGATCGAGGCGCGGATCCACCACATGGCATAGGTCGCGAGGCGGAAGCCCTTGTCCGGGTCGAATTTCTTGACCGCCTGCATCAGGCCGACGTTGCCCTCGGAGATCACTTCGCCGATCGGCAGGCCGTAGCCGCGATAACCCATGGCGATCTTGGCCACGAGGCGCAGGTGCGATGTGACGAGGCGGTGCGCGGCCTCGGGATCCTGATGCTCTTCCCAGCGCTTGGCCAGCATGAACTCTTCGTCCTTGGCCAGCATAGGAAACTTGCGGATTTCAGTGAGATAACGCGAAAGGCCCTGCTCGGGCGACATTACCGTTAGTGATCTGGCTACAGCCATATGGTCCCTCCGACCGTAAACGAGCGGGTTCTTCGGAGGCGGCCACCCAATGTGCACCGTCGCCTCACCCCTCAACCGATGAAGTAGTGTCGGGTTTCCGCATTTGTCAGTGGCGGATCGTCACACGAAAGCGTGACCGTTGCCCCGATGCCACGGCATCGAACGAGATTGTGTATAGCAGGATGTCAGTCCTTTATCAAGACGGACTATTGAAGACCCAAAATCTGGCGGTAGGTCGGGTGAACGACATCCGCGTCGTCAGGATGTTTCTGGAAGCATGCGCTGAAGAAGGGGCAGACCGGCAGGATCAGCAGGCCGCGCGCGCGGGCGTCGGCGATGACGTGGCGGGCCAGGCGGCTGGCGATACCCTGGCCCTCCAGAGCCTGGGGCACCAGGGTCTCGGTAATCATCAGATTGGGTTCGGACAGGTTGTAGGTCACCACGGCGATCTGATCCCCGATCGGCAGTTCGTAGCGTTTGGCGTCCGGGTTATCGCGGATGTCGGCTTCGGTCATCGGCGGTTCCTTTCAGAGTTCGGCGAGCAGGGCCTCCAGCGCCAGCATATCCGCTGGAGGATCGGTGTCGAAGCGCAGGGTCTGGCCCGTGACGGGATGCACGAAGCCCAGGACGGCGGCGTGCAGAGCCTGGCGGGTCAGGCCGGCGGCGGCGATGGCGGCGCGGACGGGGGTGGCGGGACTGCCGGAGCCATAGGTGGCGTCACCCAGAATGGGTGAGCCCTTCGAGGCCATGTGGACGCGAATCTGATGGGTGCGGCCGGTGTGCAGGGTGCAGGCGACGCGGGCGGCCATGGGGGCTCCGCCCGGCTTTGCGGGTTGGCCATAGGTTTGCTGGACGACGTAATCGGTGATGGCGTTTCGCCCGGACGACTTCTGCACCGCCATCTTCTTGCGGTCGCCGGACGAGCGGCCGATAAGAGTTTCGATGCGGCCCTTCGAGGGGTTGGGCGAGCCGCGGGTCAGGGCGACATAGGTCCGTTCGATATCGTGGGTGGCGAACAGGGCGGACAGGCCAGCGTGGGCGCGGTCGGTCTTGGCGGCGACCATGACGCCGGAGGTGTCCTTGTCCAGACGGTGGACAATACCGGGCCGGGCGACACCGCCGATGCCCGACAGGCTGTCGCCGCAATGGGCCAGGAGTGCATTGACCAGGGTGCCGTCGGGCGTGCCGGGGGCGGGATGCGCCGCCATGCCTGCGGGCTTGTCGATCACGATCAGATCGGCGTCCTCGAACAGGACGGTCAGCGGTATCGCCTGGGGTAGGGGGGTGGCCGAGATGACCGGAGGCGGGGTGACGGCATAAAGGCCGGGCAGAGCCTTGGCAGATCCGCTGGACACGGGCTGGCCGTCGCAGGTGACGGCCCCCTCGGCCAGCAGGGCCTGGAGCCGGGCGCGGGACAGGGTGGGGAAGGTGACGGCCAGGGCCTTGTCCAGCCGGACGCCCTTCAGATCGATCCGGGCTTCAAGCACGGGCTGTGACGCGGCATCTGGCTCGGCGTCGTCCAGAAGATCGTCGGACAGAAGGGGTTCGTCGGACACGCGGGACTCCATCGCCCGCAGGCGTGCAGCCTGTCTAGCATGACGCGGCCGGACGGGGCCAATGACGCTCTTGGATACCGCCAAGCTGTGCGGCATGATCGTCCGGTCGGGTGGGCCTTGGAGATGACGATGTTGATCAGAACGATGGTTCTGGGCGCGATGGCCGGTGCGGCGGCGCTGGCCCTGGGCAGTTGCGCGACCATGAGCGAGGACCAGTGCCTGGCCGGGGCCTGGGGCGAGCGTGGATACAAGGACGGGCTGGAGGGACTGGCGCAGACGCGGCTGAACGACCATGCCGAGGCCTGTTCGAAGTACGGCGTGGTGCCGGAGACCGAGGTCTACATGTCCGCGCGCGAGGATGGCCTGCGCAGCTATTGCACGCCCAGCGGCGGATTTCAGGCCGGACGGCTGGGGCGCAGCTATGCGGGGGTGTGTCCGGCGTTTGCAGAAGCAGACTTTATTCCGGCGTTCGAAGACGGACGGCGCGTCCATGCGGTTGAGCAGGCGGTGTCCTCTGCTGAAAGCGACCTGAGCTCGGCCATCGCGCGCATCGAGGACCGCGAGGACAAGCTGGAGGCCAAGCGCCGGGAACTGGATGAGGAGGGCCTGACCAACGAACAGCGCCGAAAAATCCGCGAGCGGATCGACGAAGTGCGCGGCGAGATTCGCGATGCAAGGCGTCGGGCGCGGGAGGCCGAAGACGCTCTCCGGTATGCCCGCGACGAGGCCGACCGGTTGCGGTTCTCGATCGGGAGCCGGTACGGCGGCTGGTAGGCCGCCGCAGGATTGTCAGACGATCAGGCTGCTTTGGACTTGGCCGAACCGAAGTGGGGGTTCAGCTCGCCCTTGGCATAGCGCTGGGCCATCTGGGCGGTGGACAGGGGCTTGATCTTGGACGCCTGGCCTTCGCAGCCGAACTGGACGAACCGCTCCTGGCAGAGTTTGCGCATCGCCTCCTTGGCGGGCTTCAGATAGGCGCGGGGGTCGAACTCGCCCGGCTTTTCGGCCAGGATCTTCCGGATCGCGCCGGTCATGGCCATGCGGTTGTCGGTGTCGATGTTGATCTTGCGCACGCCGTGCTTGATGCCGCGCTGGATTTCCTCGACCGGTACGCCCCAGGTCTGGGGCATCTGGCCGCCGTACTGGTTGATGATGTCCTGCAGGTCCTGCGGCACCGAAGACGAGCCGTGCATGACCAGGTGGGTGTCGGGCAGGCGGCGGTGGATTTCCTCGATCACATTCATGGCCAGGACGTCGCCGTCCGGCTGGCGCGTGAACTTGTAGGCGCCGTGGCTGGTGCCCATCGCAATCGCCAATGCGTCGACCTGTGTCTCGCGCACGAAGTCGACGGCCTGATCCGGGTCGGTCAGCAGCTGGGAGTGATCCAGCTTGCCTTCGAAGCCGTGGCCGTCCTCGGCCTCGCCCATGCCGGTTTCCAGCGAACCCAGAACGCCCAGTTCACCCTCGACCGAGACGCCGCAGGAGTGAGCCATCTGGACCACGCGGCGGGTGACGTCGACGTTGTATTCGTAGCTGGCGGGGGTCTTGGCGTCCTCTTCCAGCGAGCCGTCCATCATCACCGAGGTGAATCCGTACTGGATGGCGGTGGCGCAGGTGGCGGGACCGTTGCCGTGGTCCTGGTGCATGCAGACCGGGATGTGCGGGTACAGCTCGGCCAGGGCGTCGATCAGCTTGGCGAGGACGATGTCGTTGGCATAGTTCCGCGCGCCGCGGCTGGCCTGGATGATGACCGGGGCGTTGACGGCCTCGGCCGCCTCCATGATCGCCAGGCCCTGTTCCATATTGTTGATGTTGTAGGCGGGCAGGCCGTAGCCTTCCTCTGCCGCGTGATCGAGCAGTTGTCGCAGCGTGATGCGCGCCATGGGGTGTCTCCTGAGCCCTTTGATTTTGACGCTGGTTTAGCCGCCTCGCGCGCCGAAGTCACGCAATGTAACAACGCAAGCTATCAGATGTTCAACGCCAGAACGCCGGGCAGGGGCTTGCCCTCCATCCATTCCAGGAAGGCACCGCCGGCGGTGGAGACGAAGGTCATGTCGTCGCTGACGCCGGCGTGGTTCAGGGCCGAGACGGTGTCGCCGCCGCCGCCGACGGCGACCAGCGATCCGGCCTTGGCGCGGGCGGCCACGTGGCGCGCGACCGCGATGGTGGCGGTGTCGAACGGGGGCACCTCGAACACGCCCAGCGGGCCGTTCCAGATCAGGGTCTTGCAGCCATCGATGGCGGCGTTCAGTCGGGCGACCGAGGCGGGACCGGCGTCCAGGATCTTGTCGTCGGCCGACAGGGTGTCACCTGCCTTGACGATGCGATGCTCGGCCCCGGGCTTGACCTCTGTGGCGACGACCAGATCGACGGGCAGCAGCAGTTCGCAGCCACGATCCGCCGCCTCCTGCATGATCTCGCGGGCGGTGGCCTCCATGTCCTTTTCGGCCAGCGAGCCGCCGATGTCGAAGCCCTGGGCATAGAGGAAGGTGTTGGCCATGCCGCCGCCGATGGCCAGCTTGTCCAGCTGGCCCACCAGGTTCTTGAGCAGGTCCAGTTTGGTGGAGACCTTGGCCCCGCCGACGATGCCGATGACCGGCTTCTGCGCATTGCCGAGCGCGGCGTCGAGCGCGTCCAGCTCGCGGCGCATCGACTCGCCGGCATAGGCGGGCAGCAGCCGGGCCAGTCCCTCCGTCGAGGCATGGGCGCGGTGGGCGGCGGAGAAGGCGTCGTTGACGTAGAGGTCGCCAAGATCGGCCAGTTGCTGCGCGAAGGCCGGATCGTTGGCCTCCTCGCCCGCATGGAAACGGACGTTTTCCAGCAGGATGACGCCACCGGCGTCGAGGTCGGCGATGGCGGCTTTCGCTTCGTCGCCTACGCAGTAGGCGGCGAAGCGGACGGGAGCTCCGATCAGGGCCTCCAGATCATCGACCACGGGCTGCAGGCTCATGGACGACACGACCTTGCCCTTGGGCCGGTCGAAGTGGGCCAGCAGGGCGACCTTGGCCCCCGCGTCACGCAAGCGCTGGATCGTCGGCAGGGCGACGCGCAGGCGGGTGTCATCGGTGACCTTGCCGCCCTCCATCGGCACGTTGAAATCCACGCGGACAAGGGCGGTCTTGCCGGCGAGGTCTTTGGCGTCGTCGAGGGTGCGGAAGGTCATAAGGGCTCCGAGATCAAAGTTTGATTTTGGCTTGGGATTACCGGAAATGACTGACGCGGGGCGAGGCATTCGGATTTGCGGCAGGCCGAAAAAACGACGCCGTCCAAGCCCCAAGATGGTTCCCATTGAACGCGGCCAAGAACAGTCACCGCACCAACGTCGCACTTCCAGATGTGAAAGATTGGATCGTCCGAATATTGGGGCGGAACCACATCGACCTTGTGCCACCGGGCAACCGGACAAGCCCTGAGCGCCGCATGGGCCTCTGAAGCCGTCAGTCCAAATAACCGAGACCGAACGCTTCCGTCGCTGAAATGGGTGCTGAAGGCATTCAGTTGCGGGTTGGGCTGGTGCAGTTCCAGCGCCATGTTGAATAGGCCTTGCGGGGACGAGGCGCGGTTCAGCTCTACCCAGAGGTTCGAAGCTGGCCGCCATGAAACGAGCGCCAAGATGGCCAGCACGCTTAGAGCGATGGCCGCTCCGGTGCGCATGTCAAACTTTTGACGCTCGCTCTTGGCCAACCTCAGAGGAACTTGCTCATCACCAGCGCCGTGTCCGCCATACGCGTCGCAAAGCCCCATTCGTTGTCGTACCAGCTGAGCACGCGGGCCAGCTTGCCGTCGACGACCTGGGTCTGGGGCAGGGCGGCGGTCGAGGAGGCGGCGATGTGGTTCAGGTCGCTGGAGACCAAGGCCTCGTCGGTGGTGAACAGGACGCCCTTCATGGGGCCGTCGGCGGCGGCCTGAAGGGCGGCGTTGATCTCTTCTACGGTCACCTCGCGGCCGGCGACGACCTTCAGGTCCACGACCGAGACGTTGGGGGTCGGGACGCGAATGGACGAGCCGTCCAGCTTGCCCTTCAGCGCGGGCAGGACCAGACCCAGGGCCTTGGCGGCGCCGGTCGAGGTCGGGATCATCGACAGGGCGGCGGCGCGGCCGCGGTACAGATCCTTGTGCATCGTATCCAGCGTCGGCTGGTCGCCGGTGTAGCTGTGGATGGTGGTCATATAGCCGCGCTCGATCCCGAACAGGTCGTTCAGCACCTTGGCGACGGGGGCCAGGGCGTTAGTGGTGCACGAGCCGTTGGAGACGATGATGTCGTCAGCGGTCAGGGTATCGTGGTTGACCTTGTAGACGATGGTCTTGTCGGCGTTGTCGCCAGGGGCCGAGATCAGGACGCGCTTGGCCCCGGCCTTCAGGTGGGCCTCGGCCTTGTCACGGCCGGTGAAGATGCCGGTGCACTCAAAGGCGATGTCGACGTTCAAGTCCTTGTGCGGCAGGTTGGCCGGATCGCGTTCGGCCGTGACCTTGATCTTGCCTAGGCCGACGTCGATCCAGTCCTCGCCCGAGGTGATGGTGCCGGGGAATCGGCCGTGCACGCTGTCGTATTTCAGCAGGTGGGCGTTGGTGGCCACGGGCCCCAGATCGTTGATCGCCACCACCTCGATATCGCGACGGCCATGCTCGACGATCGAGCGCAGGACGAGACGGCCGATGCGGCCAAAGCCGTTGATGGCGACGCGAACGGTCATGGGCGGGCTTCCTTTGAAAGAATTCGTGATCGCGGCTTCAATGGAACCCTGAGCGCCGGGTTTCAACCCCCGGGGTTCAGTTGTGACTTCACACACTGCCAGTGACTGTTACGGCTGCGCTTGCCGAAATCGCCCGCGCATTCGTGAGTTGAATGCCACGCCGCATCGGCGCATCACCGTTTCATGAGCAGGCGGGGCGTCCTTCACAGGCTGGGACTGAGCGCGGCGATGGGGCTGATGCTCGTCGCCCTGCCCACACAGGCGCGCCAGACGCTGGACACGCCCGATGCCGTGGCGGTGCTGGCGGCGCCGGATCGCGAACGGACGCGGATGAATGCCCGCGTCTTCGACCGGGTCTGGAGCGAGACGCGCAGCCAGTATTACGATCCGAACCTGCATGGCGTCGACTGGCGCGCGGCGCGGCGCACCTATCGACCCGAGGCCCTGGCGGCGACCGACGACCGGACGCTGTACCGGGTGATGTCGCGCATGCTGGCGCTGCTGGACGACGCCCACGCCGGGGTGATCTCGCCCGCTGCGGCGCGCCGTCAGGATGGCCTGCGTCAGCCCCGGGCGGCGCTGGGCGTCACCTTGCGTGCCGACCCCGAGGACGGCAGCTATCTGATCGAAAAGGTCCGGCCCGGATCGCCTGCAGCCGAGGCGGGTCTGGACGTGGGCTGGCGGCTGCTGATCGATGAGCGGTCGGAATGGTCGCCCGATCGGGATGTGGTCGAAGGCCAGACCCTGAGGCTGAACCTGCGCGATGCGGCCGGTCAGTCGCGGGCGGTGACGGTCATGCCACGCATCCTGCCACCGCTGGCTCCCTTCGTGGCCGACCGGTCGCGCGAGGGCGTTCTGCTGCTGCGGATCGAAGGGTTCGAGGCGGGGTTGGGCCAGTGGATGGGCGGTCAACTGGCCGATCTGGAGCCGGCGACGGAGGTGGTGATCGACCTGCGTGGCAATCCGGGCGGGCGGCTGCATGAGGCGGATGCGGTGCTGAGCTGTTTCCTGCCGGTAAACCGGACCTGGGCCACCCGCACGGTCCGGTCAGGGCGGCGTGTACCCCTGCGGACCATGGGGGGGTGCGGAGACCGGCAGATGCCCGCCGACAATCCGGTGGCCATCCTGGTCGATGCCGAGAGCCGCAGCGCCGCTGAACTGACGCCTGCCGCCCTTCAGGAAGCGGGCCGTGCGGTCGTCGTCGGGGAACAGACGGCCGGGGCAGTACTGATTTCGCAAGAGACGCGCCTGCCGGATGGTGGTCGGTTGACGCTCAGCCGCGCCGACTTCGTGACTTCGGGCGGAGTGCGGCTAGAAAAGCGCGGGGTTCGGCCTGACATCCTGGCTGCGCGCTCGGCCGAGGACAGCCGCGCCGGCCGCGACCCGGTGCTGGAGGCGGCGCTGGCCGCGCTGCGGACGGCACATGACGCCGCGACTGTCTCGACAGCCGAGGTTCTGGCCCTGTAGCGTCGCGGCATGCTGAAGTCGTCGCTTTCCGTCCGCCTGGCCGTCGTCGCGTTTGCGGCTTTGCTGCTGGGGGCCTGTGCCTCCATTCCCTATGCCAGGACCTATGAGCCGCCCGGGATCGCACTGCCCGCCGATGGGTCGCCAGAACGCGCCGAGCTGAACGCAGAAGTCTATGATTCCGTCGTCCGCTATGTGGACAAGCTCTTCTACAAGCCCGAGTTCGGCGGCGTGCCGTTCGAGCAAGAGGCCGAGGCGCGCCGGGCCGCGGCCATTGCCCAGTCGACGTCGGACGGCCTGCACGGCGACCTTTCGCAGTTGCTGGATCTGCTGGACGACGACCACACCGTGACGCTCAGCCCCCTGCAGCGTCTGCGTTACTTCGAACAGCTGTCTGGCGGGTCGGCGACCGGCTATGGCTTTACCGTCACGCCGCGGGGTGACGACCGGTATGTGGCGAGCGTTCGGCCGGACTCGCCTGCACAGGCCGCAGGGGTTCTGCCGGGCTGGCGGATCGAGAGCGCAGGGGGGCAACCTGTTCTGCTGGCCAGACCCGCCATCCTTGGGCGCGTCGACACACTCGTTTTTGTGGACGAGGCGGGTGATCGCCACAGCCGCGATCTGGAGGGGGTCTCCATGCCCCATCGGCCACGCTTTGCCTCGCAGCGACTGGAAGAAGACATCGCCTATATCCGCTTCGACGACTTCGATGCCGAGCGGTACCGGCTGTATATGGCCGAGTTCGAGGCCATGGCGGATGATCCGCCAGCCGGTCTGATCATCGACCTCAGAACCAATGGCGGCGGGCAGCTTGATGTCACGGGCCAGATGTCAGCCTGGCTCTACTCGGATCGGCGTGACTATGCGGTGATCTATGGCCGGTTCAGCAACACCCGCTTCTTCACACTGCCGGCCCCGAAGCCGTACCTGGGGCCGGTGGTCATGCTGATCGGGCCGGGCTCGGCCAGTGCGGCGGAGCTGTTCGCGGGAGTCGCCCAGGAAAAGGGGCGGGCTATTATCGTGGGCCAGACCTCGCGCGGCGCGGTGACAGGCACCCGACCGATCGAGCTGGCAGACGGCGGCCTTCTGAGGGTCGGGACCATCGTCATGACGACGCCTGCCGGCAAGCAACTGGAGGGCGTCGGGGTGACGCCGGACATCGTCGTGCCGGACGACTGGCAGGCCGTGCGCGAAGGTCGGGACCCGACCCTTGCGGCCGGTATTGCAGCGATCGAAGCCTCGATGATTGAGGCCGCCGTAGGCCCGGCCGAGGTCGCTTCAGCTGCGGACGGGCCGGACCTTCCCTGAGGCCTCGCGCGCGCGTTCGCGGGCCTGTTCGACGGTGTCGCCGCGCGCCGTCGCCACCCCCATGCGCCGCCGCTCATAGCTTTCAGGCTTGCCGAACAGGCGAAGGTCGGCGGTAGGCACGGACAGGGCCTCGGCGACGCCCTCATAGGCGATGCCGACGGCGTCCGTGCCGCCATAGATGACGGCACTGGCCCCCGGCTCGCGCAGGGTGACGTCGACAGGCAGGCCCAGGATAGCGCGGGCATGCAGGGCGAACTCGGACTGGACCTGGGTGGCCAAGGTGACCAGACCCGTGTCGTGCGGCCGGGGCGACACCTCCGAGAACCACACCTGGTCGCCCTTGACGAACAGCTCCACGCCGAAGACGCCGAGGCCGCCCAGCGCATCCGTGACCTTGCCCGCGATATCCTGGGCAGAGGCGAGGGCGGCGGGGGTCATGGCCTGCGGCTGCCAACTCTCGACATAGTCGCCCTTCTCCTGACGATGGCCGATGGGGGCGCAAAAGTCGGTGCGGATGGTGCCGTCGGCGGCGCGTGATCGCACGGTCAACAGCGTGATCTCATAGTCGAAGTCGATCCGGCCCTCGACGATGACGGTGGCGGTCTCGACGCGACCGCTCGATTGGGCATATGTCCAGGCGTTGCCGGCGTCCTCCAGTGCCTCGATCATCGACTGGCCCTTGCCGGAGGACGACATCACCGGCTTGATGAAGACGGGCAGGCCGATCCGGTGCGCGGCCTCGGCCAGTTCAGCGGCAGAGGTGGCAAAGGCATAGGGGCTGGTCGGCAGACCCAGCTCCTCTGCGGCCAGGCGGCGGATACCCTCGCGGTTCATGGTCAGCTGGGTCGCGCGGGCTGTCGGGATGACGGTGGCCAGACCCGCCGCCTCGATCTGGGCCAAGACGTCGGTGGCGATGGCCTCGATCTCGGGCACGATGAAGTGCGGGGCCTCGGCCAGGATGACGCCGTTCAGGATTTGCGGGTCCGTCATGGGGATGACGTGGCTGCGGTGTGCCACCTGCATGGCGGGAGCGTTGGGATAGCGGTCGACGGCGATGACCTCGACCCCCAGCCGCTGAAGCTCGATCGCGACCTCCTTGCCCAGTTCCCCTGCGCCCAGCAGCATGACGCGGATGGCGGTGTCGGACAGGGGGGTGCCGAGTTTCATGGGTCAGTCTCCGGTCGCAGGTTCGATCAGGTCCCAGGCGTTGCCGTAGAGGTCCTCGAAGACCACCACCTTGCCATAGGGTTCGTGTCGCGGGGTCTCGCGGAAGACGACGCCGCTGGTCAGCCAGGCGGTGTGGTCGCGCATCAGGTCGTCGGTTTCCAGGAACAGCCAGACCCGGCCACCGGCCTGGTTGCCGACCTGGGCCGTCTGGGCCTCTGTCGTGGCGCGGGCGAGCAGCAGCGAAGTCTCGCCGCCTTTGGGCGTGACCCGGACCCAGCGTTTGCCGCCGCCCATGTCGGTGTCATCGCTGAGCTCAAACCCCAGCTTGCCGACATAGAAGGCGATCGCCGCGTCATAGTCGTGGACGAGCAGGCTGATCGCCCCGATGCGGGCCATTTACAGGCGCGCCTTGGCCGCTGCGACCACGGCCTCGGTGGTGATGCCGAACTTGTCGTACAGAACCTCGGCGGGGGCAGAGGCACCGAAGCCGGTCATGCCGACGAAGGCACCGTCTTCGCCGATGAACCGCTCCCAGCCCTGTTTGATCGCGGCCTCGACGGCGATGCGCACCGTGCCGCGACCGATGACCGAGGCCTGGTAGGCGGCGTCCTGTTGTTCGAAGAGTTCGAAACAGGGGACGGAGACGACGCGGGTCGGGGTGTTGTTGGCCTCCAGTCGGTCGGCGGCGGCCAGGGCCAGCGGAACCTCGGTGCCCGTGGCGAACAGGGTGACCTTGGCCTCGCCGTTGGCGGCCCTCAGTTCATAGGCCCCCTTGGCCGACAGGTTTTCGGACGTCGCGACGGTGCGGACCGCCGGGGTCTTCTGGCGCGAAAGCGCCATGGCCGACGGCTGGCTCTTGGTCTGCAGCGCGATCTGCCAGCACTCCATGGCCTCGATCGTGTCGGCGGGGCGGAAGACGAGCAGGTTGGGGATGGCACGCAGGGCCGCCAGATGTTCGACGGGCTGGTGCGTCGGGCCGTCCTCGCCCAGGCCGATGCTGTCGTGGGTCAGCACGTGGATGGCACGGACCCCCATCAGGGCCCCCAGACGGATGGCCGGGCGGCTGTAGTCCGAAAACACCATGAAGGTGCCGCCGTAAGGGATGACCCCGCCATGCAGGGCCAGGCCATTCATGGCCGCGGCCATGCCGAACTCGCGGATGCCCCAGTTGACGTAGCGCCCTTCATAGGACGGCGCGTCCAGGATCGGCGTGCCCGACACGAAGGTGTTGTTCGAGCCGGTCAGGTCGGCCGAGCCGCCGATCAGCTCGGGGATGGCGGCGAACAGTTCGTCCAGCGCCGCACCCGACGACTGGCGCGTGGCCTGGGCAGGCTTGGTCTCGACCAGTTCGGCGATCTTCGCCTGAAGCTTGTCGAAGGCCCCGGCGGGCAACTCGCCCTTCATGGCGCGGGTGAAATCTGCGGCCTGGGACGAGGCGGCCAGGCGGGCCTCCCACGCCTTGCGCTCCTTGGCACCGCGACGGCCGACCTTCTTCCAGGCCTTGTCGACGGCCTCGGGCAGGTCGAAGGGCTCGTGCTCCCAGGCCAGACCCAGGCGGGTGGCGGCGATCTCTGCGGCACCCAGGGCCGCGCCGTGGGTCTTGTGGCTGCCGGCCATGGTGGCGGCACCGCGACCGATCTGGGTCTTGCAGGCGATCAGGGTCGGCTTGTCCTGACGCGTCGCCCATTGCAGGGCGGACTTGATGGCTTTCGTGTCGTGGCCGTCGATGGCCTTGACCGCCCAGCCTGCGGCCTTGAAGCGCGCCTTCTGGTCGGTGGTGTCCGAGAGGGACACCTTGCCGTCGATGGTGATCTCGTTGTCGTCCCACAGCACAGTCAGCCTGTTCAGCCGATAGCGGCCGGCCAGGGCAATGGCCTCCTGGGATACCCCCTCCATCAGGCAGCCGTCACCGGCGATGACCCAGGTGCGGTGAGCGACGAGGTCGTCGCCATACTTGGCCGCCAGATGCCGCTCGGCCATGGCGAAGCCGACGGAGGTAGCGAGGCCTTGGCCCAGGGGGCCGGTGGTGACCTCGACGCCCGGCATGTGGCCGAACTCGGGGTGGCCGGCGGTCTTCGATCCCCACTGGCGGAAGTTGGACAGCTCTTCGCGCGTCGCAGCCTTGTAGCCGGTCAGGTGAAGCAGGGAGTAAATCAGCATCGAGCCGTGGCCCGCCGACAGGATGAAGCGGTCGCGGTCGGCCCAGTCGGGGCGGCTCGCGTCGAACTTCAGAAATTTGGAGAACAGCACCGTCGCCACGTCGGCCATACCCATCGGCATGCCGGGGTGGCCGCTCTTGGCCTTCTCCACCGCATCCATGGACAGCACCCGGATGGCGTCGGCCATCTGTTTCAGGGAGGCCTTTTCGGGGGCGTTTTTGGATGTGATCTTGGCGTCGGTCACGGCGGGACCTTTCGTCGGAAGGCGGAAAAAGGGAGGCGCGCCGCTTTACCCCGACGCGCGGGCGGGTTCTATACGGATTCTGGAGGATATGACCCGAATGGATGCTGCCTCGGCCGCAAAAGACCGTGTCGACCGCGCTCTGGCTCTGCTGGAGCGCCGTCTGCTGGACCTGAAGGGTCGCGCGGCGGGGACAAGCCGTGTGCCCGACGACGATCTGTTCGCGCCCACGCCGTCCAGCGACACCGACCGCGCCCGCATCCATGAGCTGGAATCGGCGGGCCGCGACGCCGCCGAGGTCCTGGACCGCGCGGCCGAGGCGATCCGCGATGTCCTGGCGGAGAATTCTCTGGCTGAATGGGAGGGGCGCTGATGGCGACCGTCACCGTAGAGGTCAATGGCCGCCCCTATGCCGTCGGGTGCGCCGATGGTCAGGAGCAGCGGGTCCAGATGCTGGCCGGCCTGTTCGACACCCATGTGCGCCAGGTCGCGGGCGAGGTCGGGCATGTGGGCGACATTCGCCTGTTCCTCATGGCCGGGCTGATGTTGGCCGATGAATTGCACGAAGCCCGTCAGGGCCTGCCGGTTGTCGAGGTTCCGGGTGCCCCGACCAACGATGGCGTGGCCGAGGCCTTGAATGCCGTCGCCGCGCGGCTGGAAAAGATCGTCCAGGGGCTCTGAGGCCAACGCCTGGACGTCAGGTCAGACCAGGACGTAGGTCGCCAGCACTCGCTGCACCTCGGTGATGTCCACGCCGCGCCCGAAGGTCTTGGCGAACAGCGCCCCGCCCGAGACGCCGATCTTCATCTCCGCATCCATGTCGAGGGTGCCTGCCGTTTCGACGCTGAAATGGGTGATTTTCGAATAGGGCAGGGACTGGAAGGTCGTCTTCTTCCCCGTCATCCCCTGTTTGTCGACGAACAGCAGCCGCTTGTCGGTGAAGACGATCAGGTCGCGCACCAGCTTGTAGGCGTGTTCGATCCGTTCGCCAGGGATCAGGATGTTGGCCATATCGCCCGCAATGCTCTTGGGGTCGACGGTATTCGCATTGCCCATCAGGGCGTTCAGCAGGCTCATGATGCATCTCCGTGTTGCGCCATCGATAACGCTCTGGCGCGACGAACTGAAGACGCTTCGACGCCCTCTGGCGAAAGACCGCGCGAAGGACTATCTTGCTCAGCGGCGGGTCATGCTGTGGCTCTCGTCGAAGGCAACATATCCTCGCGGCCTTAATTCACTCGAAGGGATCTGTCCCTGTTTGACCTCGTGGGGTTGAGCACACGGAGCCCACCTGGCTACCCAGGCTCGAGAGGATTTAAACCGTCCTTCACGGCTCTTACGGCGCCGCCACCCTTCCTATTTTGAGTGCGCTAACGCTCGCGACGCGGTCGCTCGCTACTTGAGCGCGTTCGTTGCTGGGAGTAGGGCTGCCGCGCGTGTTCGACGCGGCCGACGGCGTTGCCCCATGACCGACAAGCATCAACTCCGGGCCGAGATGCGGGCGACGCGAAAGCGATTGGCCGTGGAAACGCCAGATGCGGCCGAAGGCGCGGTCCAGCATCTGTCGCAACTTCTGGAAATCATGTTCGAAACCTCGGCTTCCTTCGCAGAGGAGCAAAAGCGTCGCCGCTTCACCGCCGCCGTCTACAAGGCGGTGGGTTCCGAACTGAGCGCTTTGCCGTTGGCGCGGGCGTTGCAGGCGCGGGATGTCGACCTCGCCCTGCCGGTGGCAACCAGCGCGGGGGAGCCACTGGTCTTTCGTCGATGGAGTCCGAGTGATCCGCTGGAGCTTGATGCTTCGGGCGTTCCCGCGCCGCTGCCGCTGGCCGAGGTCGTCTTGCCGGATGTGATCTTCATCCCTTTGCTTGCGGTCGATCAGCGCGGTTACCGATTGGGCCAAGGCGGCGGCTACTATGACCGGACGCTTCATGCGTTGCGCAGTGCCGGTTCCCTGCCTTGGTTTATTGGCCTCTGTTATGCGGGCCAGATGGTCGACAGCCTTCCCGAGGAAGTGCATGACGAACGTCTGCACGGCGTTCTTACAGAAGCGTTCTGTAAGACCGTCTGGAAAGCGTAATCTGATATGCGTCTGGCGTTCTTTGGTGATGTGGTCGGCAAGTCCGGGCGGGATGGTCTGAGCGATCATTTGCCGGGGCTGAAGCGCGACCTGAAACTCGACTTCGTGGTGGTGAATGCCGAGAATGCGGCGGGCGGGTTCGGCATCACCGAGAACACCGCGCGCGAGCTGTTCATGGCCGGTGCCGACTGCCTGACCCTGGGCAACCACAGCTGGGACCAGCGAGAAGCCCTGACCTATATCGTGCGCGAGCCGCGGCTGATCCGGCCGGCCAACTATCCCCGGCTGATGGATGCACCAGGGGCCGGGGCCAATCTGTTCGAGACCCACAGCGGCAAGACGGTGCTGGTCATGAATGTGCTGGGCCGCATCCACATGGACCCGATGGACTGCCCGTTCAGCGCGGTGGAAAAAGAACTGGCCGCCTGCCCGATGGGCATGGCCGCCGACGCCGTCATCGTCGACATGCATTGCGAAGCGACCAGCGAGAAGATGGCCATGGGTCACTTCTGCGACGGCCGCGCCAGCCTGGTGGTTGGCACCCACACCCACGTGCCCACCGCCGATTGCCAGATCCTGCCCGGTGGCACGGCCTATCAGACCGATGCCGGGGGCTGCTGCGACTATGACAGCGTCATCGGCAACGAGAAGGAAGAGCCCCTGCGGCGCTTCACGACCCGTATATCGGGCGGGCGTTACACGCCGGCGCATGGCCCGGCGACGATCTGCGGAGTCTATGTCGAGACCGACGACAAGACCGGCCTGGCGACACGGATCGAGCCGATCCGGGTGGGTGGCCGGTTGAGCCAGGCCGTGCCGCTGGTCGCCTGACGATCAGGCGGCCACGACCCGTGCATCGCCGCTGGCCACCGCGAACTTGGCCCGCGTTGTCAGGGTTCCGCCCTTGTCCGACACCTTGTCCAGCACCTTGAACTCGGTCTGCCAGCGTTCGGGGGTGATGTCGCAGACGACATAGCCGCGCTGGGCGTTGTTGAACTTCAGGAAGGGGTTATCGGCGAGATAGCGGCGGCCATCGGCGCGCTGGTCCTGGCCGTCGCCGGACGAACTGATCGAGGTGGTGACGAACTCCGAGGCTATCGGAGACCCCTCCGGGTTGCGGCTGTCGCGGTAAAGTTCACCGGCATAGTTCTGGTGCTCGTCGCCGGTCAGGATGACGGTATTGTCGATCCGGCGCTCACGCAGACGATCCAGCAGCCGCTGGCGCGGGATGGCGTATCCGGCCCAGGTGTCCAGGTTGTAGCCGGGCTCGGGCCCCTCCTTGCGGTCCAGGTCCATGACCATGATCTGCTGGGCCAGGACCTTCCAGTGCGCCTGAGTGCGATCCAGATTGCGATACAGCCACTGTTCCTGCGCCTCGCCCATGACCTGGGCTGCCGGGTCACGCACCGCATCGCAGGTCGAGGCCCAGGTGCCGTCGCACGGGATGGCGGTCCTGAACTGGCGCGTGTCGAGAAAGTTCAGGTCCAGCAAATTGCCCCAGGTCGCGTGGCGATAAAGCTGGATAGCCGCGCCCGTCGGGAAGGATGAACGCCGTAGAGGCATGTTTTCGTAATAGGCCTGGGCTGCCGCCTGCCGCCGCAGGTTGAACACCTCGGGCGGGGTGCCGTCCTGATCCAGGGCGGCGGTCCAGTTATTGTCGGTTTCGTGGTCGTCCCAGGTGCAGAACCAGGAGGTGGCGGCGTGGCTGGCCTGCAGGTCAGTGTCCAGCTTGTACTGGGCATAGCGGCGGCGGTAGTCGTCCAGCGAATAGATTTCGCCGCCCAGATGCTGGCGGGGATTGTCCATCGTGCCGCCGGAGCCGGTGTAGGTGCGGTTGCCGCGCCCCTCATAGATGTAGTCGCCGTAGCAGAAGACGAAGTCCAGGTTCTCCTCGGCGATCTTGCGGTGGGCGGTGTAGAATCCCTGCTCATAGGCTTGGCAGCCGACGATGCCGAAGCGGGCCTGTGCGACCTGAGCGCCCGCCGCCGGGGCCGTCTTCGCCCGACCCGAAGGCGAGCGTTCGCGCCCGGCCGTAAAGCGATAGAAATAGTCACGACCGGGCTCCAGTCCCCCGACCTCGACGTGAACGGAGTGGGCCAGTTCGGGGCGTGCAACCGCTTCGCCGCTGCGGACCACGGTGTTGAAGCCACGGTCGGAGGCGACTTCCCAGTTCACCAGCGTGGGCTGGCTGGGCATGCCATGGCCGATCTCCAGCGGGCGGGGGGCCAGACGGGTCCAGATCACGAACCCGTCCGGCAACGGATCGCCCGAGGCGATGCCCAGCTGGAACGGATATTCGGCGAACACCGGCCCGGCCATGCGCCGGGTGTTTTCCTGGGCCAGCGCACCGCCGCTGACCAGGGCACCACCGGCGCCGAGGCTGAGCAACAGGCCGCGACGGGACAGGGAATCGATCGGACGCATGGGCGCACTCCAGGCTGAAGTTGTGCACCTAGCCCGGAAATGTGACGGTCCTTACTGGGTCGGTCGCCAAGCCTTCATCTCCGCGATCTCGCGGGTCTGGGCGTCGATGACGGCCAGGGCCATACGGCGGATCTCGGGGTCCTGGCTTTCACGCAGGGCCACCTGGGCCATGGCGACGGCCCCTTCGTGGTGGGCAATCATCTTGGCGATATAGGCTTCATCCACGGTCTCGCCGGATGCCTCTGCCATCAGGCGGTGCATCTCGGTTTCGGAGGCGGCGAAGGCCTGGTTGCCGGGTGTCGCAGCAGCGCCGTGGCCCATGGCGGCATGGTCGACCGGGGCGGGACCGGACACTTCACCATCGACGACGGTCGCCGCTTGCCGCTCGGACGAGGCGTCGCGCAAGGCCTGCTGGACAGGATCGCCGCCGCCTTCGCAAGCGGTCACGCTCAGGGCCAATAGAGACAGAGCGGCGATGGTATGCAGGCGCATGTTCAACCTTCGATCCAGTTCGGCATCCAGCTTTCGTGCATTTCGCGCAGGTGTTCCAGCGGCAGGCGGAACAGGTCGCCGCCCTTGCCGGTCGAGGCGAAGTCGGTGCCACGGGCCCGGCCGACGACGGAGGCGTGCAACCCGGCCTCCTGCGCCCTGGCGATCAGGCTGACCGGGTCGGTGACGGCGACCAGATAACGGGCCTGGTCCTCGCCAAACAGCAGGAAGTGGGCGTGGTCGTGGCTGGAGGCGTCCAGCTCGACGCCGCAGTCGCTGGCCAGGGCGATGTCCGCCGCCGCACCGATCAAGCCGCCATCGGACAGGTCGTGAACACAGGTCAGGTCTCCGCCCTCGATCAGGCCGCGCACGAAGTCGCCCGTCTTGCGCTCCAGCGCCAGATCGACGGGCGGCGGTGCGCCTTCTTCGCGGCCCAGCACGTCGCGCAGATAGATGGACGAGCCCAGCTCTCCATGCGTCTCGCCGATCAGCACCAGCACATCGCCCTCGGCCATGGTGCCGAAGCCGGTGACGATGTCGTAGTTGCTCAGCAGGCCCACGGCCCCGACGGTCGGGGTCGGCGGAATGGCGACGCCATTGGTCTCGTTGTAGAGCGACACGTTTCCGCTCACGACCGGGAAGTCCAGCACGCGGCAGGCCTCGGCCATGCCGTCGATGGCGCGGACGATCTGGCCCATGATTTCGGGGCGCTGCGGGTTGCCGAAGTTCAGATTGTCGGTGATGGCGATGGGGCGGCTGCCGACCGCGGTCAGGTTGCGCCAGGCTTCGGCTACCGCCTGTTTGCCACCTTCATAGGGGTCGGCCTGGACATAGCGCGGGGTGCAGTCGGAGGTGACGGCCAGACCCTTGTCCGTGCCGTGCACGCGAACCACGCCCGCATCGGCCGCCGTGGCGGAATCGTGCAGGGTGTCTGCCATGACGTGGCGGTCGTACTGTTCCCAGATCCAGCGCTTGGAGGCCATGTCGGGGCAGGTCACCACCTTGATCACCGCATCGACCCAGCTGTCGGGCGCGGGCACCTCGGCGGGCGTCAGGCGGGGTTGAAGCTCCGGCTGGACCCAAGGGCGGTCATAGAGCGGCGCATCGTCGAACAGCGGGGCCAGCGGCACATCGCAAACGGTCTCGCCATGATGCTTCAGGACCAGGCGACCCGTGTCGGTCGTCTGGCCGATGACGGCGGCGTCCAGGCCCCATTTCTTGAAGATGCGGTGGCCGTCTTCCTCGCGGCCCGGCTTCAGGACCGCCAGCATCCGCTCCTGGCTTTCCGACAGCATCATCTCATAGGCGGTCATGCCCTCCTCGCGCTGGGGCACGGCATCCATGTTCAGCTCAATGCCGACGCCGCCCTTGCCGGCCATTTCGACGGAGGAGCTGGTCAGACCCGCCGCCCCCATGTCCTGGATGGCGGCGACGGCACCGGAAGCCATCAGCTCCAGCGTCGCCTCGATCAGCAGCTTTTCGGCGAAGGGATCGCCGACCTGCACCGTGGGGCGTTTGCTGTCCGACTCATCATCGAATTCGGCCGAGGACATGGTCGCGCCGTGAATGCCGTCGCGGCCGGTCTTGGAGCCGAAATAGACCACCGAAAGGCCCGGCGCAGGCGCGGCCGAATAGAACAGGGCATCGGCCTTGGCGAGGCCCACGCACATGGCGTTGACCAGGATGTTGCCGTTATAGCCGCTGTGGAAATTGGTCTCGCCCGCCACGGTCGGCACGCCGACGCAGTTGCCATAGCCGCCGATGCCGGAGACGACGCCCTTGACCAGCCGCTTCGTCTTCTCGTGCGACGGATCGCCGAAGCGCAGGGCGTTCAGCAGGGCCACGGGGCGCGCCCCCATGGTGAAGACGTCACGCATGATGCCGCCCACGCCCGTCGCCGCACCCTGATAGGGTTCGATGAAGCTGGGGTGATTGTGGCTTTCCATCTTGAAGATGCAGGCATCACCGTCGTCGATGTCGATCACCCCGGCATTCTCGCCGGGACCACAGATGACGCGCGGCCCGGTGGTCGGGAACTTGCCCAGATGGATCTTGGACGATTTGTAGGAGCAGTGCTCGGACCACATGACTGAGAAGACGCCGAGCTCGACATGGTTGGGCTCGCGCCCCAGCCGGTCGAGGACGACCTGATATTCGTTGGGAGCCAGGCCGTATTCGGCGGCCAGCTCGGCCATCGACGGGGTGGGGGTCTTTTCAGATGCGCTCATGGGCGGGCGTCATAGCGGGTGTCGGCCCCGCTGTCAGCCGCCGTGCGCCTAAACCGCCCGGTCGACGCCCGACTTCAGCCGGAAGGCCAGAAGGATCGCCCCGATCAGCACAACGACACCCGCTGCCAGGCCGATCATGGCCAGGGGCATGTTGCGTTCCTGCTCTGCCACGAAGGCCCCCAGCAGGCCCCAGGCGATGGGCAGGGAATAGGCGATGGTGCGTACGCGCCACGTCACCAGTAGGGCGACGGCCACCACGACGACGATAGCCAGGGCTGCCCAGAGCGTCGGAGACAGCATGGTCGGCAGGTCGCCGTTGCCGGTCGCGACGGTAATCAGGTTCAAAGAGGCTGCCACGGTCAGCCAGCCTGCCAGCAGGCTGAGCGGCCAGACGGTCATCCAGCGGTCGCGGTCGGCGCGCGACAGGGCGCGGATGGCATGGGCACCGGTCAGCATCGGAATCAGCAGCACGATCAAAGAGCCGAAGATCAGCACGATGGTCGCCAGCTCCCAGTCGAAAGCCGCCGCCACGATCCACCAGCCGATGCCCAGAAACGCCAGGATCGACGGCCAGCCGAACCGGTTGATCATCTCGCTCTCGCCCGTCTGGGGCAAGGCCTGGCGGATCGCATAGACCAGCAGCCCTGCGTAGATCACGCCCCAGATGGCGAAGGCATAACCCGCGACCTTCAACGTCGTGTCGCTGTCGGCCGAGAACTCCTGCGCCGTCTGACCCCATCCCATGAACATCTGCACCTGGGAGATGGCGATGGCGAAGACGACCGTCGCCAGCACGATCAGGCGGCGGGTCATCTGGGACGAGCTGGGACGAAGGATGGACATGGGCGCGCTCCGGCGGAGATATCGACGTGCCGCCAATACGCACAGGAACGGCAAAGGTTCACCCCCGCGCATGCGGAACCGCCCTGTACGCCAGCGGTTAAGGCTGGACACTCAGGAGAACGACCATGGCCGACGAAAAACCCGTCTTCGAAACCGACGAAGTCTCCGCCACCCGAGGCCGCGAACAGGGCCTGGGCATCGGTGCCCGCGAACTGGCCGCCCAGCGAGACGCCGGCGACGTCCAATCACGCGACGACGAGGACGCGATCATCGAAGCCAATGACGCGGACTACGAAGAGACGGTCCATCCTGCCGGCAATAACGCAGACGGCAAACCGGACTGATCTCGCCTAGGCCGCATCCATGATGCTGCGGAACAGGGTCGCGCCGTCGGCGGAGCCAAGCTCCTCCTCGAAGGCGCGATCCGGGTGTGGCATCATGCCCAGCACATTGCCTCGCGCGTTCTGGAGGCCGGCAATGTCGGCCATCGAACCGTTGGGGTTGTCGATATAGCGGAACACGACCTGGCCCTCGCCCTCGATGCGGGCCAGGGTTTCCGGCTCGGCGAAGTAGTTTCCGTCACCGTTGCCCTGGGTCATGATGACTTCGCGCTGGCCCTGATAGCCGGCCGTGAAGCGGGTCTGGCCATTGGCGACCGTCAGGCTGATGGGCTTGCACACATATTTCAGCCCGCTGTTGCGCAGCAGGGCACCCGGCAGCATCCCGGCCTCGCAAAGGATCTGGAAGCCGTTGCAGATACCCAGCACCGCGACGCCATCATCCGCCGCCTTCTTCACCGCCTGCATGACGGGCGACTGCGCCGCCATGGCCCCGCACCGCAGATAGTCTCCGTAGGAAAAGCCGCCCGGCAGGACGATCAGGTCGAGGCCAGACGGCAACTCCGTATCCTGATGCCAGACCATATCCACGCGCTCGCCTGTGGAGCGTTCGATGGCGACCTTGCAGTCGCGATCACAGTTGGACCCGGGGAAGACGATGACGGCTGCGCTCATGGCGCGGGCGTTTAGCAGGCTTCGCGCGCCCTGTCAGGTGTCAGCCCTTGTTCTCGTAAGTCGCCGTGATCGAGGCCTTCGCCAGGGTGTGGAAATGCAGGTTGAAGCCGAACACCGCGCCGGAATCGTCGGCGGTCACATCCAGCGAGTCCGTGTCGACGGCGAACACCGTGAAGATGTAGCGGTGCGGACCATGACCGGCGGGCGGAGCGGCCCCGCCGAAACCGGCCTGACCGAAGTCGGTGCGGCCCTGAATAGCACGCATGGGCAGGTGGCCGCCGGATGAGCCCGCGCCGGTCTCCAACTCGGTCACATCCGCCGGAATATTGGCGACCGTCCAGTGCCAGAAGCCCGAGCCGGTCGGCGCGTCGGGGTCATAGACGGTGATGGCGTAGCTTTTCGTGCCCTCAGGCGCACCGGACCAAGTCAGATGGGGCGAGGTATTGCCCTTCGCCTGAACCTGAGCATCTGGCAGCAGGCCGCCGTCAGTGATGTCGTTGGAGGTCAGGGTGAAGGTCATGAGGGCCTCGCGTAAATGTTGGGAACGAACACTAACGCACCAACGCCCTCAGTGTGCCGCGTCCTTGGCCTGCTGGGTGAAGGCACGGTCGTCCATCAGCCCACCGGCCAGCGCCCCGGCGAAGATCAGGCACCCGGCCAGTACGAACAGAGCCACCAGAAGTTTGACCCCGCGCTTCACGCCACCTCGATGCGGTAGCTTTCGATAACGGTGTTGGCCAGCAGTTGCTCGCACATCTTCTTCGCCTCGGCGGCGGGGTCTTCGACGCCGTCCAGGTCGAACTCGATCAGCTTGCCGACGCGGGCTCCGGACACGCCGGTCCAGCCCAGGCCGTGCAGGGCCCCTTCGACGGCCTTGCCCTGAACGTCCAGGACGCCGGGCTTCAGGAAGATGTGTGCTTTCACCTTGGCCATCAGTGCAGTCCCCCCTGAATCACAGTCGGCATGTCCTTCATGATCCCCAGGCGGCGCGCCACCTCGGTATAACTTTCGATCACGCCGCCCAGATCGCGGCGGAAGCGGTCCTTGTCCAGCTTCTCACCCGTCGTGGTGTCCCACAGGCGGCAGCTGTCGGGGCTGATCTCGTCGGCCAGGATGACGCGGCTGAAGTCGTTTTCCCAGATCCGGCCGAACTCGATCTTGAAGTCCACCAGGGTGATGCCGACGGCCCCGAACATGCCCGACAGATAGTCGTTCACGCGCACGGTCGTGGCCAGGATGTCATCCAGTTCCTGGGTCGAGGCCCAGTTGAAGGCGGTGATATGCTCTTCAGTGACCATCGGGTCGTTGAGCTCGTCCTTCTTGAGATAGAATTCGATGATCGAGCGGGGCAGGGGCGTGCCCTCGTCGATGCCCAGTCGCTTGCTCATCGAGCCGGCCACGACGTTGCGGCAGACGACCTCCAGCGGGATGATCTCGACCTCGCGGATCAGCTGCTCGCGCAGGTTCAGCCGCTTGATGAAGTGGTTGGTGACGCCGATGCCGTTCAGGCGGCTCATCACGAACTCGCTGATGCGGTTGTTGATGACGCCCTTGCCCTCAAGCTGAGCCTTCTTCTCGCCGTTGAAGGCGGTGGCGTCGTCCTTGAAATACTGGATCAGGGTGCCGGGCTCGGGTCCCTCGTACAGGATCTTGGCCTTGCCTTCGTAGATCTTCTTGCGCTTGACGTTCATTCACCGGGTCCGACGGGGCCTGCCTTAAACGAAAATCGCGCGGCCAGAACCATCGTCTGGGCGGCGCGATCCGGAATCGGCGGGCAGGGATTTGACGCGGGCACCTTTAGCGGAACCCCGGTCCCGATACAAACGCGTCCGCGACGACACGTCCGCCTGTCATCCGTGCGCCTGCATCCGGTTCCGGTTGCGTTCGCAAGCGGGGCGGCTATAGACCACCTCGAATGCGGTCCGAGCTCTGAGGATCGCCTGCCGGAGCCTGACGACCCCCATGACGACCTTCGACGATCGCGAAAAGGGCTTTGAAGCCAAATATGCTCTGGACGCCGAGCAGGAGTTCAAGGCCGTCGCCCGTCGCAACAAGCTGCTGGGTCTCTGGGCCGCAGAGAAAATGGGCCTCAGCGCCGACAGCGCGGATCAATATGCCAGTGCTGTGGTGAAGGCCGACTTCGAACAGCCGGGCGAAGAAGACGTCTTCCGCAAGATCGCCCAGGACCTGGAAGGCTCGGGCATCGCCGTCACGGAGGGCGAAGTGCGCCGCAAGATGGACGAGCTGTCGTCGGTCGCCCGCGAGCAGATCCGCAGCGGCGAATAGGCCGACATCGCAGACATGAAAAAAGGGCCGCTCCGTTGCCGGAGCGGCCCTTTCTGCTGTCCGGGGAGGACGCGGTTAGTTCGGCATCACGACCGTGTCGATGGCGTGGATCACGCCGTTGGTCGCGGCCACGTCGGCCTGGACGACGCGCGAGGTGCCGCCGTTTTCGTCCGTCAGGGTGACGGAGCCGTCAGCACCGGCACGGGCGGTCAGAGTGCCGCCTTCAACGGTGGTCAAGGTGGCGGAGCCGCCACCGGCCGTGATCTGCTCGGTCAGGGCTGCGGCCGTCACGTTACCGGGGACGACGTGATAGGTCAGGATCTTGGTCAGATCCGCCTTGCCGGCCGGCGACATCAGGGTTTCACGCGTGGCGGCCGGAACCTTCTCGAACGCCGCGTTGGTCGGCGCGAACACGGTGAAGGGGCCGGCACCATTCAGGGTTTCGACCAGTTCAGCGGACTGGACGGCGCTGACCAAGGTGCTGAAGTCGCTGTTGCCCTGGGCGGTGGCGACGATGGTGCCCGTGGCTGCGGCGGGCGCCATGCTGTCAGTGGCGGGGGCCATCGCGCCTTCGGCCGACATGGCGTCGGTGGCCGGTTCAGCGGATTCGGGGCTGCTGCAGGCGGCGAGGCCGAGAACGGCCATCGAGGCTACGGTCAAGGTAATCATGCGGGTATTCATGGGCTTCTCTCCTGATCGGCCGCTCTCAGAGTGGCGGCGTCGTGTAAGAGACGAACCAGCGATCAAAAGGATGCGCGATCGATCACGTTTTCGGGTGCGACATGTGATCACGTGCGGCGTGGGGCATTCGCACATACGGGCTGAGAACTGCCCAGCGTTCCGCCTTCCAGGCCAGCGTCCGCGCCATCGCCGGACTGGATGACGGTAGGGTCAGGCGGACGATCTGCCCCACCTCCGGCCCCAGCACCCGCGCCCCCTCACGTGCCGCCTTGCCGCCATTGAAGGCGATGGCTTTGAGCTGGGGCAGGGCCGCGACCAGACCGTTGAGATCAGCGTGGACAGGTAGGCGGATGGCGGTGTCCAGACTGCCGATTCGCTCCGCCTCGGCGATCACGTCCCACAGGCCAATGCCGTGAGCCTTCAGGATACTCAGCCGTTCCCCATAGGGCTGGCCAGCGAGATCTGGATGGCCGATCACGCCTCCGATCAGCCGCCAGAACCCATTCTGCGGATGCGCATAATACTGGCCCGCCTTCAGCGACGCCTCGCCCGGCAAACTCCCCAGGATCAACAGGCGGGTGTTCGCATCGACGACGGGATCGAAGGCGCGCTTGCGGGCGGACGCCTCAGCGCCCGGCATTTCTCAGCCAGCCGACGACGGACAGGCGCGGGCCCTGGGCATAGGCCGCGACCGGTGCGACGGAATGATACTGCGGCACCGAGAACAGCGTCAGAGTGTTCCAGCGCGGGGCGTGGCCACGGATCACATCGCCCGCCGCATCATGGAATAGCAACTGCCCGCCCCAGTCGGCGCGCCAGGTGCGGGTCAAGCCCAAGGTATAGGCTACCAGCCTGTCGCTGGCCTCGGATCCCACGTCGTTGTGCAGGCCGATGAAGTCGCCGGGGCGGTAGCGGGTCAGCTGACCGTCGGCCTTGGCGATGTCGGCGCGGCCCGTGATGGCAATGCCCAGCTGCACGAAGGCGTCGTTCAGGAACTCGGTGATGGCGTGCACTGGATGGCCCGGATCACGCCGGGTCAGATAGGCCGTGATCAGGGGGTAGGTCAGGTACAGAAAGCCGTATCCCGTGCCCGCCCGCGTCATCATTCCGCGAAGCTGTTGCTGCAGGGCGGCGTCGCCCTGGGCCACGACCTGCTGGCGGGTCAGGACGGCCGGCCGGCCATCCTCGCCCTGAAAGGCCAGGTCCCAGTCGATGCCGGTCTCCAGTATCTTTGCCAGATACTCCGCCGTCTCGCCCTCGAACACATCCGCGACCTGGACCCAGCCGTCACGGCGATAAGCCTCCGCTGCCGCCGCGACATCCAGCTTGGGATTGAGACGGATCGGCGGGTTCGCCATCAGCCCGCGCCGAAGACCCGGTTAAAGACGGTGTCGACGTGTTTGGTGTGGTAGCCGACGTCGAACAGGGCCTCCAGTTGCTCGGTCGGCAGGGTCACGCGGGCGTCGGCCTTCAGGAAGTCCAGGAACCGGCCCTCGCCGCGCCAGACCTTCATGGCGTTCTCCTGAACCGCGGCATAGGCGTCCTCGCGCGACACACCGGCTTGGGTCAGGGCCAGCATGACGCGTTGCGAATGCACCAGCCCGCCCAGCAGATCGAGATTCTTCTGCATGTTCTCGGGATAGACGTTCAGCCGCTCGACCACATTGGCCAAGCGGTGCAGGGCGAAGTCCAGGTGGATAGTCGCGTCCGGCCCGATGCCGCGCTCGACCGAGGAGTGGCTGATGTCCCGCTCGTGCCACAGGGCGACGTTCTCCATCGCGGGCGTCACGGCCGAGCGGACCAGACGGGCCAGGCCGGTCAGGTTCTCGGTCAGGATGGGGTTGCGCTTGTGCGGCATGGCCGACGAGCCCTTCTGGCCCTTGTCGAAGAACTCCTCGGCCTCGAGGACTTCGGTGCGCTGCAGATGGCGGATTTCGATAGCCAGCCGCTCGACCGAACTGGCCACGACGCCCAGGGCCGCAAAGAAGGCGGCGTGACGGTCGCGCGGGATGACCTGGGTCGACACGGGCTCGACCGCCAGACCCATCTGGTCGGCGACATACTGTTCCACCGCCGGATCGACATTGGCAAAGGTTCCGACCGCGCCGGAGATGGCGCAGGTGGCGATCTCTTCTTTCGCGGTGATCAGGCGGCGCTTCGCCCGCTGGAACTCGGCGTGATAGCCTGCCAGTTTCAGGCCGAAGGTCACCGGCTCGGCATGGATGCCGTGGCTGCGGCCGACGCAGGGCGTTAATTTGTGCTCCTTGGCACGTGTCTCCAGCGCGGCCAGAACCCGCTCGACGCCCTCGATCAACAGGTCTGACGACCGCGCCAGCTGCACGGCGAAACAGGTGTCCAGCACGTCGGACGACGTCATCCCCTGGTGCAGGAACCGCGCCTCTTCGCCCACGATTTCCGACACATGGGTCAGGAAGGCGATGACGTCATGCTTGGTGGTGCGCTCGATCTCGTCGATGCGGTCGGCGTCGAAGGTGACGTCCTTGCCCTTGGCCCAGATGGCCTCGGCCGCGCTGGCCGGGATGGTGCCCAGCTGCGCCATCTTGCTAGCGGCATGGGCTTCGATCTCGAACCAGATCCGGTATTTGGTCTCTTGCGACCAGATGGCGACGGCGGCGGGGCGGGAATAGCGCGTGATCATGGGGGCGTCTAAAGGCTGTCGGCAGCGAGCCTGTCAAGGAATCGAGGAGCGAACCATGGAACTGATCGTCGGAAACATCGCCTTTTCCACCTGGTCGCTGCGGCCCTGGCTGGTGCTGAAGCGGTGCGGGGCCGAGTTCACGATGCGCGAGGTGGCGCTGTATGGCCCCCGCTATCGCGAGGAGCTGGACCGGGTGTCGCCGTCGGGCAAGGTGCCGCTGCTGGTTGTGGACGGGGTGACGATCTGGGATTCCATGGCCATCAGCGTCTGGTGCGCCGAGCGGTATCCGGAGGCGAAGCTGTGGCCCACGGACGCCCACGCCCGCTGGCTGGCGCGGTCGGTGGCGTGCGAGATGCACTCATCCTTCATGGCCCTGCGCAGCGAATGCGGCATGGGGCCGGACGCGGCGGGCGTGATCCACACCATGGTCGGCCCCGACCGGGCCCCGCCCCCGACCAGCGAGGCGGTCGCCGCCGACGTGCGCCGACTGGTCGAAATCTTCCGCACCATGCGCGCCCGCTTCGGCCAGGGCGGGCCATACCTGTTCGGCGAATGGTCCATCCCCGACGCCTTCTTCACCCCGGTGGCGACGCGGTTCCGGCATTACCAGATCGACCTGGCCGCGCATGGGGATGACGGGACGGCGGCCGAATACTGCGAGACGCTGCTGGCTCAGCCGGACTTTCTGGAGTGGAGCCGGATGGGTGGGGCAGAGGCGGGGTGACCTGCTCGGTTGCTCAAGAGCCATTTTGGGGGAATGCTTGCCGGATGGAACAAAAGTTTTCTGACATCGAGGTCGAGGCTGCGGCCCGGCAACTCCACCGGATAGGCCGCCATCACAACTGGTTCAGCGGCCCTGCCGATTATCGTGATATGGACCCGATTGCTGTCAGTGAATTTGAGGGAGCGGTGGAGGAGATTTTGCGTGCAGCGGCAAAAGCACGAACCGCCTAAGGTCTCCGATGGGTCGGAAGCAGTCTTTGGCCTCGGATTGCAAAGCTGATGTCGGCGGCACTTGTACTCGCGCTCGTTCGCCAGCCAAGACCGCGACCGCTACAAGCTGAGCGTTAACTCCGCCGACAAACTTGGCCTTAAGAGGGTCACGCTAGGCTGGCACCTTCGCAACGCTTCCGCGTTCAGGTGTTATCATGACCGTCCCCGTGCCTCAGCCCGCCGCCCGTCGCCCCAGCCTGATGGTCTATGGGCTGTTGATCGTGGTGGCCTGCTGCCTGCCGGCGCTTCTGCTGGCGAGCGTGATCTAGAACCGGCTTACTGGCTGCCCGCAGGCACCTGGGCCTGGGCATAGTCGACCGGCTGGGCCGGCATCGGCGGCGGGGCCACATAGTCCAGGCTGAGTGGCACCAGCGACGCGCCTGAGGCCACGGCGTCCAGCGTGTGCAGCGGCCGCCCGTTCATGCGCTGATAGATCCAGTAGGCGGCCACGACCTTTTCGACATATTCGCGCGCCTGGGGCACGTCGATCGTCTCGATCAGCAGCAGGGGATCGGCATTGGGCCCCAGCTTGCGCACCGCCGCCACCATCGGCCCTGGCCCGGCATTGTAGGAGGCCGTGGCGCGCAGCAGGTCGCCGTTGATCGCCGGCATGGCCAGAACCTTGTTCACATAGGCCTGACCCAGTTGGGCGTTCAGATTGGGATCGAACAGCCGGTCTGGGCTGCTGATCAGGCCCCGGTCGCCCGACAGTTCCGCCGCCGTCGCGGGCATGACCTGCATCAGGCCGTAAGCGCCGACCGCCGAACGGGCGCGGGCGTTGAAGTCGGTTTCCTTGCGCGCGATCGCATAGACCAGCGAGCGTTCGATGGTGAAGCCACCGGCGGGCTCGATCACCGGCTGGGGGAAACGGTCGGCATTGATGCGGCGGGCCTCGTCGTCGCGGCCACCCAGACGCGGACCCATCATCCGGCCCAGGGCGCTCCACATCCGGCGGCCGCGCTCGGTGATCGCACCGCGAAGGCCGGTGCGCAGTTCCTCGCGCGCCTCGGAGCCCCGCCCGACCTCGAGCCAGGCGAGGGTGCGCCGCGCCTGGGCGTCCTCGCGTAGAAAGGCCTCCATCTCGGCATTGTCGATGTCGGAGGTGTCGTCCCCGGCCCAGGATGTCTGACGCACGCTGGCGACGGCGGAGTAGGGGACCGGGCCCATGTTTTCGATCGCCGGTTCCTCGCCCAGCTGGCGCAGGGCGATCTGGCCATAGAAGGTGGCGGGCCACTGGGCTGCGCGGCGCAGATTGGGCTGGATGCGGTTCTGGCGACCGGCCATGCCCGCCGATTTGGCGGCCCAGAAGGCGGCCCCGGCGCGAACCCAGGCATCTTCGGTCGGATCGTCATAGACGCGCTCGAACGCCTCGATGGCGGGGCCATAGTCGCCCAGCCGATACTGGGCCAGGCCGACCGTCCACCAGTCGCCGATCTGGCCACCGAGTGACACCGCCCCTTGCAGGTCGTCGCGGTTCAGGGCGACGCGGGCGGCGCGGGCCGGATCGGCCTCGCGGTTGCCGCCGGCGGCGATCAGACTGGTCCAGGTGCGGGCCACGCTGACCGGGCGGCGCGGCTCGGGCGCACCGTCGGGGCGGCGCTGCATCGCCAGATTATAGACCCGATCTGCCGTGGACAGGTCGGAGTATTGCTCCAGCCAGGCGGCCAGTTCGTCATAGGTGGCGACGTGGTCGCGATGGAAAAGGCTTTCAAACTCGACCTGGCCCAGCAGGACGCGGTCCTGGGCCTGACGGGCGGAGGCGCGGGCGGCATCGATGTCCCCGCGTCGCAGGGCATCGAAGGCGGTGGTGTAGCTGAGACGGTCAGCCTGGCTGAGGGCTGAGGGGCGGCGGTCCTGGCCTTCACCCTCGACGACGGCCTCGTACGGGACTTCGGTGGCATGGACGTGCGCCAGTCCGGTCAGGGCCGACAGCGCGATGGCGAGCGTCGGCGCAAGACAGGCGCGGCGGAAATCTACTGGCACAGGCGGCCCCCCTGGGAGCGGCGTCCGACCCGTCTCGAAACAGGTTCAGCGCTCGCTATTCGTTCGGTCGTCAGGCCCGAGGACACCCGCCCTCACGCCACATGTCAATCTGTTACGAGAATCGGGCGGTTTTGAGTCGCCTGTGAGGCGAACCGTCAGGTCGCCGCGTCGAGACGCCCCGCCAGCGCCAGCATGTCGGCCCAGGCCATAGCCTTGGCCTGGGGCTGTTTCAGCAGAAAGGCAGGGTTCAATGTGACCAGTGCCGGAGCTGACACCGCGCCCTCGTGCAGTCGCCAGTCCTGCCAGGTCCCGCGCAGGCCCATCACATTGCCCGTCGCGCCCAGCACCGCCCGCGCCGGGGCCGCGCCCAGCAACAGCACTGCGCGAGGCTTAAGGATTTCCAGCGCGCGCTCCAGAAACGGCAGGCAGGCGGCCTGTTCCTCGGGGGCTGGGGCCCGGTCGCCCGGTGGTCGCCAGAAGACGCTGTTCATCTTCCATGTCCGATCCGCCAGTCCCGATTCGATCAGCATGCGGTCGAACATCCGGCCCGCTCGTCCGGCGAAGACCTCGCCCGAACTGTCCTCCGCCTCGCCCGGCGCATTGCCGATGACCAGCAGGCTGGCGTCGTCCGGCCCCGATCCGACCACGGCCCGCCGCGCCCCCTGACGCTTCAGCCCGCAGCCGTCGAAGGTGGCGGCGACGGCGACCAGAGCGTCCAGTGTCATGGCCTCGGCGGCCAGGGCCCGGGCCTGCTGGGCGCATTCGGCGCTGTCGGGGGCGGCCACGACCGCCGAGGTGGCCTTCAGAACCGCCTTGCGGGCAGGCGGCAGCTCGACATGGGTCCGGTCGACCGGGGCGTCCTCATAGCAGCCGTCCACCCCCGCATCGCGCCAGAAGGCGAGCAAGCTTTCGGTCGCGGCAATGTCCAGGGCGGCAGGGGTCATGGGCTCGCAGATAGCGATAGTCCTTGACCACCCTTGCGTCACCTTCCGATAAGCGGAAAACGACAAGACTATACTGACCACGAGGAAATCCCCATGGCCGAAGACGTGATCGAAGGCGGTGCCACCAATGCCTGGCAGGACGCGATCATCGACAAACTGCCCGCCAATGAGGCCCTGACCGGCGTCGAGCGCGAGGTCATGGAGTATGACGTCGTCATCGTCGGCGGCGGCCCCGCCGGCCTGTCCGCCGCCATCCGCCTGAAGCAGCGGGCGGAAAAGGACGGCAAGGAAATCAGTGTCGCCGTTCTGGAGAAGTCGGCCGAGATCGGCGGACACATTCTGTCGGGCGCGGTCATCGATCCCAAGGCGCTGAACGAGCTGTTCCCCGACTGGAAGGCGCGCGGTGCGCCGCTGGAGACGCCCGTTACCGAGGACCGCTTCATGGTGTTGGGCCCGGCAGGTCAGGCCTCGCTGCCGATGATGATGCTGCCGCCGATGATGCACAATGACGGCTGCTACATCGCCTCGCTGGGCAATGTATCCCGCTGGCTGGGCGAACAGGCTGAGGCGCTGGGCGTCGAGGTCTATCCCGGCATGGCCGCCAGTCATGTCGTCTGGGATGAACCCTCAGGACGTGTGAAGGGCGTTGTCGCGGGTGTCTTCGGCATCGACCGCGAGGGCAAGCCGACCGATGACTTCCAGCCCGGCATCGAACTGCATGGCAAATATGTCTTCATCGCCGAGGGCGTGCGCGGCTCCCTGGCCAAGACCATCATGGCCCGCCACAACCTGTGCGACACCGCCGAGCCCCAGAAGTTCGGCATCGGCCTGAAGGAGCTGTGGCAGGTGCCCGCCGAGAAGCACCGCCCGGGCCTGGCCCAGCACACCACCGGCTGGCCGCTGGACGAGTTCACCGGCGGCGGCAGCTTCATGTACCATTTCGGCGACCGCTATGTGGCCATCGGCTATGTGGTGCACCTGAACTACAAGAACCCGTTCCTGTCGCCGTTCGACGAGTTCCAGCGCTTCAAGCATCACCCGGCCATCGCCGAGCATCTGGAGGGTGGCACCCGCATCTCCTACGGTGCCCGCGCCATCACCGAGGGCGGTTTCCAGTCAGTGCCCAGGCTGTCGTTCCCGGGCGGTGCCCTGATCGGCTGCTCCGCCGGCTTCGTGAACGTGCCCCGCATCAAGGGCAGCCACAATGCGATGAAGTCCGGCATGCTGGCCGCCGACGCCGCCTATGACGCGGTTCAGGCCGGGCGCGAGGGCGATCAGCTGGTCGAGTACCAGGCCGCCTATGAGAAGAGCTGGGTTTACAAGGAACTGAAGGCGGTCCGGAACGCCAAGCCCTATCTGACCAAGTTCGGCACCACCCTGGGCGGAGCCTTCGGCGTGGCCGAGATGTGGTTCACCGGCCTGACCGGCATCGCCGTGCCCTGGACGATGAAGCACAAGAAGACGGATGCCGCCTCGACTGAACTGGCGTCCAGGCACAAGCCGATCGCCTATCCCAAGCCGGACGGCAAGCTGTCGTTCGACAAGCTGTCGTCGGTGTTCATCTCCAACACCAACCACGCCGAGGAGCAGCCTGCGCATCTGAAGCTGCTGGACCCGTCAGTGCCGATCCGGGTCAATCTGCCGAAATATGGCGAGCCGGCGCGGTTGTATTGCCCGGCGGGCGTATACGAGGTCGTCTATGGCGACGAGGCGGCCAAGGCGGATCCTCGCTTCGTCATCAACGCCCAGAACTGCGTCCACTGCAAAACCTGCGACATCAAGGATCCGTCCCAGAACATCGTCTGGACGACGCCCGAGGGCGGCGGCGGCCCCAACTATCCGAATATGTGACGCCGTCGGGATCGCGGGCCTTGCCATTGCCGCATAAGCCGGGAAGGGTCGGGCCCATGATCCTGACCCCGCTTCGCCTGCTCTCGACCGGTTGCGCCCTCGTGGCCCTGATGATGGCCGCGCCGTCCCTGGCCCAGGATGTCCCGGCGTCCCAAGTGCCGGACGCTGGCGTGCCGACACAGGCCGAGCCCGCTGTCCTGCCGCCTGCCATCGTGGTCGAGGCCCCGCCTATCGACCGGACCGCAGAGCCGGAGGCACCCGCCATTCCCGCGGTCTGGTCGCCGATACCTGAAACGGCCGACGGTCAGTCGGCCTACGGCCTCTATTTGTCGGGGCGTCTGGCCAGTTTTCGCGGCGATCGCACGACGGGGGCCGCACTGTTGGCGCAGGCCCAGTCGCTGGTGCCCGAACAGCCCGTCCTGGCCGACGAGGCCTTCCGCGAGGGGCTGTTCGCTGGCGATCTGGATGAGGTCGCCCGCCTGACGCCGCTGGTCAGCCAGACCCCGCAACTGGCCGAAGCGGGGCGCTTCACGGATGTGGTTCAGTCGCTGCAGCGCGGAGACGCCCAGCGTGCTCAGGCCATCATCCGGCAAGGCGGATTCTCCGACTTCTTCGGCGTCGGCGTGCGCTTTCTGACACCGATCGTCGCGGCGGGCGCGGGAGACTGGCTGACGGCCCTGTCCCCCGCTGTCGTTGCGCCGCAAGACCCGTCCGCCTTCATCCTTCGCCTGAACCGCGCCCAGCTGCTGGAGCGCCGTAGGCAGTTCGATGCGGCAGAGGTCGAATACAAGGCGTTGCTGGAGACACCGATCGGGACGCGGTTCGCCGCCGAGGCCTATGGCGCTTTTCTGGAGCGTCGCCGCCGCAAGGACGAAGCCATCGTCGTCTATGACGCCGCCCTGGCCGCCGGACCTGCAGACCCGGCCATCGTCGCCGCCCGTACACGCGCTTCCGGCCGGGGACGCGCGCCCGCCCTGGCCAGCCTGAACGACCTTGCGGCTGATGCCCTGAACTTCATCGCGGGCGGAGCCAGACAGGCCGAGGCCAGCGACCTGGCCATCATCTATCTGAGGCTGGCGCAAAGCCTGCGCCCGGACAATCTGACCGCCTATGAACTGGGCGAAGCCCTGGCCAAGGCGGAGCGCGAACTGCCCGCGCGTGAGGCTTTCGGCTCCGTGACCACCGCCGATCCGCTGATCTATGCCGAGGCGCAGTACAGCATCGGCGAGAGCTTCGTGCGCGACGAGATGCCCGATCAGGCGCTGACGGCTTTCCGCCGCGCCGACGCAGCCGCCCCGGACCAGCCCCGCATGGCCCTGGCGCTGTCGGGCCAGTTGCTGGGCATGGGCTTCACCGAGGAGGCGCTGGGTGTCCTCAATCGTCCCACGATCAATACAGCGGACCAGCACCCCCTGATCCACTTCCAGCGCGGGGCGGCGCTGGAACGTCTGGGCCGTCTGGATGAGGCGGAAACCGAGCTCTGGACGGCGCTTCAGGCCGCCCCGGACAATGCCACCATCCTGAACTTCCTCGGCTATATGTGGGTCGACACCGGTCGCCGGGTCGAGGAGGGGGCCGAGATGCTGGCCCGCGCCCATGCCGCCGCGCCCGAGGACGGCAATATCCAGGACTCCCTCGGCTGGGCCCAGTACCGGCAAGGGCAGTACGAGACAGCGGTTACGACCCTGCAGGAAGCCGTCGAAAAGGAGCCGGGAAACGCCGAGATCAACGACCACCTGGGCGACGCCTACTGGCAGGTCGGTCGCCAGCGCGAGGCCCAGTGGCAGTGGACGCGCGTCCTGACCCTGGATCCCGACGCCGAGCGCCGAGCCGAGGTTGAGCGCAAGCTGGTCGAGGGGCTGACGGAGCCGGCCCTGACGCCCGGTACAGCACCGGCACCCGCAGAGGCCATCGTCGTCGGTGGCGGCTGAGCCTATGCCGCCGCTGACGGCGATCGCGCCCGCCAAGATCAATTTGTTTCTGCACGTCGGGCCGGTGGACGGCGAGGGCTATCACCCTCTGACCAGCCTGGTGGCCTTTGCCGCTGTCGGCGACATTGTCTCGGTCGAGCGATCGGACCGGCTGTCGCTGACCGTCGGTGGTCCGTTCGGGACTGGTCTGGCCAATGATCCGGACAATCTGATCCTGCGTGCGCTGCGTGCCCTGGGCGAAGCGACAGGGATCGGCGAGCCGCCGCTTTACGTCCATCTCGAAAAGCGCCTGCCCATCGCGGCAGGTCTCGGCGGCGGGTCGTCGGATGCGGGGGCGGCACTGAAGCTGGCGCGCAACCTTCTGGGACTGGACCTTGACGATGCTGTCTTGGGCGACATCGCCAGGGTCGTCGGCGCGGACGGCCCCATGTGCCTGCATGCCCGCACGGCCTGGGCCGAGGGGCGGGGCGAGGTCCTGACGTTCGAGCCCAACCTGCCGCCTCTGCATGCCCTGCTGGTCAACCCCGGCGTGCCGTCGCCGACGGGCGCGGTTTACCGGGCCTACGATGCCGAGCCGCGGGCTCTGGAGCCGCGGCCGACGCCGCCTGCGGACTGGAGCTCCGCCGGTGTGATCGACTGGCTGGCAGGCCAGCGCAATGATTTGCAGGCCCCGGCCATCGCGCTCCAGCCCGCCATCGGGACGGCCATGCAGTCCGTCGCCGCGCTACCGGCTGTCCGCCTGACCCGGATGTCGGGATCGGGGGCCACGGTTTTCGCCCTGTTCGACAGACGCGAGGCGGCCGAGGCTGCGGCGCGCCAACTGGCGAGCGAACAGCCCGAATGGTGGATCACACCGACGACGCTGGCTGCCCCTTAACCGTCGGCAAACCCGCGTGCGTTAGGGTCCAGGCATGAACAGCCTGACCCCCGCCTGGATCGCCGCCTTCGAGGCCGTGCTGAACAAAGTCCCGGCGGAGGATCGCGCCCGGATCGCCGCTCTTGCCCCCGCCGCCGCAGAGGCCGCAGCCGACAGCGCCCCGCACTGGGATTTCGACCAGCCGGGGCATCGCGCGGAGGCGGCCCTGTCCGGCACCTTTGGTCCCGCAGTGACCGACGACCACCGCCGCGCCCTGATCGCGCACTGGGCACTGGAGATGCCGGGCCGGATCGCCACCGCCGATCTGCCTCAGGCGTCGCTGGAGCTCTATCCGGAATGGATCGGGCGGTTGGCCGACTTCCTGACAGCCGCGGCCGATCCCTACGACCGCGACTTCTGGGCCAAGGACGTGCGCATCTCGCTGGTGCTGTCGGTGCCGGGCGCGCGCACCCAGATGATCGACCTGTCCTCGCCCATGGGGCCGGGCCAGGTGTTGCGCCATGCGCGCGAGGGCTGGGGCTGGTCGGTTATCCCTTCGTACATCGCCGCCCAGAGTTGGAAGCCCTGGCTGGAGGTCCACACCGAAAGCCGCGAACTGTCCGACTTCAACGAGGCGGGCTGGGACCGCGCCTGGGCGACGGCCGCCGAAGTCTGCAAGCGCCGCCCGCAGATGGCGGGCATGCTGGGATCGTCATGGTTCTATGATCCGCCACTGGAGCAGATCAGCCCGCGCCTGGCCTATCTGCGGGTCAATCCGCTGAAGCACGGGGCGTTTCTACTGCATCAGGGTCCGGGCGAGATACACAGCCAGCGGGCTGCGACCAGTTCGCCCACCCGCGCCGCCCTGATCGAGAAGGGCGAATACACCGCCCGCTCCTGGATCGTCGCCTGGCCCCGTGCGGCCCTGATCCGCTGGGCCGACAGCCGCGCGGCAGGGTCCGCCGGCTGACCCGGTTTCACGACCGGCAGCGACAGCCCGGGCTTTAAACCCCCGGCGAAAACGTCTAGCGACAGCGGCATGACCCAAGCCACCAATGCGGCCTTCTACGACCGCGTCTCCGCCGAGCTTTCCGACATAGAGGCGCAGGGCCTCACCAAGCCCGAGCGTGTCATCGCCTCACGTCAGGGGCCCGTCATCAAGGTCGGCGGACGCGACGTCCTGAACTTCTGTGCCAACAACTATCTGGGTCTGGCGGGCGACGAGCGCGTCACCCAGGCCGGCATCAAGGCGCAGGAAAAATGGGGCGCGGGCACGGCCTCGGTCCGCTTCATCTGCGGCACGCTGGAAATCCACAAGGAGCTGGAGCGGGCCACCGCCGACTATCTGGGCTTTGAGGACACCATCCTGTTCGCTGCCGCCTTCGACGCCAATGGCGGCATCTTCGAGCCGCTGTTCGGAGCCGAGGATGCGATCGTCTCGGACGCGCTGAACCACGCCTCGATCATCGACGGGGTGCGGCTGTGCAAGGCCAAACGCTATCGCTTCGCCACCTCCGACATGGACGATCTGGAGGCCCAGCTGAAACAGGCCCGGGCCGATGGCGCGCGCAATATCGTCATCGCTACCGACGGTGCGTTTTCGATGGACGGCTATATCGCCAAGCTGAAGGACATCCGCGCCCTGGCGGACAGGTACGACGCCCTGATCATGGTCGATGACTGTCACGCCACGGGTTTCCTGGGTCCGCAGGGCCGCGGCTCCTATGCCTACCACGGGGTCGAGATCGACTTCCTCACCGGCACCTTTGGCAAGGCGCTGGGTGGGGCCATGGGTGGCTTTATCTGTGCCAAGGCCAATGTCGTGGCCCTGCTGAAACAGCGGGCGCGGCCATACCTGTTCTCCAATGCGCTGAGCCCCGCCGTCTGCGGCTCGTCGCTGGAGGCCATCCGCATCGCCGCCGGGTCGGAAGGCGACGCCTTGCGTGAGCAACTGATGGCCAATGCCGCCCGCTATCGGGCCGCGATGACCGAGGCCGGTTTCACGCTGCAACCCGGCGAGCATCCGATTATCCCGGTCATGCTGGGCGACGCCAAACTTGCGCAGGACATGGCGGCCCGGCTGCTGGAGCTGGGCGTCTATGTGATCGGCTTCTCGTTCCCGGTGGTCCCGCGCGGCCAGGCCCGCATCCGCACCCAGATGTCGGCGGCGCATACCTTTGAACAGATCGATCAGGTGGTCGCGGCATTCACGACGGCCGGTAAAGAACTGGGAGTAATCTGATGAGCACGACAGACTCTGGCACCATGCAGGCCCTGGCCAAGACGCGTCCCGAAGTCGGGCTGGAACTGATCACGGCTCCGATCCCCGTCGCGGGTGACGAGGACGTGCTGATCAAGGTCCACAAGACCGCCGTCTGCGGCACCGACATCCACATCTGGAATTGGGACGAGTGGTCCCAGAAGAATGTGCCGGTCCCTATGATCACCGGCCACGAGTTCGCGGGCGAGATCGTAGCCATCGGCAAGGACGTGGATCGCAGGCTCAAGATCGGCCAACGCGTCTCGGCAGAAGGTCACGTCATCGACCTGAATTCCGAGGCGGCCCGCGCCGGCCACTTCCACCTGGATCCCGACACCCGCGGCATCGGCGTCAATCGCCAGGGCTGTTTCGCCGAGTTCGTGGTTGCCCCGGCCTTCAACGTCATCGAACTGCCCGACGATGTGCCTTACGAGATCGGCTCGATCCTGGATCCGTTCGGCAATGCCGTGCACACGGCGCAGCAGTTCGACCTGCTGGGCGAGGATGTACTGGTCACCGGGGCCGGGCCCATCGGCATGATGGCCGCCGCCGTCGCCCGCCACGCAGGCGCGCGGACCGTCGTCCTGACCGACATCAACGACTTCCGTCTGGAGCTGGCCCAGAAGGTCGCGCCGGGCGTGCGGACGGTGAACACCACGCGCGAAGACCTGCACGACGTCATGCACGAGCTGGGCCTGAAGGTCGGCTTCGACGTGGCGCTGGAAATGTCGGGCTCGCCCATCGCCTTCAAACAGTGCGTCGACACCCTGATCATGGGCGGTGGCCTGGCCCTGCTGGGTATTCCGTCCAAGCCGATGGAGACGGACTGGGGCGCGATCATCCTGAAGGCCCTGACCATCAAGGGCGTCTATGGGCGCGAGATGTTCACGACTTGGCGCAAGATGCTGGGCCTGTTGAAGGCCGGCCTGGACCTGACGCCGCTGATCACCCACCAGATGCCCTATCAGGACTTCCAGAAGGGCTTCGAGGTCATGAAGGCCGGTCAGTCGGGCAAGGTCGTTCTGGACTGGTCCAGGGCCTGACGCTCCTCCGTCCGGCAAAAGGCATGGCCGCCATCGTCGATTTTCTGAAGGGGGCGGGCACCGACGGGGCCGGCCGCACGGTCTTCGACGTGGTGGCCATGGATGACCGGGCAATCGAACGCACCCACGACTTCATCCAGTGGCTGTTTCCGCTGGCCGAGCTGTCCGGGGCCAACCGCCGCGCGCCGGTCCTGAGCTCGGCGGACGTCGAGGAGGTGCAGGCCTGCGGCATGTGCCAGGTTGCCCTGGCCGCCGCGACGGACCGGATGAGCGCCTTCTACGGCCACAACACGCACTGGCTGGTCCCGCACGATCACAACCATCTGCGGATCACGCGGATCATCAAGTCGCTGCGCCTGCTGCGGGGCGACGATGAGGCCGATGAGTTCCGCACCATGATCCTGGCCCTCGACGAGGCGGCGGATCGCCCCGCCAGCGTCGACAGCCGCCGCTACTGGACCACGGCCTAGGCCTTCAGCAGCTTCATCAGCGCGGGCTCGAACCCCTTGGTCTCCGCGCCGGGCAAGACGTCCAGCAGCTTGCCCGCTTCGAACAGTTCGAACACCTGTGGATGCACATAGGAGCTGCGGCACACGGTCGGGGTATTGCCCAGAAGGCCCGCGACAGCCTTCACGCAGACCGTGATCTTGCGCTTGGCATCAGTGGGTGAGGTCGGGGCTTCCGTATCGCGCAGCGCCCGGGCCGCGGACACCGTCCCGGCCCAGGTGCGGAAATCCTTGGCGGAGAAGTCCTCGCCCATGGCGTCGCGGATATAGGCGTTCACATCGTCCGACGTGATGGGGCACAGGTCGCCGTCGGCATCGCGGTACTTGAACAATTGCTGACCGGGCAGTTCGCGCAGGGAGCGGACTACGGTGGCCAGCCGCCGATCCTGCACCCGCACGGCATGCTCGACCCCGCTCTTGCCCTTGAAGGCGAAGGTCAGCCGCGTGCCGTCGACGTCCAGATGACGCTTGTTCAGGGTGGTCAGGCCATATGACCGGTTGGCCTTGGCATACTGGGCATTGCCCACGCGGATCAGGGTGACTTCCAGCAGGCGCACCGCCGTGGCCAGCACCTTGTCGCGCGACACGCCGCGCCTGTTCAGGTCGGCCTCGACCCGCTCGCGCAGCCGGGGCAGGGCGCGGGCGAAGGCGGGCAGGCGCTCGAACTTCGTCTGTGACGCGTGAGTGCTCCAGTCGTTGTGATAGCGGTACTGTTTGCGACCCTTGGTATCGCGACCCGTGGCCTGGATATGGCCTGTCGCTCGCGGGCAGATCCAGACATCGGTCCAGGCCGGCGGGATGGCCAGCATGCGGATGCGGTCAAGCACCGCCTTGTCCTTGATGACCTTTCCGGTCTTGTCCCGATAGGAAAATCCCTTGCCCGAGCGGGCGCGGGTCAGGCCGGCATGATCATCGCTGCACCAGGTCAGGCCGGTGGGTATCTGGGCGTGATCGGCGGTCGAGGTCATGTCGGGCGTATCCGGGTGCGGACAGGCCGAACGGCGAAGACCCGGCGCGGTTCCTCTTGACCCCGGCGGCCAGCGGGGGGATGCGGGGCCATGAACTATCGCCACAGCTTTCACGCCGGGAATTTCGCGGATCTGGTCAAGCATGCCCTGGTGCTGTGGCTGCTCGAGCGGCGTCAGGCCTCGGGGCCGGTTACGGTGCTCGACACCCATGCCGGTGCCGGTCTGTATGACCTGACCGGAGACGCTGCGCGCTCGCGTGAGGCCGAAGCCGGGATTGCCCGGCTGATGGCCACCGATGGCCGTCCAGCGCTGATCGATGCCTTGGCGGCCGAAGTCGCCGCGATGAACCCGGACGGTGGTGTCACCTTCTATCCGGGCTCGCCGCTTCTGATGGCGCAGCACCTCGGGCCCCAGGACCGATATGTCGGCTTCGAGTTGAACCCGCCCGTTCTGGACCTTCTGACCCAGGCCCTCGCACCGTTCGCTGCCGCCGATGCCCGTGGCGGCGACGGCTTCGACCAGGCGGTGGCCGAGGCGAAGCGCACGCCCGGCCCGCTGGTCCTGATCGACCCGCCGTTCGAAAAGCCCGACGACTATCACCGCGCCGCCGACACGGGGGCCGCCATCGTGAAGGCCGATGCGCGGGCGACCGTGGCCATCTGGACCCCGCTGAAGGACATGGAGACCTTCGACGGCTTCCTGCGTCGGCTGGATCAGGGCGGCGCGCGGCGCGTGCTGGTCGCCGAGGCGCGGTTGCGGCCCCTGACCAACCCCATGAAGATGAACGGCTGTGCCATGGTCGTGCTGAACCCGCCCAGCGGGGCAGAGGCGGCGGCGCGCGAAATCTGTGGGTGGGTCGTCGATACCCTGGGCGAGGCGGGCGCGAAATCCGAGGTCTGGATGGCCGACTAGTCGATCACTTCGCCGGGCTCATACAGGTGCGGCTCGAAGGTCGCGATGGCCATGATCGGGTCCATGCGGATGGCGATGGAGGGGTGGCGCGACATGGCCTTCCAGTCCTCGCGCGATCGCCACAGTGAATGCACCGCCGCCACCTTGCCGTCGATCCCGCGATGCAGGGTGGCCGAGATATAGCCCTCCAGATCGCGCTGCGCCCGGACCAGCGAGGTCAGATGCTCCATCAAGACATCCAGCTTGTCCGGCTGGCAGCGATAGACATTGATCAGAACGACAGGTTCAAGCTCGGCCATGGCGGCGGCATAACCTATCGGGCTTGGCGCGTCTTGCGTGATCGCCCATATCGGTAGGCCAGCCGGAGCCGTCATGACCCGTATCGCCATTCTTGAGACCGGCCACCCGCCCGAGGCGCTGAAGAACGACTTCGACGACTATCCGGCGCGGTTTCGGGCCTTGCTGGGCGAGGGCGTGGCCACCACCCGGTTCGATGTCCAGGCGGGTGTGCTGCCGGACGATCCATCTGCCTTCACCGGCGTGATCGTTACGGGCTCGGCGGCGGGGGTCTATGACGATCTGCCCTGGATACCGCCGCTGGTCGACTGGTTGCGGGCTGCCAGATGCCGGACCCGGCTGGTCGGCATCTGCTTCGGCCACCAGATCATGGCCCACGCCTTTGGCGGGCGGGTCGAGAAGTCGGACAAGGGCTGGGGCATCGGCTTGCACCGCTATCAGGTGACCGTCACCGAGGACTGGATGCATCCGCGTGCGCCCAGTATCGCCATCCCTGTCTCGCATCAGGATCAGGTCGTGGCCCCACCTCCAGATGCCCGAGTGATCGCCACCTCCGACTTCACCCGCTATGCGGGCCTGGCCTGGGATGACGCCATCAGCTTCCAGTGCCACCCGGAGTTTCAGCCGGACTATGCCGCCGCCCTGATCGAGACCCGGCGCGGGCACCGCATTCCTGAAGCCTTGGCCGTCGAAGCCCTGGACACCCTGCGCCAGCCCAATGATCGCGCCGTCCTGACCGCCTGGATCCGGGCCTTCCTGCTGCTGACCCCGCCTCCCGTCGAGGGCGAGGGCTCCGGGATCTAGGCCGCGAGCGGCACCCGCGTCCACCAATCCAGTCGGCGTACGAAGGGGGCCGGGTCCTTGGGAGTCACGAGAGCCGACGGGTCGTGATACAGTTGATCGTGCAGCCGGGTCAGGGTGAAGCGCGTCGCGGCGACGGCTCCCAGCGCAGGCAGCGCGCGCAGCTCGGCAGGACTGAGCGGGCGCAGGCTTTCATATCCCGCCTGAAACGCCTCCAATGCAGCGGGGATGGCAACCCCTTCCGCATCGAACCCCCAGGCCGACAGGGCGATGGCCAGGTCATAGGACAGGGCGTCGTTGCAGGCGTAATAGAAGTCGATCACTCCGCTGATGGCGTCGCCTTCGAACAGGACATTGTCGGGGAAATAGTCGGCATGGATCGGCCCTTGCGGCAGGTCGCGGCCGGGATCGGCCTCGACCCAGGGGCTGCAGCGATCGAGGATGGCGCGGTCGCTTCCGCGGGCGCGGCGCGCACAGGCCTCGAACAGATCGCGGCGGGCTGAGGGCCCAACGGGGTTGGGCCTGACGCCCTCGAAGTCCAGCGCCGCCAGATGAAGCCGCGCCAGCATTGCTCCGGCGGTTGTGTGATCAGCTAGCGACGGCTGACGCTTCCACGCGCCGTCCAGCCATTGCAGGATGGCGGCGGGCCGATCATTCAAGTGTTCCACCGTCAGTCCCGCACCGTCGCGCAGCGGCTGCGCCGTCGGCAGGCCGCGCGTGGCCAGATGGTCGGTCAGTTCCAGGCAAAAGGGGAGGGACGCCACCTCCGTCCTATCTTCGAACAGGGTCAGGACAAACTGCCCCTGGTCGGTATCGACCCGGTAGTTGGTGTTCTGGATGCCCTCGGCGATCGGTGTCAGGGCGTGGAGCTGGCCTGCGCCGAAGCGTCTAATAAAGGGCTCGGCGTCGGCCTCCTCGACGGGTGTGAAGACGGCCATGGCTCAGCCGTGTCCTCTTAAGCGCAGGGCCGCGCGGTGTGCGGCCAGTTCCGAAAGGTCCGCCAGCAGACTCTCGGCCGTGGCCCAGCGGCCGGCACCGCGTCCCTTGCATCGCACGACCGATCCGTTCTGACCGATGACCTTCAAGGCGTTGCCCTCTCCTTTCAGCGTGGCGAACAGCGGGTCCACCGGACCGGCCGCCAGCCGCACTTCGGCAATCAGCTTGCCCTCTTCCAGACGACAACGACAGAGCTGACGTGCGCCCGCCGCGGCAGGCCGGTCGGCACTCAGGATATCGCGCGGGATATCGGCCTGATCCGGCATTCGCCCGAACGCCTCGAACGCCAGCAGACGTACCTTGGCGGCGGCATCCAGGCCTTCCAGGTCGGACGAGGGGTCTTCCTCGGCGAAGCCCGCCGCACGGGCTTCGCTCAGGGCGGTCTCGAACGACGCCCCGTCGCCGATCCGCTCCAACATGAAGTTGACGGTGCCGTTCAACACGGCCTCGAATGCGACAACCGGCTCCTGCGCCCGCGCGGCCCTCAGCGTCTCGACCATGGGCACGCCACCGCCGATGGAGGCCGACCACAGCAGCCTAGCACCGTTGGCCTCGGCCAGTGCCAGAAGGCCGGAAGGGTCGGCGCTGACCGCCTGTTTGTTGGCGGTGGCGACATCGACGCCGTGCTCCAGAGCGGTACGGATCAGGGCATAGCCCGCCTCGGCCTCCGACAGGGCCTCCAAAACGATATGGGGCCTGCGCGCCAGCAGGGCGGCGGCGTCGGACACCAGAAGCGCCTTAAGCGTCTCGGGCGCGGCCCCCGGCACGTCGCGCGGCTTGGACGGATCGCGGACCAGAACGCCGACGACGTCCACTCGGCTGTCGCCCAGCAGCCGGGCAAGGGCTCCGCCGCCGACGACACCGCACCCGGCTACGGCCACGCGCAGTCGCTCATGCGGCACGGGGCGGCGTGGTGGCTGGCCGTCGGCACCGATCACCGTGCGGTGGCCGTCGGCATGGTTGCGGACCTCGATCTTGAGCTGCCTCGCCTGGGCCATGTCCAGCGCATCGGGCTGAACCAGGCCGCCGCCCAGCGCCTTGGCCTCGGCCCAGCTGGCCTGGTCGTAGCGTTTCGCGTCGGGGTCGAGGTTCGGGTCGCGGTCGTACAAACCATCGACGTCCTTAAGTAGCTGAACGCTGTCCAGACCCAGTTCCGCCGCCAGGAACAGCGCCGTCAGGTCCGACCCGCCCCTGCCCAGCAAAACGACCTTGCCGTCGGGCGACAGGGCCCCGAACCCTGGCACCACCACCACCTCATGCCGTTGCAGCGCCTGATCCAGAGCCGCGCGTTTCAGCGCCACGGGGGTCGCATGCTCGTATGGGCCCTCCGCCACGATGCCGACCTCGCGCACCGTCAGCGTCACGGCATCAAGCCCGATCCGGTCGCAGGCCAGGGACACCAGTGCTGCCGACCGCTCCTCGCCCTGGGCCACATAGGCGGGCAGCAGGTGGTTGTCGTGGGCAAGCCCCAGCGCCCGCGCCTCGCCCAGCAGACGGTCGGTTTCACCCTCGAAGGCAGACACGACCGCGACCACCCGGCGGCCCTGGCGCACCTGGGCATAGATGTCAGACGCTACCGACGGCACGTCGGCGGGGTTACGCAGAACCGAACTGCCGAACTTCATGACGACGACGGGGGCGACCGCAGCGGGCGCTGCGGCGCTGTCGGGTCTGGGTTTCTCTAGAACGGCGAGGTGGGGCATGGCGGGGTCTTTCGGATGAGGCGATGAAGTGGGGGAGGGGGACATGAAAAACCCCGCCCGGGGGTCCGGGCGGGGTTGGGTTTGTGCGTTCCTGTCGTATCGGTGCGCGCTAACCTGTCCCCGCCGTGGGCGTGGTGGTCATGGTCATACCGGTCGAAATGCCGCGCACGTCTGCGCCGCCGCGAGGTGCGGTCATCGGCGAGACGGAAAGGGCGACGGTCTGGATCACAGCGATCACTCGTTGGGTTCAACAGCAGGCTGACGGACAAACGGGCCATCCGTCAAGCCTCAAGATCACGCCCAGTGCATCTGGACGCGGTGGGCGGCGGCCCAGTGGATGGCGCGGATGCCGTCGATCACGGCCTCGCCCGCCGCCCGCGTACCCAGTGTCCCGCCCAGGTCCGCGGTGACAGCCCCGGCCGAAACCACGGCAGCGACAGCGGCCTCGATCGAGCTGGCCTCGTCCTCCAGACCCAGGCTGTGGCGCAGCAGCAGGGCGGCCGACAGGATGGTACCGACGGGATTGGCCTTGTCCTGACCGGCGATATCGGGTGCCGAGCCATGGATCGGCTCGAACAGGCCCGGCCCGCTTGACCCCAACGAAGCCGACGGCAACAGGCCGATCGACCCGCCCAGGACCGAGATCTCGTCCGACAGGATGTCGCCGAACATGTTCTCGGTCAGGATGACGTCGTATTCGCGCGGCTTGCGGATCAGATGCATGGCCATGGAATCGACCAGGGCATGTTCCAGCTCGACGCGCGGGAACTCTTCGGCATGGATGCGGGTCACGACCTCGCGCCACAGCCGGCTGGTTTCCATGACATTGGCCTTGTCGACCGAGGTGACCTTGCCGCGCCTTTGCTGGGCGGTCTGGAAGGCCGCGCGGGCGACGCGTTCGATCTCTGGCACCGTATATTCGCACAGGTCCGTGGCGCGGTCGGCGGTGCGGGTCTTCTCACCGAAATAGATACCGCCCGTCAGTTCACGGAAGACGATCAGGTCCACGCCCTCGACGATCTCCTTCTTCAACGGGGAACGGTGGGCCAGCACGGGCGAGACCTGCAAGGGCCGCAGGTTGGCGAACAGACCCAGCGCCTTGCGCAGACCCAACAGGCCCTCTTCCGGCCGACGCTCGCCCCCGTCCCACTGCGGCCCACCGACGGCCCCCAGCAGGACGGCATCGGACGCCTTGCAGGCCTCGACCGTTTCAGGTGGCAGAGGATCGCCCGTCGCGTCGATGGCTGCGCCGCCGATCAGATGCTCGTGAAAGCGGAAGGTGTGACCATAAAAGTCGCCGATGACCCGCAGCACATCGGTGGCGGCAGCTGTGACTTCCGGGCCCACGCCGTCACCGGGCAGGACAACGATGTCGAAGGATTTGGTGTGGGGCATCAGACGGTTTCCGTTCGGTGTTCAAAGGCTTCGATGGCGGGCAGTTGGGATTGCAGCCAGCCCAGGGTGTCGACCCCGTCCAGCAGGCAGCGTCGCGCGAACCGTTCCACCTCGAAGGTGACAGGCTGTGCATTGCCGCGCCGGATCGTGGAAGATTCCAGATCGACGGTGATGGGCTGCTCTGCATGAGCGGCCAGATCGTCCCAGGTCGCCTGATCGACGACGATTGGCAGCAGGCCGTTCTTCAGGGCGTTGGAGGTGAAGATGTCAGCGATCTCGGTCGAGACCACGGCCCGAAAGCCGTAGTCCAGCAGGGCCCAGGGCGCATGCTCGCGCGACGAGCCACAGGCGAAGTTCCGGCCTGCCAGTAGGATGCGGTGCTCGGCGGGATCGATGCGGTTCAGCACGGCCTCAGGCTTGGGTGTGCCGTCCGCTTCGTAGCGCCAGTCATAGAAGGCCTGGGCCCCCAGACCCTCGCGGGTGGTTGTGCTGAGAAACCGTCCGGGAATGATCTGGTCGGTGTCGATGTTCGACTGCGACAGGACCACGGCCTTGGACGTCAGGGTTTTCAGAGGCTCAGGCATTTTCGGCCCCTATCGTCTCGCGCGCGGCGCTCGCCTGCTTGAGGGAGACACCCTCCGTCATGAACACCCTAGGGTCGGTCAGCACGCCCATGATGGCCGTCGCCGCCGCCGTCGCCGGACTGGCCAGGATGGTGCGGGCCCCCGGCCCCTGGCGGCCCTCGAAATTGCGGTTGGAGGTGGACACGGCCAACTGGCCTGGCGCGACCCGGTCGCCGTTCATGGCCAGGCACATCGAACAGCCCGGAATGCGCCATTCGGCCCCGGCGTCGATGAAGACCCGGTCCAGCCCTTCGGCCTCCGCATCGCGCCGCACGGCCTCCGATCCCGGCACGACCAGCACCCGCACACCCGGCTTGACCTTGCGCCCACGCAGCACCTCGGCGGCGGCCCTCAGGTCGGGCAGACGGCCGTTGGTGCAACTGCCGATGAAGACCACATCGACCGGATAGGCGGTGGTCGCTGCTCCCGCGGTGAAGCCCATATAGGCCAGCGCCTTTTCGCCCGAGGCGTCGTGCGGCATGGGGACGGCCTCGCCAATGGGCGAACCCGCATCGGGCGTCGTGCCCCAGGTCGCCATGGGCCGGATCGTGGCTCCATCGATCCGTATTTCCGCATCGAATACCGCGTCGGCATCCGACTTCAGCGTCAGCCAGTCCGCCGCCGCCCGCCCGAACGCTTCGCCCTGTGGCACATGTTTGCGCCCCTGCAACCAGGCGACGGTGGTCGCGTCCGGCGCGATCATGCCGGCCCGCGCCCCGGCCTCGATCGACATGTTGCAGACGGTCATCCGCCCCTCCATGTCCAGCGACCGGATGGCCTCGCCGGCATATTCGATGACGAAGCCGGTGCCGCCGCCAAAGCCCAGCCGCGCGATGATGGCCAGGGCCACGTCCTTGCCCGCCACGCCCGGCTGCAACCGCCCGTCGACCGTCACCCGCATGGCCTTGGCCTTGCGCTGCAACAGGCATTGGGTCGCCAGCACATGGCCGACCTCGGACGTCCCGATGCCGAACGCCAGGGTGCCGAAGGCTCCGTGCGTCGCCGTATGGCTGTCGCCACAGACGACCGTCATGCCCGGCTGGGTCAGTCCCAGTTCCGGCCCCATGACATGGACGACGCCGCGATCGGCGCTGTCCCATCCGGCCAAGGATATGCCATGCCGCGCACAGTTGGCCTCCAGCGTCTGGACCTGGGCCTTGGACGCCGGCGTATCATACGGCCGCTCGCCATCCGGCCCGGCGGGCAGAGTTGGGGTCGAATGGTCCAGGGTCGCAAACGTGCGGTCCGGGCGGCGCACCTTCAGACCCCGGCTCTCGATCTCGGCGAAGGCCTGGGGGCTGGTGACTTCGTGGATCAGATGCAGATCGACGTACAGCACCGCCGGGGTGTCCTCGGTCTCGGCCGCCACGACGTGCCGGTCCCAGACCTTGTCGAACAGGGTGCTAGGCCGCGACATGGGTACGCTCCCCAGTGGCGAACGGGCGGGTCGCCTCGATGATGGCCAGCAGTTCGCGGTCGTCGATCTCGCCGATCTGGTCCGCGCGATGCTTGAAGCCCGCAAAGGCATCCAGCAGGTGCTGCCCCTCGACCGAATGGCCCAGAGCCGCCGCCCGCTTGGCCACGGCATGGCGCCCCGAATGCTTGCCCAGTACGAAGGAGGTCCCGTCGAAGCCGACATCCTGAGGCCGCATGATCTCATAGGTGCGGGCGTCGGCCATCATGCCGTGCTGGTGGATGCCGGCCTCGTGGGCGAAGGCGTTCATGCCGACGATGGCCTTGTTGCGCGGCGTCGGCGTGTGGGTGATCTCGCTCAGCATCCGGCTGGCGCGCACCAGTTGGGTGCTGTCGGCAGCGGTGTGCAGGCCATACCGGTCCGCGCGGGTGCGGATGGCCATGATGATCTCCTCGACCGAGGCGTTGCCGGCTCGCTCGCCGATGCCGTTGATCGCCCCCTCGACCTGACGCGCGCCTGCCTCGACGGCGGACAGGGTGTTAGCGACGGCCAGGCCCAGGTCGTCGTGGCAGTGAGCCGAGAACACCACCTGCGGAAACCGTGCCCGGACCCTGGCGATCAGGGTGCGGAACAGGTCGCCGATTTCGGTCGGGGTCGCATAGCCGACCGTGTCGGGGATGTTCAGGGTCGTGGCCCCAGCTGCCGCAGCGACTTCGCAGATTTCCGCCAGGAACTCCGGCTCGGTGCGGATCGCGTCCTCGGGGCTGAACTCCACATCGTCGAAGCGGGTGCGGGCATAGCGGACCGCCCGATCGGCGGTCTCCAGAACCTGGTCCGTCGTCATCTTCAGCTTGGCGGCGCGATGGATCGGGCTGGAGCTCAGGAAGATATGGACCCGGCGCTCTTCCGTCGCGCGCAGCCCTCGCCACGCGGCGTCGATGTCGGCCTCACTGGCGCGCGCCAATGAGCAGAAGACCGGCCCTTCAGCATCACGCCCGACCTCGCCGACCACGCGCCGCACGCCTTCTTCGTCGCCGGGCGAGGCGGCGGCGAATCCCGCCTCGATGACATCGACGCGCAGATCCGCCAGAACATGCGCCATGCGCACCTTGTCGTCGGGCGACATGGAAAAGCCGGGGGCCTGTTCCCCGTCTCTCAGAGTGGTGTCGAAAACGATGACCCGGTTCGGATCGGCGGCGACGGCTTTGGCGATCCGGCTCATACGACCCTCTCTGGTACAAAGGCTGCCGAATGAGAGGGAACGGGCATGCGGGTGACGCCGAACAGTTTGTCGATCTGACGACCCAGGGTCTGGATGCAGCGCGCCGTGTCTCGGCCGCGCACGGCCATCTCGACCCGGCGACCGGCCCCGTCCTCGCTCAGCGACAGGCCGTCGATGTGAAAGCCGCGACGCTCCACCAGGCCGATCAGGCGCTGGAGTGAACCGTCGGCGCGGTCGATATGCAGGTGCAGGGTATCAGCGGTCATGTCAGGCGCCTTCCATCATTTCGGCGTTGTTCTTTCCGGGTGGGACCAGCGGCCACACATTCTCCCGGGGGTCGATGATCACATGCGCGAGGCAGGGGCCGTCGGCGGCCAGCAAGCGGGCGATCCCGGCCTGGACCTCCTCGCGCCGCCTAATTCGGAAGGCCTCGACGCCAAAGGCTTCGGCGACCTTCACGAAGTCCGGATTGTCGGACAGGTCGACCTCGGAATAGTTCTGCTCGAAGAACAGCTCCTGCCATTGGCGGACCAGGCCCAGCGAGCTGTTGTCCAGCAGCAGGACTTTCACCGGGATGCCGTAGCGGCGCAGGGTGGCCAGTTCCTGGATGTTCATCATGAAGCCGCCGTCGCCCGCGACCACGACCACGGTCGCGTCCGGATCGGCCAGCTTGGCTCCGATGCCTGCGGGCAGGCCGTAGCCCATGGCCCCCAGGCCGCCAGAGGTCAGATGCGCCTCGGGCCTGGCAAAGCGACAGTGCTGGGCGGCCCACATCTGATGCTGGCCGACGTCGCAGGCGGCGACGAAGTCGTCACCGGCGGCCTCGGAAATGGCCTTCAGCAGAGCCGGGGCGTAAACGCCGTCGCCAGGCGCGTCATAGCGGAAGGCGGTGCGCGCGGCCCGTGCCGTGCACCGCATCATCCACGGGTCGATCTTCAACGGTGTAGGGGCCAGACGGTCCGTCAGGGCGGCGATGCCGGCGGGCAGTTCACCCGCGACGGCGACCTCGGTCCGGCGCAGCTTGCCGATCTCCGAACGATCGATGTCGAAATGGACGACGCGGGCATGGGGCGCGAACTCCGCCAGCTTGCCAGTCGCGCGATCATCGAACCGTGCGCCAAAGACGATCAGCAAATCGGACTCCTGAACGGCCTCATTGGCCCCTCGCGTGCCGTGCATGCCCAGCATGCCCAGGGCTCCGGGTGCGTCGGTCGAGATGGTGCCCAGGGCGTTCAGGGTGGAGACGGACGGAATGCCCGTCGCCTCGGCAAAGGCGCGCAGTTCGTCAACGGCCCGACCGATCTTGACCCCGCCGCCGACGTAGATCAGCGGTCGCTCGGCCTGGCGGATCGCCTCGGCGGCGCGGGCGATGGCGTCGTGATCCGTCGCGGCGACCGTGTTGGGATAGGGGAAGCCGAAGTCCTGGGTCGTCGTGCCGACCTGGACGTCCTTGGGCAGGTCGACCAGAACGGGACCCGGGCGGCCCGAGGCGGCGATATGGAAGGCTTCCTCGATGGCGGCGGGCACATCGGCCGGGTCGCGGACCAGGATGGAGTGTTTCACGATCGGCAGGGTGACGCCCAGGATGTCGATCTCCTGAAACGCATCGGTGCCCATGACGCCCTGGGGCACGTTGCCGGTGATACAGACGACCGGGATGGAATCCATCATCGCATTGGCGATGCCGGTGATCAGATTGGTCGCACCGGGGCCGGAGGTCGCCAGACAGACCCCGACGCGTCCGCTGCGCCGCGCATAGGCATCGGCGGCAAAGGCGGCGGCCTGTTCGTGCCGCACCAGGATGTGGCGCAGGGAAGATCCGGTCAGGGCGTCATAGACCGGCATGATCGCTCCGCCCGGATAGCCGAACACGACCTCCACCCCCAGCCGCTCCAGGGTGGAGATCAGCAGGCGGGCACCGCTGCGCGGGGCGGCGGCGTCGGGGGCGATGGTCATGGCGGCAGCAGCGGTCATGGTCTCAGGCGGCCTCGGATTTGGGCGTGTGCAGCCAGGCCATCCGCTCGCGCAGCTTTGCCCCGGTGATCTCGATGGTTTGCTCGCCGTCCGCCTTGACCCAGGCGTCGTAGCGGGGCTTGCCAGCGTCGTTTTCGGCGATCCATTCGCGGGCGAACTGACCCGACTGAATCTCGTCCAGCACCGTTTTCATGCGGGCGCGGGTCTCGTCTGTGATGACGCGCGGACCTGACTTGACCGAGCCCCATTTGGCCGTCTCGGAGATGAACTCGTTCATCTTTGTGATGCCGCCCTCGTAGAACAGGTCCACGATCAGCTTCAGCTCGTGCATGCATTCGAAATAGGCGATCTCGGGCTGGTAACCGGCCTCGACCAGGGTGTTGAACCCGCTCATGACCAGTTCCTTCGCGCCACCGCACAGGACAGCCTGTTCCCCGAACAGGTCGGTCTCGGTCTCCTCGCGGAAGGTGGTTTCCAGCAGGCCGCCAGTGGCCCCGCCATTCCCTTTTGCGTAGCCCATGGCGCGATCACGGGCCTTGCCGGTCGCGTCCTTCTCGATGGCGAACAGGCTGGGAACGCCGCGTCCGCGCTGATACTCGCGGCGGACCAGATCGCCCGGACCCTTGGGCGCGACCAGGATGACGTCCATGTCCTCGCGCGGCGTGATCCGGCCATAGATGATCGAAAAGCCGTGGGCGAACAGGATGGCCGCGCCCTGTTTGGCGTTCGGCTCGATGACCTCGCGGTAGACCTCGGCCTGGGCCATGTCGGGCGTCAGGATGGCGATGATGTCCGCGCCCCTGACGGCCTCGGCGGGTTCGGCGGTGGCGATGCCGTCGGCGGTGGCATTCTTCCAGCCCTTGCCGCCATGACGGACGCCCGCGACCACGTCGTGGCCGCTGTCTTTCAGGTTCTGGGCATGGGCACGGCCCTGCGAGCCATAGCCGATGATGGCGATGCGCTGGCCCGCGATGGCCCCGGGGCGAATGTCGTCGTCTGTGTAGATGGTGATGGCCATGTCAGGCGTCCTCGTGAGCTTTGAAGTCGGCCCTGACCTGTCCATCTCTGGACTGAATGGGGGGCGGGGTGGGAATGGTGACGGCCCCCTGAGCGGCGGAGGCCACGCTGGCGCGGTACTTGGCGAAGACACCGCGCGCCGGGCGCAGCGGTGGGGGGGCGAAGTCCGCCCGGCGCGCCACCAGATCGGCGTCGACGTCGATCCGGCGATTGGTGACGTCGATGGCGATACGGTCGCCATCGCGGATCAGGGCGATGGGGCCACCGACAGCGGCCTCGGGCGACACATGGCCGGCCACGAAGCCATAGCTGGCCCCGGAAAAGCGTCCGTCGGTGATCAGGGCGACGTCGTGGATGCCCCGACCCTTCAGCGCCGCCGTGACCTGCAGCATCTCGCGCATGCCGGGGCCACCGCGCGGCCCCTCGTAGCGGATGACGATGACGTCGCCCTCGCCGACCGCACCGTCCTGGACCGCATGGAAGGCGTCTTCCTCCGAGTCGAAGACGCAGGCGGGGCCTTCGAACCTGTCGACCTTGTGGCCAGTCAGCTTGATGACAGCACCTTCGGGGGCGATGTCGCCATAGATGACGGCATAGCTGCCGCGCGCCATGACCGGGGCGTCGAAGGTCGTGACGACCTGCTGGCCGGGCGCTTCCTCGGCCTCGGCGGCTTCGGCGAACAGGCTGCGCCCGCTGACAGTGGGGGTGTTCACGATCTTGCCGGCAGTGGCCATGCGCTGCGTGACCAGGCGCGTGCCGCCCGCCGCAAACAGGTGCGAGGCCAGGAAGCGCCCGCCCGGCTTCAGGTCGCAGATGACCGGGGCCTCGACGCAGGCCTGATGGCAATCCTCGATGCCGAAATCGATCCCCGCCTCGGCGGCGATGGCCGTCAGGTGCATGACCGCATTGGTCGATCCGCCCGAGGCCGAGACCGCGACGGCGGCATTCTTCAGGCTGGCGCGGGTGATGTATTTGCGCGCCGTGTCTCCGGCAAAGACCCGCTCGACGATCAGGCGACCGCAACGCATCCCCTCGGCAGCCTTGGCCGGATCGACGGCGGGCACGTCATTGGCCCCCATGGGCGACAGACCCATGACCGACAGGGCCATGGCCATGGTGTTGGCGGTGAACTGACCCCCGCAAGCCCCCGCGCCGGGACAGGCGGCGGTCTCGACCGTCTTCAGCTGATCGTCGTCGATCGTGCCCGCGCCATGGGCTCCGATGGCCTCGAACACCTGCTGGATCGAGATGTCGGTGCCGCCCATCCGGCCCGGCATGATGGTGCCGCCGTAATAGACCAGACCGGGAATATCCATCCGCGCCAGGGCCATGGCCGCGGCCGGAATGGTCTTGTCGCAGCCGACGATGCAGATCACGCCATCCAGCTGATGGCCTTCGACGGCCAGTTCGATGCTGTCGGCGACGACTTCTCTGGAGATCAGCGAGGCCTTCATCCCCTCGGTGCCCATGGAGATGCCGTCGGTCACGACGATGGTGTTGAAGTCGACTGGATAACCACCCGCCGCGATGATGCCCGCGCGGACATCCTTCGCCAGCCGGTCCAGGTGCATGTTGCAGGGCGTGACCGACGACCAGGTGTTGACGATGGCGATCATCGGCTTGTCAAAGTCGGCATCCTGCATCCCAGCCGCACGCAGATAGCTGCGGGCGGCAGCGCGGCTGGGGCCAGCCGTGACCGCACGACTTCTCGCGTTCGGGGGTCGTCTGTCTGAGGTAAAATCTTGCGTCATGGGCGGGGTCGGTTCCGAAGGTGTCCGGACCGCGCGCAACAAAAAACCCGCTTCCTTTCGGGAGCGGGTGGCTGCGGGCGATCCTGAGTTTGACTTAAGTCAGGTTGCGTGCATCCACACCGCTCCGAGGAGCAGGACGGGCGATACAATGAGAATAAGGGTGTTCAGGGCCATCTGAGCCTCATGCGCATGCGACAGCGCGACCGCCTTGGCGGCGCTCCTGCGGTCAGCGATGCGAATGGTGTGAGGCACGTGTGAAATCCTGTTCTGTCGCATAGTAATCACCACTCGCTGCGCCGCACAATCCACAAAAGCAATAATCGTGCAGAAAGTCCACTGACGACGCTTCGCCGGGCAAATTCTGACCAAGCCGACTATTTCAGACAGAGCGGTCGAATTTGTCCTTCCGACGGCGACCCATCAGCAGCCCCTGCTCCATTCGGCCGCGCACCGCGTGGTAGTAGGCCCGCAGGAATTCGATGTCGGTGGCGTCGCGTCGGTCATAGACGATCTTGCGCGCGATCCGGTCGGCAACGGCCCGAACGGTGGTGCGATCGCCGGTGCGCAGCACCTCTTCCAGAACGTGCAACTCCTTGACGCCATAGGCATCCAGCTGGGCCGGCGTGAAGCTGTGGTCCGCCTGATGCCGGGCCCCCGCATCAGCCATGTCGCGCATCAGCTTCTGGCGCGGTGCGCGCAGCACCCAGGTCCCGGCCACCATGTCCCCGGCCCGCAGCTTGTCGGCGTTGAAGAAGGGCAGCAGCACGAAGATCAGGCACCAGATCGTGGCCAGCAGATAGATCCACCCGCCCATGTCGCTCTGCAGCGCCATGATCGGTCCGGCAATCATCAGGCTGAGCGGCAGGAACAGTTCGAGTTCCCGCAGTGCATTACGGGTGAAGATCGCCTCGAATGTCAGCCGACCGCCGTTTCGCGCTGCCACTCGCAGACCCATGACACGCTTGCCCGGCGTCGCCGCCCGGGCCGACATCTCGAAGCCCAGGAAATAGGCATTGCGCAGCAGGAACATGCCCAGCAGCCAGACGATGCCGATGATCTCGGCCGAGCCGCCGCGCGTTCTGGAAAACACGATGGCCAGGGCGATGGTGACGGCGACGACGGTGCCGACGATGATCAGCAGGTCAAGCGCCAGCGCCCCGAACCGCTGGCCCACCGTGGCCAGTTCCAGGTTCAGCGGCACCCCCTCGGGCGTGACCAGGACGCGCATCCGCTTGCGTTCGGCCGGGGTCGGCGCGGCCATCGTCATCGGCCGATCCTCGCCAGCACGCGGTCAGGGCGGGGCGCGTAGAAGTACAGACCCCACAGGATCGCGCTGCCGCCCGCGATGGCATAGCGCACGGTGTCGCTGGTGATCAGCTGGCGCCCGAACCCCTCCAGCACGCCTGCCAACATCAACATGATGACCACCCCCATCATGACTGCGCCCGCCGCCTTGCCGGCACCGGACATGGCTTCCAGCCGGCTCTGACGCCCGGGGAAGGCGACAGCCCAGCCGATCCTTAGACCCGCCGCTCCGGCCAGGACGATGGCGAACAGTTCGGTCACCCCGTGGATCAGCAGCCAGCCTCCGAACTCATAGCCCAGCCCCTTGGACACGAAGACATGGACCATCGCCCCCAGCATGGCTCCGTTACTGAGCAGGACCACGATGGTCGGCACCCCGAAGGCAAAGCCGAGCGCAAAGGCCAGCAGGGCGACCTCGGCATTGTGGGTGAACAGATAGGTGGCGAAGAACGACAGACCGTCGGCATCCGCGCCGTCATAAAGCGTCGCTCGCAATGCGGCCTGCGTCGCCGTTGGATCGCGTCCCTGGGCCAGGCCCGGATCGACGAAGGTGAAGAACCAGTCGCTGTCGGCCCCGACCAGCACATAGGCGACCACCGCTCCCAGCGCCGTCACGAACAGGGCGACCAGCGTCTCGCGCCAGATCGACTGAACCCCCCGGGGCCAGTCGCGCGAGAAGAAGGCGTTGAGCTGCTCCAGCGGCGTAGACCGCGCCCCGTAGACGAAGAAGTAGGCTCGCGCCGACAGGTTCTCGAGGTAGCCGATCAACCCTTGGTCCAGCGAGGTCTCGCGCGCCACCGACAGGGCCGACAGGGTGGAGCGGTACAGCACCGGCATGGCCAGGATTTCGGCATTGCTCAGGGCACCGGCCGAGCGTTTCTCGGCCTTGGTGACGAGCGCTTCGAGCTGGCGCCAGTCGCGCTCGCGTTCGGTGCGGAACCGCTGGCTCTTGAGTTGAAGCTCGCTCACAGCAGGTCCCGCCGTTTGAGGTCCAGATAGGCGTTCAGGATGGCGGGGCCGACATGCTGGGCCTCGGCCTCGACGATATGGGCCCCCAGACGACGCAGCCGGGCCAGGACCAGATCGCGCTCGCGCAACAGGCTGGCGGCGACCACGGCACGAGACACGTCCTCCGGCGTTTCCGGGACGGTCGAGACCAGGGTCTCCAGCTCCTCGTCACGCATCACGACGAACAGGACCAGATGCCGTTTGATCAGGCGCGACACCGTCTCGATCATCAGTTCGGCCGCGGTGATGTCGGCGAATTCGGTGAAGACCACGACCATCGACCGACGCTTCAGACTGGCCGACAGGGTGGTCAGACCCAGGGCATAGTTGGTCTCCGTGGTCCCATAGTCGATGGTCGCGGCCTGGCGTACCAGCAGGGGGAAGGAGGCGACGCTGGCGACCGCGCCGGTGGTCAGCTTCGGTCGCTCGGCAAAGGCGAACAGTCCCGCCCGGTCGCCTTCGCGCAGGCAGGCATAGGCCAAGATCAGGGCTCCATGGATGGCCCGGTCGATGCGCGGGGCCCCGCCGACCGGCTCGCTCATCACCCGACCGCAGTCCAGGGCCATGATGATCTGGTGGTTGCGCTCGACCCGGAACTCCTTGGCCAGCAGGTGGTGGTGCCGGGCTGACTGTTTCCAGTCGATGGTGCGCCGGTCCATGCCAGAGTGGAAGTCGCGCAGGGCGTGGAACTCGGCCCCTTCGCCGATGTCGATCTGGGCCTTGGCCCCATGCAGGGCGTCGCGCGAGACAAAGCGCACGGCCTCGTCCTCGATTCGGCGGACATCGGCCCCGATGGGAATGGCCTCGGTCAGCGGTCGCCGGGTCTGACGCCAGATCAGGCCCAGCGGTCCCTGCCAGCGCAGGGTCGCCTGGGTTAAGACGGCCAGCCCTCGACGCACGGGCGTCATGTCGAACAGGACGGCATCGCGCCGGGCCGGGTCGGTCCGTCCGATGGCGCTGTCCAGGCCCGTGCGCGCCTCCGCATCGAGAGCGATCTCGAGACGTCGCCGCGTGCCGCCGCGGCTGAAATCGGCTTGCAGCAGGGCGGTCGCGGGGGCCGCGACGGCCAGATAGCCGGGCGGATCGAAGGTGATGCCGATACTGCGCGGGGCCGCCGCGCACAGCGCGTCGATCAACATCAGCACCCCCAGACCCATCAGCCAGGCGGGTGCCGCCAGCCACAGGCCCGGCTGCACCAGGCCAAGCAGCAGCGCGATGGGCGCTCCCGCCAGGGCCGCCAGGATGCTGAGCCGGGTCGGATAGATCATCGCGGAGCGGGAACCTGATCGATCAGGCTGGCGATCACCTGATCGACGCGGCGACCCTCGATCTCGGCGGCGGCCGACAGGACCACCTTGTGCCTCAGCGCGGGCAGGGCCAGGCCCTTGACGTCGTCGGGGATGACATAGTCGCGTCCATCCAGCACCGCCCGCGCCCGCGACGCCACCGCCAGCATGGACCCTGCCCGCGGCGAGGCCCCCGTCTGCAGGTCGGCATTCTCGCGCGTCGACCGGATCAGGTCGACGACATAGGCCGCAATCTCGTCGCTGAGCCGCACGCGCGACACGGTCTGGACAGCGGCGGCGACGGTGGCCTGATCGGCGATGGGGGTAACGCCCAGACCTTCCGGATCGGGCATACCGGCCTGTGATCCGTGCGCCTTGACGACCTTCAGCTCGTCCTCGCGCGACAGATAATCCAGCGTCTGTTTGAACAGGAACCGGTCCAGCTGCGCCTCGGGCAGGGGGTAGACGCCCTGCTGTTCGATCGGGTTCTGGGTGGCGATGACGGTGAAGCGGTCGCTCAGCGCATGGGTCTCGCCGTCGATGGTGACCGATCGCTCCTGCATGGCTTCCAGAAGCGCCGCCTGGGTCTTGGGCGGGGTCCGGTTGATCTCGTCGGCCAGCAGCAGGTCGCAGAAGACCGGCCCGCGCGTCAGGCTGAAGGTCGAGGTCTGGAAGTTGAACAGATTGGACCCCAGGATGTCGCCCGGCATCAGGTCCGGCGTGAACTGGATGCGCCCGAACTCCAGCGACAGGGTGCGCGCAAAGCTCTGGGCCAGCAGGGTCTTGGCCGTGCCGGGCGGCCCTTCCAGCAGGATATGCCCCCCACTGAACAGGGCGGTCAGCATCAGGTCGACGGTGTCGGTCTGGCCGATCACGGCCTTGGCGACCTCGTTGCGGATTCGGGCGGCGATCGCCCCGACTTCAACCACGTCCACGGGTCATCTCCGATTTCCAGTTCAACAGTTTGCGCACGACGACCATCAGGTCACCGGCGTTGCGAGCCTGATCCGCCTCGGTGGACAGGGTCTCGAAATCCGTCTGCATGCCCTGGCGCGTTGCCAGTCGATCCAGCAACTGGGTCAGGCCGTCGCGCGACAGAGTGGGCGGTGCGGCCACGGCCTTGGCCGCCTGCTGACGCACAAGGTCGGCATAGGGCCGTGCCATGCTGCGTTCGCGCCGGGCCAGCCGGACCAAGGCGGCGGTATTGTCGGCCAGGGCCTTCTTGCCCAGGGCCACGGCGCGGTCGCCCTTGCGATGGGGCGCAAACCGGTTCGCCGCCTGCCAGAAAACCAGTCCCGCCGCGAACAGAAGACACAGGGTGAACCCCAGCAGCGGCGGCTCCAGTAACAGGCGCAGAATGCTGCGCGGTCGCCCGAAGCCATGCAGGGTCAGGTCGAAGACCACCGCCTGATCGGGAATGGCAACCGCATCGATCAGGCCCAGGGCCGTCTGTGCCTTGGCCGGCCTGTCCATGCCCAGGGTGTTCAGCAGGTCGGGATCGGACACGACCATGACCCCGGTGTCGTCATGCATCAGCACAACCGCGCCGCCGCCTCGCACGGTCACCAGCGGCGACCAGCCGGGGCCGGACAGGGTGCGCAGGCCTTGGATCGCCACGGGCGGACCGATCGGCTCGTCATCAAGACCCAACAACACCGCCGGCTGGCCGGAGGAGCGCGACGACATCGCCAGATCGGGCCGCAGGTCGTCGGGCAGCACCGACAGCGCCTCGCCGGCTGTCAGCTGACCCATCTGTTCGACCCAGCCCTTCCTGAACGGTTGTCCGACCGTCTGCCATTTCGGCAGGACCAGCAGCGTCGCCTGCGAGGACCAGCGCAGCTCGTCCAGCGCATCGGTTTCTTGGCCGACGGCGGGGGTCAGGACCAGCAGGTTCTCATCGTTGACGGCCCCCAGGGCCCCGCGGCTCAGCAGCACGGGACGTCCCGTCTCGCGCATCAGCCGGACGACCCCGGCATAACCCACGGCCGACTTCGACAGCGCATGTTCGCGCCCGTCGTTGCCGCTGCTCAATTCGGGCGAGAAGGCGTCCAGTGCAGCCATGGCCGACAGGGCGAAGACCGCCGCCAGGATCAGGGCGATGATGACGACGGGCCGGAACGGGCTGTGGCTGGCACCCGCGTCGTTGACAGCGGTGGCCTGACCGGGGCTGGCGAGTGCTTCGGTCATCGGGCCCAGGTCTCCGGAAAGGCGAAGGCCTCATAGGCGGCGCGGCAGTCGTCCCAGGTCGCACGATCGACCGTCCCGCCGCCGAACAGACTGGTTTCCACCGCGCGGGAGATGCGCATGAAGGTGGGTCGCGCCGCATCCGGCAAGCGCTCCAGCCGGGCGATGTCACGCGACGTCAGGGCCGGGCGCACCGCATTGGGCAGACGCCCCTCGATGTCATTGATGCTGCGCAAAAGCAGCAGGTGCACGGCCTCGGCAAACTGACCTTGTGCGGCCAAAGCATCCGCATCGGACAGCAGGGCCAGGGCCGCTGCCGCTGCGGGTCGCCACGGCTCGGGCGCGGGCTTGGCCGTCTTGCCGCGCTTCTCGGGTGCGCGGATACGCATCAGCTCGCGGATGATGAACCAGCCGATCCCGGCCACGACAAGGCCGATCAGGATCCAGAAGAGGATCTGGAACAGCGGGCCCAGGGCATCCAGAAACTCGAACAGTCCGCGCAGCCAGCCGGGCGGCGGCTCGGGCGGGGGCGGTATGTCGCGCGGTTCCATGCTGAACTGCAGCGACCGGTCGTTGGCCACAGCCTGATGCGCGGCGTCGAACCCCTGGCCGGTGGCGGCGGGGCCCGGGTCAGCTTTGACAGCTGGCTGTATGCCCGCAACACGCCCCATGCCCGTTCACGTTGCCAAGCGAAAACGACCCTGTCGAGAGGCTGTGTGCAATCAACTGCTTAATGACGGACCGGTGACATGTCAGAGGTGGTGCTCGAACGGTCCTTCATGACCGGGCTCCAGGCGGTCGCCATTGAACAGTCGTGCGACGCGCGCGCCCAGAAGGTCGCCGGGGCCTTGCAGGAAACGCGGCGCACAGAAGCGCTCGATATTGGCCAACTGCTGCGCCAGGGCATGCCGATCCTGACGCACGACGGGGTCCAGAAACAGGCGGATGGCCCGCTCTTTCAGCCAGCCGGGGCCACGACCCTTCGGCGTGGTGAAACAGGCGAATGGCATCAGGCTGATCTCGGTCACCGGGGTGAAGAAGACGGTGACGCACAGGGTCAGGCCCTTCGGGCCCTCCCAACGTGCCTGGACCGTGGTCAGGCCATTGAGCCGGGTGCGGCTGCGGTCGCGGGGCGGCTCCAGCAGACGGGACATCCAGCCCAGGTCCGGCTGGGGTTGTGCAATGATAGACTCGATCCAGTCCTCGCCCGAGGCGACGCTGAGCCTGACCGGCACGCGCCGGGTACTGCGCCGGATGATGCCGTCGTGGATGAAGTTGGTGTGGAAGGGGTCCAGCACATTCTCCAGCGCATCCAGCGCCCGCCCGCGCCACACCCCCTGCGACCACCAGAAATGATCGTGCCCCTGTGCGCCCCAGTCGGTCAGGTCGGGCAGGGGCGCAGTGGCGTCGCCATCCAGCCGAACCAGCACCGCGCCGTGTCGCTCCATGACCACCACCGGCGTGGCCGCCAGCCGCTGCGACTGGCCGTCGGCCAGATCGCATCCCGGCACCTCGACGCAGGCTCCGTCGCCCGCGAACCGCCAGCCGTGATAGGGGCATTGCAACGCCCCCGCGACCAGCCGCCCCTCCGACAGCGGATAGTTGCGATGGGGGCAGCGGTCGATCAGGACGCTGACTCCTCCGGCGGTTCTGAACAGGACCAGCGGCACCCCCGACACGGTCCGGGCCAGAGGCTTCGCCGTCACCTCGCGCGACAGGGCCGCCATCTGCCAGCTGGATTTCAGGCTCGCGGGAAGCGGTGTCATGGCCTCTCCCATAGCGCAGGCATCAGCGGCTGTCCGTTCCACTCGATATCGGCGGTCATGGCCTCGGCGAGGCCGTGTCCTGATGCCAAAGCCCGCAGGCCGAACCCGGCGGCATCCATCAAGGCACCGAGCGGGGGCAGGGGGTCGCCGGTGGCCGACACGATGTCGTTCGAGCGGCCACGATCCGTGCGCCATTTCGACAGGCGGCGCGTCCGCAAGGCCTCGGCCACACCGAAGCTGTCCAGCATCACGCCATTACGCCAGTCGTCGGACGCAGGGTCCGCGATCCCGCACCCCAGCAGCGCCCGACCGAACTCTGCACTACGATCAAACAGATGCACGCCGCTGGTCGCGCGGGGATTGCACTCGATCAGCCAGGGTTTGCCGGTCGCATCGACGATGGCGTCACAACCGAACTGTCCTGGCCCGACGAAACTGGCCAGTGTCGACGCCATGTCGCGCAGGCGATCCAGCACACTCCCTGTCAAAGGCTCGAACACATAGGCCGCCCCGCCGCGCGTTCGCCAGTCGGAGCGGTAGGCGCAGAAGGCCGACAGTCGGCCCTCATGGGCAGTCGAATACAGGCTGACCTCCTCGCCCCGGACGCGGTCCTGGACGATCCACGGCTGGTCGGGTGATGGCGACACTAGAGCGAGTTGCTGCGGCGTCGGCTCGATAAGGGTGCGGCTGCCAAAGCGGGACCAGGCGGGCTTCACCACGACCGGGCCGCGCCTGGCCTGCATCATCAGCGCGTCTGCATCGGTAGCGGTGGTGGTGTCCGGCACGGGCAGGCCGAGCGTCTGGCACAGGTCCGCAAACTGGCCCTTGTGATGCAGGCGCGTCAGCCGGTCCATCGGCGGGGCGATCACGCGGTCCGACCAGCCGTCGGCTTCGGCCAGGGCCACCAGGTGGAAGACCTCCTCGCAGGTCGGGATGACGGCTGTGGGATCCAGGCGATCCAGCAGGCCGCGCATCTCCGCCGCGAACCGCGCAGGCTCGCGCACCGGCGACGCGTGACGATGCACCGTTGTCGGCGCGCAGGACCATCGCGCGATCCGGGCCGGGACATAGTCGGCCATGTGGACCTCGAACCCGGCGGCCTTCAGGCTGCGGGCGATGTCCAGCGCAGCGGGCGCACGGGCTCCGGTGACCAGGACCCGCTCAACCATCGGACCACCGGATGCGTCGGCGCTTGACCCCGTGGACGGGCGTCTGCGGTAAGGCCGTTACCGGCAGGTGGAGGCGGTAGGTCGCCAGCAGGCAGGTGACGGCTTCGGCAACCCTGCCCGCATGCAAGCCCTCGGCCTCGACGACGACCCCCTCGGTCGAGGCCGTGGCGCGCCAGTTCACCTCCGCGCCCAGGGCCGCACTGACGGCGGTTTCCACATCGCGCGGCGGGATGGTGACGCCGGGCCAGCGCCACAGGTCTTCCAGCCGCCCCTCGACCGGATGGATGGCAGTCAGGGGCGACCCGCAGGCGCATGCCCCCCCGAGCGGCTGCAACAGGTCGCCCAGCCGGACCCGGATCATCGGCTGGCTGGTGCGGCGCAGATCGGTGATGATGGGCACGAACCTGTCGGTGCCGGGCACCGGCTCGCGCTCGACGATCAGCACATCCTCGTTGAGGTGCAGCGTGCCGTGCCGACAGGGCGCGGCGATGAAGCCTTCGGTGGCCTGATACAGCGGGGCCGGACGCGCCTTCAGCACCGACCCGATCCACGCATGCTCGGCATCTCCCATCGGCTCGGCTCCGTAGAAGAGGCGGCGCAGGGACCAGGCCTCGCGGGCCGCCTCCGTTCGATGCACCAGGTCGGCCAGCACATGCGGCGGGGCGATCAGGATGTCGGGACCGAAAGCGTGCAGACGCTGGAACCGCGCCGCAGCATCCTCGCCCAGGCCCACGAACAGAAAACGGATACGGCCCGTCTTGCCCGCGTCTTGATACAGGCGGTTGTCCGCGCGCAGGCACAGGGCGATGCGCAGGGGCCTGATCAGATCACGCACCGGCAGCAGCCGCGCCAGCAGGTGGCCCAGGTAAGCGGCACGCTCGGCTTCGCTGTTCAGGAACAGGCCGGACGTACCGGATGACCCCGTGGAGAACCCCGCCGCTACGCCGGGCGCGACCAGGCCATCGCCATCCATTTCAGCATCGCAGGCGGCCGCTTCGGCCTGATCCCGCGTCAGCCCAAGCGTATTCCACTCCGCGAAACCGGCGCGCAGATCGCGCGGCTCCATGATCGGGAACTGGTCCAGCGGCAGGCCCGCCAGGTGAGCGACAGCAGGCGTTGCAGCGATCACGGGCTGCATGCGTCGCCACAGCCGCGCTTGTCGCGCTTCCACATCTCGACGGCTGCGCAGCCTCAGCGTTGACCAACGCGCGTCCAGCCACGCGGCGGCCAGTGCGCTCTGGTCAGGCCGGTCCATGGCCACCGCTCTCGTGCGCGACCTCGCCGCAGTGCGAGGGGGTGACAGCGATGTCGGGGTTGTGCTGCCACAGGCGATGCAGGTCGTGCAGGGTCCGGCGGCAGGCTTCGGTGTCGCCCAGCAGGCCGGTGGTCAGTTTCGGTGGCGGGGCGTCGTCGCGCACGGCCCCGCTCGACCAGGCCGCATCGCCGATAAGGAACCGAAACTGATCGTCGTGCTGCCGCACCAGCAACCCCCAATGCCCGGGACAGTGGCCGGGCAGGGGGACGGCGATCAGCGAGCCGTCACCCAGCAGATCCGCCCCCGTCTCGAACGGGGCCAGATCGGCGGACAGGGCGGTGCGGGGTCTGTCCTCGAACCAGGCGGCGCGCTCCACCAGATCGGCCGGGGCCAAGGCGCTGAGCACACCCTTACGCAACCGCGACAGCCTGTTGCCGCGAAGCAGCTGTTCCGCCCCGGCGCGGGCGCAATAGATCTTGGCCTTGGGAAACCGATGCAGTCCCGCGACATGATCGCCGTGGAAGTGGGAAATGACGATGGCAGTGACGTCTTCGGGCTTGACGCCAAAGCGGGGAAGTTGCTCGGCCACCGCCTCTTCGGGCCGAAACTCGACCGGCGTCGTCCAGCGATACAGCCGCTCGGGAAACGCTTCCGTTGCCGCAAAGAAGGCGGGGTCATAGCCGGTATCGAACAGGATCGGCCCGGCGTCAGGATGCAGGATCAGGGCGACCAGGGCCGGAAACTCCACGCTGCGCCACGACGCCCCTTCGCGGGTCATGGCCTCCGGGTGCCGACACGCCCCGGCTCTCAGGATGTGGACGCGGCAGGCCTTCACCGGGACGCCATATCGGGCGCGATGGCCAGGGCCGTCTCGACCGCGTCATGCTCCGGCTCGTAACCCAGCAGGGTGCGCGCCTTGGTCAGGTCGAATGCCTGCGACCAGGCCAGGGTCGACAGGGTGTAGGGCGTCAGGATCGGCTCTGGTCGGCCTGGCAGGATGCGGCAGACGGCGTCGGAGACGACAGACAGGGCCTGTCCCAGCCAGAGCGGCAGGGGCACGATCTTCACCGGCACGCCCAGCCTGTCGCTCAGCCGCTTCACCAGCGTCGCGATCGGCAGGGGCCGCCCCCCGGAGATGTTGATGGCCTGTCCGCCCGCCGCCTCCCTGTGCTGATCTGCCAGCATCAGGGCGCGAGCTCCATCGCGCACATCGGTCAACTCGACCAGAGCTTCGCCCCGGCGGAACAGCGGGAACCGCCCCTTGCGGACCAGCCGCAGGATGCGCGGCAACAGGACCGTATCGTCTGGGCCGATCAGCGCACGGGGACGGATGGCGACGCTGCGGAAACCGGGCCGGTCGGCGGCCAGAACGATCTTTTCCGCTTCGCCCTTGGTGCGGGCATAGGCATTCAGCGGTCGATCGGGCCAAGGCGTGGCCTCTGTCAAGCCGGTCTGGTCGCGCCAGCGGGCATAGACGGAAGGCGAGGAGACGAAGGCGAAACTGCCGACGCCCGCGGCCTGCGCCGCTGCCAATAGCCGCCGTGTCGCCTCGACATTGGCCAGGTCGAAAGCCTGATCCGGGCCCCAGGGACTAGACAGGCCGGCCACGTGAAAGACGACATCGCGGTCGGCACAGAGGACAGCCAGATCGGTCTCCAGCAGATCGGCCGCGACCGCCTCGGCTCCCATGGTCGCCAGCCGCGCCAGAGCCGCAGGCTGGCGACCCGTGGCCCTGACCGCATAGCCTGCGTCCAGCAGGGTCTGCACGAGAGCAATGCCCAGCCCGCCCGTCGCACCGGTGACAAGCGCCCTTCTCATGTCCGCAGCACCATGGCCGCAGCACTGATCCCGGCCGCCGTGCCCAGCATCAGCACCGTGCTGCCGGGGCGTACCAAGCCGTGTGCCTTCGCCTCGACCAGGGCCGTCGGCAGGGAGGCCGCGATCTGGTTGCCGTGGGTGGCGAAGATATCGACGACCCGCGCGGGATCACCCCCCATCAACCGCCGCACGTGTTCGACGCCAGGCGCGCTGGCCTGATGGCAGATGACCAGATCGACGGTCTCGCGCGTCAGCCCGGCCTCGCCCAGCACTTGATCGATCAGGCGGGGCAGGGAGCGCGCTGCGGCCTTGAAGATGCCAAAGGCGTCCATGTGAAACTTGGCCCCTTCGCGCAGGGCTTGCAGCCCATGGTCGATGCGGATGCGGGTGCCGCCGGATTTCAGCGTGGCCAGGTCCTTGCCCTCGCCATAGCTCTCGAACCCCCGCGACAGCAGCCCCGGGCCGGACGGATCGTCCGTCGCCTCAACGCAGATCGCCGCCGCGCCGTCTCCGAAAATGGCCGCAGACCCCGGCGTCTCCCAGTCCAGCCCGGCCGAAGCGATATCGCTGGCCACGATGACGGCGCGGCGGAACCGGCCGGTCGCAAATCCCATGGCGGCGATGTCCAGCGCCGTCACGAAGGACAGGCAGGTCTGGTTGACGTCGAACGCCCAGATGCCGGATTTGCCCAGACCGAGCGCCTGCTGGATCAGGATGGACGTGCCTGGAATGGGCTGCTCCATGACCGCGCACGCTCCGATCAGGACGTCGAACTCGCCGTCACGCCAGCCCGCGTAGGTCAGGGCGCGCCGGGCGGCCTCGGCCCCCATCATGGAGGTGGTTTCGTCGGCCGCAGCCACGCCACGGGCCGCGATCCCGAACTGCTCCTGCGTCCAGCCGGCGGGCTGTCCGAAGACGACATCCAGCGCCTCGGACGGGCGTCGCTCGCGCGGGGCATAGACCCCGTATCCCACGATGTTCATCGGCGTCATGGCCACAGGCTTACGCTGAGGCTTGGGCGGCGTCTATCGGCACCGACCTGTTCAGACCTGACGCCAGGGATGCAGCGGTCGAACCGTCGCGCAGGCCGGTGTGCCGTCCTTGCCGCGGCCAGGCAGCACCGCCTCCAGCACCTTTCCCTGCCGCGCGAGGACCAGCAGCTCGCGCGGAATGTCGTGCACATCGATCTTGGCTCTGCGGCTGAACACCCGTTCGTCGCCTCCCGCCTGACCACCGATGGCGATGTAGACGAAGCGCCGCGTCGGCCCCTCGGTGCGTACGAACGGCCCCAGCATCCTCCCGTCATCCGACAGCCGGACGGGCACGTCGAAAGACAGCGGACCCTCGCCTGCAATCACCGCATCGACCGGCGCATTCGTCTTGTCCTGCAAACTGTAGTGCAGCCCCGCGACCGGATCGGCGATGGTGAGGCGCAAGGTGATGGGCGTGTCGGCCATGGGCTCAATCCTGATGCTCGACATGGTGGGCACCGCGAACCATGCGCACGAACGGCAGCGGGCGACGTGGCTGCACGAGCCTCTCGGCCATTTCGCCCAGTACGAAGCGCGTGATCGCGGGCAGGTCCAGCGCCCGCGCTTCCACCAATGGCATCCAGGCGATCTCGTCCAGTTCGCCCGAACCCGCCGTCGGTTCGGGATGCAGCAAGGCCTTCGCATCGGCCATGAAGAAACGGGCGTCGAAACGGCGCGTCCGTCCCGGCGGCGTGATGGCGCGGGCTACATAAGACAGGGCTGCCAAGTCGGGCAGAGCCCCGACCGCGCGAAACTCCCGCCAAGGCCCGGCAACCGAAGCGACCGGCGCGGCCTCGGCCAGCATCAGGCCCGTCTCCTCGAAGGTTTCGCGTACGGATGTCAGGGCCAGGGCGCGGGCGCGGCGGGCATTGCCCTCGCGGGCCAGGCGGGCGGCGTCCTGATGCGGCAGATCGGTGGCCGACGCCGCGCTGTAATCCGCCCGCTCGATCCGTCCGCCGGGAAAGACCCATTTCGACGCCATGAAGACATGGCCGGGTGCGCGGCGGCCCATCAGCACTTCGGTCGATCCGGATGTGCCTCGGGTGAGGATCAGGGTCGCCGCATCTTTTGGCCGCTGACGCCCACCGGTGTGCGGGGCGTCTTTCATGTCCTGTGCGGCGTCGAAGGGTTGGCTCATCGCATTCCTCCCCCATCGGGGGAGGGGGACCACGAAGTGGTGGAGGGGGCAAGCCGCAAAAGCCGGTGGATAGGGGTGGCCCCCTCCACCACCCTGTGGGCGGTCCCCCTCCCCCGATGGGGGAGGAATGCGGGTGATCCAGTCACTTCCTCTTGCCCTTGCGCACCCCCTTCAGGCCGCCTGAAGGCTTGCCGCCGCGACCACCCTTGCCGGGCTTGGGTCCGCCGGGGCGGTTGGCTCCCCGCTTGGGAAAACCAGTGCCGCCCGGACTGCGCGCCCGGACACCCAGCCGGGGAGCGGGGGCGTTGGGATCGCGCGGGGCAGGATCGGACAGCATTTCGAACACCAGGCCGCCGGTGATCGGCGTGGCCTCCTGCAGCTTGACCTCCACATTGCGGCCCAGGGTCCAGCGCTGGCCGCTGCGTTCGCCGACCAGGGCGTGAGCCTTGTCGTCATGATGGAAATACTCGCCGCCCAGCGACGACACCGGCACCAGTCCGTCGGCTCCTGTCTCGTCCAGGCGGATGAACAGACCGAACCGGGTCACGCCGGTGATCCGTCCGGTGAAGGTCGCGCCCACGCGCTCGGACAGGAAGGCGGCCATGGAGCGGTCCATGGCGGCGCGTTCGGCGGCCATCGACCGACGCTCGGTCTGGGTCACCTGTTCGGCGATGGCAGGCAGTTCGGCGATCTCTCGGTCGGTCAGCCCGTCCTTGCCCAGATTGAGCGCCCGGATCAGGCCCCGGTGCACGATCAGGTCGGAATACCGCCGGATCGGCGAGGTGAAGTGGGCATATCTGTCCAGGTTCAGACCGAAGTGGCCGATGTTCTCGGGCGAATAGATCGCCTGCATCTGCGACCGCAGGACCACCTCATTGACGACCTCGGCGTGCGGCCCGTCGCGCGCCTCGTCCAGCAGGGCGTTCAGTCGTTTGGTGGTCGGAGCCTGTCCCTTGTCCCACGGCTTGCCGATGGTCTGCAGGAAGTCGGCCAGGTTGAAGGTCTTCTCCTGGCTGGGCGTCTCGTGAATGCGATAGATCAGCGGGGTACGTTTCTGCTCCAGCGTCTGGGCGGCACAGACATTGGCCTGGATCATCATTTCCTCGATCAGCCGGTGCGCTTCCAGGCTGACGCGCGGTTCGATGGAGGCGATCTGGCCGTCGGGCGTCATGCGGATGCGCCGTTCGGGGCTTTCGATCGCCAGCGGACTGCGCTTCAGACGCCCCTTCAGCATGGTGTGATAAGCCGCCCACAGTGGCGTCAGGATCGCGTCCATGATTGGGCCGGTGGTGTCGTCAGGCTGGCCGTCGATCGCCGACTGCGCCTGTTCGTACGACAGCTTGGCGTGCGACCTCATCAGGCCGCGCACGAACTTGTGCCCAGTCTTCCGTCCGTCCTTGTCGAAGACCATCCTCACGGCCATGCAGGCGCGGTTCTCGCCCTCCTTCAGGCTGCACAGGCCGTTCGACAGCCGTTCGGGCAGCATGGGTTCGACGCGGTCGGGGAAGTAGGTGGAGTTGCCCTTGTCGCGCGCCTCGCGGTCCAGATTTGTGCCGGGCCGGACGTATGCGGCCACGTCGGCGATGGCGACCCATACCACCCAGCCGTCAGGGTTCTTCGGGTCGTCGTCCCGCATGGCATAGACGGCATCGTCGTGGTCGCGTGCATCGGCCGGGTCGATGGTGACCAGCGGCAGGTCGCGCAGGTCCTCGCGCCCTTTCAACGACGGCAGTTCCTGATCCTCGGCCTCCTTCTCCACCGCTTCGGAGAAGCCCATCGGCACCTTGTTGGCAGCGATGGCGATCAGGGAGGCAGCACGGGGATCGTCCTCGCGGCCGATGATCTCCAGGATCTTGCCGCGCTTGGGGCCGTAGCGGTGGTCGCCCTTTTCAATGGAGGCGAACACCAGATCGCCGTCCTTCAGGCTTTCGGCCTGGGCGGGCGGCACGAACAGCACGTCCTTGGAGCGGCGGTCGACGGGCTCGACCCGCACCTCGCGGTTCGACTTGCGGATGACGCCCAGAACGCGGTTGGTGTCGGTATCCAGAACCTTGATGATCCGGGCTTCCCAGCCATCGGGGCCGCGCTCGAACTTGGCCAGGACACGCGCGCCCAGCCCCACGGCAGGTCCCGTCTTGCCGGTCTTGTCAGGCACCAGCACAGCGCGTGGGGCGTCGTTCGAAGCCTCGACCAGCCGCACATAGAGGTCGCCGTCCGTGTCGCGCTCGCTGACGTCGGCCACACCGACCGGGGGCAGGGCCCCGACCTCGGCAAAGCCCTTGCGGCCGCGCTTGCCCAGTTTGCCAGCGGCTTCAAGTTCCCGGATCATTTCGCGCAGCATGCGCCGCTCATGGCCCTTCAGGCCGAAGTGTCGGGCAATATCGGTTTTCTCAGCCGTGCCCGCCTCGCGCAGGAAAGCCAGCAGGGTGTCCGGATCGGGGAGGCCGGCGGGTGGCCGGCTGGATGATTTTGTCATTTGGAATCCTTGATACCGCGCTTTGGCTCTCTTCGAGAGGTCAAATTCTCGCGCGGCGTGTTGTGATGAGGGGGAGGCGCGCCTAGCTTCCGGCGCGAACGTCCCTCGGAGTTATGAATGTCTTTGGCCCCCACGCCCGTCCTGTCCGGTCCGACCGGTTCCTTGCTGGACCTGATCGGCAAGACGCCGATGGTGGAGGTGACCAAGATCGATACCGGCCCGTGCCGCCTGTTCCTCAAGCTGGAGGCCCAGAACCCCGGCGGTTCGATCAAGGACCGTATCGCCCTGTCGATGATCGATGCGGCTGAACGGGAGGGATATCTGAAGCCCGGTGGCACCATCGTCGAGGCGACGGCTGGCAACACGGGTCTGGCGCTGACGCTGGTCGGTCAGGCCAAAGGCTATAAGGTGCTTCTGGTCATTCCGGACAAGATGTCCAAGGAAAAAATCCAGCATCTGCGCGCCATGGGGGCCGATGTGCGGCTGACCCGGTCGGACGTCGATCACGGCCACCCGGAATATTACACAGACATGGCCGAGCGACTGGCGCAGCAGATCCCGGGCGGATTCTTCGTCAACCAGTTCGCCAACACGGCAAACTCAGAGGCGCACGTTCGGACCACAGGCCCGGAAATCTGGGAGCAGATGGGGCACGACATCGACGCCTATGTTGCCGGCATCGGCTCAGGCGGCACGATCACCGGCGTGGCCCAGTATCTGAAAAGCCAGGGCTCGAACGCCCAGATCATTCTGGCCGACCCGGTCGGTTCGGTCCTGGCCGGCATCGTCAACGATGGTGTCCCCAGCCCGGAAGGCAGCTACACCGTCGAGGGCATCGGTCAGAATTTCGTGCCGGACACGGCGGACATGAGCCTTATCGACAAGGCCTATTCGATCCCCGACAGCGAGGCGATCTCGACGGTGCGGGACCTGCTGCTGAAGGAAGGCATTCTGGCGGGATCTTCGTCAGGCACCCTGATCGCCGCCGCCCTGCGCTGGTGCCGCGAGCAGACAGAGCCCAGGCGTGTGGTGACCTTCGTCTGCGACACCGGTGCCAAATATCTGTCGAAGGTCTACAATGATGCCTGGCTGGCCGATCAGGGGTTGGGCGAACGCGAGCTCCATGGCGACCTGTCGGACCTGATCACCCGCAAATACGCAAACGGCGACGTGGTCGTGGCCGGGCCGGACGACACTCTGGACACAGCCTTCAAGCGGATGCGCGGTGCCGACGTCTCACAGCTGCCGATCATTCAGGACGGGCGGCTGGTCGGTATTCTGGACGAAAGCGACATCGTGCATGTCATGAATACCGACGAGATCACCCGCCAGGCCCGCTTCGCCAAGCCGGTGGGTGAGGTCATGACGCGGGATCTGGACACGGTTCAGGTGGGCGAGCCGCTGGACGCCCTTATCCCCCTGTTCGACCGCGACCGGGTGGCCCTGGTGCTGGACGGCGAGCAGTTCGTCGGCCTGATCGCCCGTGTTGACCTGATCAACCACCTCAGCCTGAACCGGTAGCTATGCGGGTGCCGCTGATCGCAGTGGTCCTGGCGGTGGCGGCCTCAGCCACATCGCCGGGCTACGCGCAGTCTGTTCAGACCCCGCCACAGGTCGGCATCCCCGGCTGTGCAGACGATGTGCAGGTCCGGGCCTCGCGTCAGTCGATCACCTTCGATAGCCGGGGGCGTGCGATCCGCGCCCATCTGTATGCGCCGCGCGGCACGCCCAATGGTCTGGGCATAGTCTTGCTGCATGGCGGTACAGGGTTCGAAATGAACTCCATCCTGTTCGACGCCCACGCCATCCAGCTGGCGTCGCGGGGCTATCATGTTCTTCTGCCGGCCTATTTCGACGCGGCCGCCCCGGACCCCACGCGCCGCACTGTGACGGCGCGGGCGTGGCGACAGGTGGCGCTCGATGCACTCGGCGAGCTTGAGGGACGCCCCGGCGCTGAGCGGGGCCGTGTGGCGCTTTGGGGCTATTCGCGCGGTGCCGGGGTGGCCGTCAGCGCGGCCACGGTTCCGGGCAGTCCCGTTCGGCGCATGATCCTGGCTGCAGGGGGAGGCTCGGCGGACGTCTCGTTCGAGGGCCGTGACGTCGCGGCCCTGGTGCTGCATGCCCGGAGCGACGAAGCCGTTCCGGTACGTGCCAGCCTGGCCATGGCCGACAGCCTCCGACAGCGAGGGGCCAGGGTCGATGTTCAGGCTCTGGACTTTGACGGGCATCAGTACGACTTGCCGACCTGGTGCTCGGTCATGAGCCGGACGCGCACCTTCTTGGAGCAGGATGCCTCCAGTCCAGACGAAAACGAGGATATCCGATGACTACGCTCAAGAACGCCCAGGGCTTCTCCACCCGCGCGATTCACGCCGGCCAGCGTCCCGACCCGACGACCGGCGCGGTCATGACCCCGATCTACGCCACCTCGACCTATGCCCAGGAAAGCCCGGGCGTGAACAAGGGGTATGAATACGCACGGGGCAAGAACCCGACGCGCGAAGCCTTCGAGGCGTGCCTGGCCGACCTGGAAGGCGGAACCCACGGCTTCGGCTTTGCGAGCGGAATGGCGGCGACCTCGACGGCACTGGAACTGCTGGATGCCGGGTCGCACATCGTCACGGGCGACGATCTGTACGGCGGTTCATGGCGTCTGTTCGAGCGCGTTCGCCGCCGCTCGATGGGGCTGGATTTCGCCTATGTCGATCTCAGCGACCTGGCCGCCGTCGAGGCCGCCATCACGCCGAAGACGAAGATGCTGTGGGTGGAGACCCCGACCAATCCGATGATGAAGCTGGCCGACATCTCCGCCCTGTCGGCGATCGCCAGGGCGCATGGCATCTTGCTGGTCGTCGACAACACCTTCGCCACGCCTTTCAGCCAGCAGCCGCTGGCGCTGGGGGCCGACATCGTCATGCATTCGGCGACCAAATATCTGAACGGCCACTCGGACATCATCGGTGGGGCGCTGGTGACGGCAAACCCGGACTTGGCCAAAGAGATCAAGTTCCTGCAGAATTCGATCGGCGGCGTGATGGGACCGTTCGATGCCTTCCTGGCCAATCGCGGCCTGAAGACCTTGGGCCTACGCATGAAGGCCCACAACGAGAACGCCTTGGCCGTCGCCCGCTGGCTGGAAGACCGCAAATCCGGTGTGGCTCAGGTCATCTACCCGGGCCTGATCACCCATCCCCAGCACGACCTCGCCGCGCGTCAGATGAACGGGCGGTTCGGGGGCATGGTGACGGTGATTCTCGACGGCGACCTGGCGCGGACGCGCGAGGTGCTGGAGCGGGTGCAGGTCTTCACCCTGGCGGAATCGTTGGGTGGGGTCGAAAGCCTGGTCAACCACCCGGCCATCATGACCCACGCCTCTGTGCCGAAGGAGGTTCGTGAGGCGGGCGGCGTCACCGATAACCTGATCCGCCTGTCGGTTGGTGTGGAAGAGGTCGAAGACCTGATCGCCGATCTGGATCAGGCCCTCGGCTGAAGGCGCTCTCTCCCAAGGTCAGGCGACCTTGGACGGCAGGGCGGTCTGGTGTCCGGACGCGGGCACGACCTTCTTCTTGGCGGGTGCGCGCTTCTTGGGGGCGGCGGCGGGCAAGCCGGCGCGGCGCACAACCTCGTCGTCGATCAGCGGGATGATGTCGGCAGCGGTTGTCGCCTGAACAGGCGAGCCGTGACCGACCATGCGGGCGGCATTGGCGCGCAGGGCCTTCAGGTCGGCGTCGCTCATTGTCGGCAGTTTTTCGGCCAGGGGGGTCATGGCGTGATCCTTCTTTGAAGGGCGCTATCGCTCGCCTCGCAGAGGCTCGCTACCTGAGCGCCAGATATGGGCATCCTCGCTAGGCATTCCGGTTCGTCGGGGGGCCGTGGCGCGGAGCTAAATGCAAACGGGCCGGTCCCCTTGCAGAGGCCGGCCCGTCCGCCAGCCAGGATGAGCCTGGCTAAAGGGTATCGAAAACTATTCGGCGGCCTTCAGGCGACCGGCAGATTCCTTGCCCGAACGCGAGTCGCGCTCGATTTCGTAGGAAACCTTCTGGTTTTCGTTGAGCGAACCGAGGTCCGAAACTTCAACAGCCGAAGCGTGAACGAAAACGTCCTTGCCGCCGTCGTCAGGCTGGATGAAGCCGTAGCCCTTGGTGGAGTTATACCATTTTACAGTGCCGGTAGCCATTTTGAGACCTCCGTTAGGCGTTGACCGCCGGAAGAGGTTCCGGGTCGGCCTGTCGGGTCTGGATGGGATCGGCTTTGGACCTCGGTGCGCGATGCAAAGGGGCAGCAGCGTTTCGCAAGTGAGATCGACGAGTACACAGGTGGGCCCTTTCCCCCGGAATAGCAAGGTGCTTGTCCAAAAGGGATGACGGGGTGCCCTTTGGAGCACCCCGCCGAAACGCTCTTAGTTGGGCATGGAGACGGTGTCGGTGACGTGGATGACGCCATTCGACTGGAAGACATCGGCCTGCGTGACGGTCGCCACGCCGCCCATTTCATCGGTCAGGATGACCGAACCATTGCGGACCGAGGCGGTCAGCGTGCCGCCCTCGACCGTGGTCAGGCGAGCCTGGCCACCGCCTGCGCGGATCTGTGCCGTCAGGTCAGCGGCGCTGACCCGGCCGGGTACCACATGATAGGTCAGGATCTTGGTCAGGGTCGCGCGGTTGGCAGGCTGGACCAGGGTGTCGACCGTACCGGCAGGCAGTTTGGCAAAGGCGGCGTTGGTCGGGGCAAAGACCGTGAACGGACCCGGCCCTGACAGGGTCGGTGCCAGGCCTGCGGCGGTCACGGCGGCGACCAGGGTCGTGTGATCGGCCGAATTGACGGCGTTCTCGACGATATTGCGGGTCGGATACATGGCGGCACCGCCGACCATGACGGTGCCTTGAGCTTCTGCGCCGGAGGACATGGAGTCCATGCTGTCCATCGAGCCACAGGCGGCAGTGGTCAGAGCGCCAGCGGCGAGGGCGGCAACGAGGGCGAGGCGTGTGGGATTGAAGGTCATCGGGGTCTCTCCTGAACAGGCCGTCTGTGCGGCTGCGCGGGAGAGACGAAGGCTGGCCCGCAGAAGATGCGCCAAAACCGCGATATGCGACCTCTGGCCACGGGGCGGAACCGGGCGTGAAATTCGGTGTTTCGACCCCCAAACAAAAACGGCGGCGAAGGCTGAAAGCCCTCGCCGCCGTCTGAAATCACGCGTCGATCAGATCAACGCGAAGGGGTTCAGCCCTCGGTCTTCAGTTGACCAGCCGATTCCTTGCCCGAACGTTTGTCGCGCTCGATTTCGTAGGAAACCTTCTGGTTTTCGTCCAGGCCGCGCAGGCCGGCCTGTTCAACGGCCGAGATGTGCACGAACACGTCCTTGCCGCCGTCGTCAGGCTGGATGAAGCCGTAGCCCTTGGTGGAGTTGAACCATTTCACGGTGCCGGTAGCCATAATAGACCTCCTTTTGGCGTTGGCCGCAGGGAACATCCCTGGAGGCCTGTCGGGTCTGTATGGGAGCGGCTGGACCTCGGTGCGAAAGCAGAGGGTGGCGTTACGCAGTAAGATCGACGTTCACGATCATGACGGGTCCGCGTGGCGAAATCAAGCCGGAGCTTCGTCCGGGGTCTCTTCCTCAGGCGCGGCGATGTAGTGTTCCTGGCACAGCTTGCGCAGGGCCGAGGTCAGTGTGGGGCCGTAGAGCGAGTCCTGGATGCGCTCGTAGCCTTCGGCGGAAAGGGCCTGTTTGATCTCGCTTACGGTGCGGCAACTGCCGCTGCGCGCCAGGTCATAGGCGCGTTCGAGGGTGGTCTGACGAAGATTGCTCATGTGACCAATATAGGGCCGCCGACGCTGATTGCGACCCTTAGAAGGCCGCTGATATCCCGAACACCAGACCGTCCTTGTATTGCTCGCCCGGCTCGTTGGCGTCCGTGGCGTGCCAGCGCAGGTCTGCCTCCAGGGTCTGGGTCAGGGCATAGGTGAAGCCCGCGTTCCAGCCGGTGTAGTCGATGCTGTTGTCCTGCTCGCGTCGACCGATGGCGGTCGAGCCGGACAGTTTGTCGGTGAAGTCCCAGCTGACGCGCGCTTCGTACCAGGTCCAGGCCTCGGTCGAGCCGGTGCCGTCCGGCGAGTGTTGCAGGCGCACGCGCGCGCCCGCCGGACCGATGGAGCGCGAGACGTCGGCCGTGAACTCCCACGCATCATCGTCAGCCCCCTGATCGGCGTCGATCTGCCATTTGTGGGTGGCGTTCAGATCCAGGTCGAAACCGGCGAACTGAGGCCGGATGCCGACGCCGATGTCGGTTTCCAGGTTCGAGCCGGTCGAGCTGTCGATCGTCTCGAAAGCCGGGCCGGCGTAGAAGAACCCGTCCGAGGTTTCCCAGACGGCTTCGCCCCAGACGAAGGGGTTGCCGTCGGACTTGGAGGCGTCCTTCGAGCGGTTGTCGGTCGCGGCGCCAAAGGCAAAGCTCCAGGGGTCCGAACCATAGTTGGCCAGGACGTCCTGCGGTTCGGCATCCTGGGCCAGGGCCGGTGCGGCGACGGCTGCTATAAGGACGGCGGCGAGGGCGGAACGGATCATGAGGCACCAGACGCAAAAAGAGGCGTCGGGTTCCTAGATGAAAGCGGTCGCTTTGGCGAATTGTGCCGTGGCCTGATGAAATTCCGATGTTAGGCGAGCCACCAGCTCACCCGCTGGAACGACGTCGTGAACCGAGCCGGAGCCTTGTCCAGCCGACCAGACGGTCTTCCAGGCGCGGGCTTCCTCGCCCATGTCCAACTTGTGCTCGGGCAGGGTCTTGGGGTCGATGCCGTTGTCCAGCAGCGACTTGGTCATGAAGTTGGCCGGAATGCCCGAGACCGCAGGTGTATAGGTGATGTCGGTCGCGCCGCTGTCGATCACCATCTGCTTGTACTCGGCCTGGGCAGAGGACTCCGTCGTGGAGATGAAGCGGGTGCCCATATAGGCGAAGTCGGCCCCCAGCATCAGCGCGCCCGCCACGTCCTGACCCGTCGACAGACAGCCGGACAGCAGGATGGTGCCGTCGAAGAACTCGCGCACCTCGTTGCTCAGGGCGAACGGATTGACCACCCCGGCATGCCCGCCCGCGCCATTGGCGACCAGAATCAGTCCGTCGACCCCGGCCTCGGCAGCCTTTCGCGCATGACGCACATTGGCGATGTCGTGAAAGACCACGCCGCCATAGCCGTGCACCGCCTCGACCACGTCGCGCACGGCTCCCAGCGAGGTGATGATCAGCGGCACCTTCTCCTCGACCGACACCATCATGTCGGCCATCAGGCGCGGATTGGTCGGGTGGACGATGTGGTTGACGCCGTAGGCGGCGGCATCGGGCGTCAGGCGCCCTTTGATCTCGTGCAACCATTCCCGATAGCCCTCGGTCGTGCGCTGGTTCAGCGACGGAAAGGTCCCGATAGCCCCGGCATTGCAGGTCTCGACCACCAGATCCGGCCCGGAGACCAGGAACATGGGTGCCGCGATCACCGGCAGCTTCAGACCCTTTTGCAGTGACGCCGGAATGGCCATGACGTTTCCCCTGGTTTTCTTTGACTACGGATAGCGGGCTGTCGCGGGGTAAGGCAAATGCGAAAAAGAGAGTCCACTCAGTCCACTCAGTCCACCTGGGCCGTCCTCCACGTCGGCGAGGAGGTTTCTACCGTAGGCCGGCGTCAATCGCGGACGCATCGCTGATGACGCGCAGGCGTGACGGGCGGACGCGATGGCGGTAGGACGGGGAATGACCACAGACACCTCTTCCCTGTCCCAGCTCGGCCAGATGATCGCCGCCCCGGCCAGCCCGGAAACCGCCGTGCTGGAGCGGGTGCCCAATCCGCATCCGGACACCCTGTATCTGGCGCGGTTCACGGTGCCGGAATTCACCAGCCTGTGTCCCGTCACGGCCCAGCCGGACTTTGCCCATATCGTCATCGACTATGCGCCTGGCGACTGGCTGGTGGAGTCGAAGAGCCTGAAGCTGTACCTGACCAGCTTCCGCAACCACGGGGCCTTCCACGAGGATTGCACCGTCGCCATCGGCAAGCGGCTGGCCGACCTGCTACAGCCGACCTGGCTGCGCATCGGCGGCTACTGGTACCCGCGCGGTGGCATTCCCATCGACGTCTTTTGGCAGACAGGCCCGGCTCCAGAGGGTCTATGGCTGCCCGACCAGGGCGTGCCGACCTATCGCGGGCGGGGGTAGGAACGGCCGCGCGTCAGCCGGTCAAAGTCGTTGCAAAGCCAGCGGCCAGGGTCAGCCCGCCAAGTCCCAGAGAAAGCGGAACTCTGAGCGATAGCCATCGCGTGGGTGTCAGCCCTGCACGAGACAGGGTGATATCGACGACGATACTGGAAGCGAGCGCAATGCCCAATACGATCAGCGACGGACCAGGCCAGTCGCCACCGACTGCCCAGGGCCAGGCGCAGGCCAAGGCGATCAGCGACGGCAGGATGCTGACACTCCATATCCAGCGGGGCGCTTGGGCAGGCGACCGCGCCGCTAGTCCCCACCAGACCCCGCCCAGAAAGCTGTAGATCAGCGCCGCATAGGCAAAGGCCATGCTCAACGCCGCAAACCGCCACTCCGGTCCGCCGGACATGATCAGAACCAAGGCGGCGACTTGTGGCACTAGGCCCGCATAGCCGAGGCCTACAGCCAGTCTGGGTAGCGCAGACGTGGTCGGGTGTTCAGGATGTGACATGGTGTTTCCCGATGCGCGGCGGCGACGCGGGAGTGGCCGCGTCATTGTGCATCTTGGCCCAGGCCGGGCGGACTGCACACGTTTTTCATCCCTTGGCTATCGCAGCACCCACGCATCGGCCTAGCTTCGGCCGATGACTGCTTCCCGCCGCCTTCCGCTCGAATCCCGGGGCCGCCTCTGGCTGGAGCGCGCCAAGGCGCGGGCCGACCGGGCTGCGTGGAGTCGCTACGGTTTCGAGTTCCTGATGTTCGGCTTCAAACAGGCCTGGGCCTGTCTGTTCGGCGGGCTGATGCTGGTCATGATCGTGGGCACCTTTCTGCTGTGGCCGGACCAGGCCGCGATCAGCCGGTATGACTTTCTGGTCGTCGGTGCGCTGGCCATTCAGGCGGGGATGCTGATCTTCAAGCTGGAAAGCTGGGAGGAGGCGCGGGTCATCTTCCTGTTCCACATCGCCGGCACGATCATGGAGCTGTTCAAGACGTATCACGGCTCCTGGGTCTATCCGGAGGACAGCGTGCTGCGCATCGGAATGGTGCCGCTGTTCTCGGGCTTCATGTATGCGGCGGTGGGCAGCTATATCGCGCGGGTGCAGCGGATCTTTCACATTCGGGTGCGGCGCTATCCGCCGATGTGGTCGACTTGGGTGCTGGCGGCGGCGATCTACATCAACTTCTTCGCCCATCACTGGCTGCCGGATGTGCGGATCGCCCTGTTTATCGCCACCGCGCTGCTATTCGGACCGGGCTGGTTCTATTTCACGGCCGACCGGGAACGGCGGAGGATGCCTTTGCTGCTGGGCTATTTCCTGGTCGCCCTGTTCATCTGGTTCGCCGAGAACCTGGCCACCTTCGGTCGCGCCTGGGCCTATCCAGGTCAGGAGGCGGGCTGGGAGATGGTGGGGCTGGAGAAGCTGGGCAGCTGGTTCCTGCTGATGATCATCTCCATCGTGCTGGTGTCGATCGTGCATAGGCCAGAGCCGGAACCCGACCCCCAAGTCTGAGAGCAGGCTCAGCAGATCGTCCGAACCGCCACTTCACCTGAGCGGCGCCGGGGCACCACCACAGTGTGCAGACCCGTCTGCTGGAACGACAGGTCCAGGGTGGCCTCGCCGACTTTCAGGTCCGTGACGTTCAGCCGTTCGATCCCGACGGGCAGGACCGGATTGTCGATCTCCACCGTGCCCGCCACGGCGTCGATCCGCACGCCCAGCGCCGATTGCAGCATCAGAAACACCGATCCGGCGGCCCAGGCCTGGGGCAGGCAGGCGACCGGATAGGCGATGGGTGCCTCGCCCGACCTGCGCTCGAAGCCGCAGAACAGTTCGGGCAGGCGCAGGTTGAAACTGGCGGCCGCCTCATAGATTTCGCTGAGCAGCAGGGCCACCGCCCGTCGCTCGCCATATCTGGCCATGCCGGCCGCCGCCATCGCCGTGTCGTGCGGCCAGACCGAGCCGTTGTGATAGCTCAGAGGATTGAACCGCGCCTGTCCCCTCGCCAGCGTCCGCACGCCCCAGCCGGATCGGAAGTCGGCACCCAGCATGCGCTTCGCCACCCTCAGCGCCCGCTCGTGCGACGGCAGGCCGGTGAACAGCAGATGCCCGGCATTGGAGCCGATGGACCGCACGGCCTCACCGTCGCCGTCCAGGGCGATGGCATAGAAGCCCTGATCCTCCATCCAGAACCGGTCTTCTACCTGGGTGCGGACCCGCTCGGCCCGGTCGGACCATTGCTGTGGGTCCGGCTCGCCCAGCGCCTGGGCCAGTTCGGCCATCGCCTGCCAGGCGGCAAAGGCATAGCCCTGGACCTCCAGCAGGGCGATCGGCCCCTTCGGGAACCGCCCGTCGGTGTGGAAGATAGAGTCTTCGCTGTCCTTCCAGCCCTGATTGGACAGGCCGGTGTCGGCCCCGCGCTGATAGCTGATCAGGCCGTCGCCGCGCACGTCGCCTTCCTTGGTCATCCAGCCTGTGGCCGCGATCAGGTTGGGCCACAGGCTGCGGATGGTCTCAAAATCCCCGGTCCGTTTCGCATAGGCCCCGGCCAGGGCGACGAACAGACAGGTGGTATCGACCCCGCCGTAATAGAGGCCGAACGGCACCTCCCCCAGCGCGCTCATCTCGCCGCCGCGTGTTTCATGCATGATCTTGCCGGGCGCACTGTCCTGAAACGCCGAGGTCTCGGTGGCCTGACGCCTGGCCAGATAGGTCAGGACGCCCTTGGCCAGGGACGGGTCCAGCCACAGCATCTGCCAGGCAGTGATGATGCCGTCGCGCCCGAACGGGGTCGAGAACCAGGGCACGCCCGCATAGGGATAGGGGCCGGTCGGCAGGTCGGTGGTCAGCAGGGCCACATCCGCCCGGCTCTGGTCCAGCCAATCGTTGAAGCGCGGGCTGCGCGGCCCCCGCACCGAGGCCCCGCGCCTGCGCCGACTGCGCATCGCCAGGCGTGCCTGGACAGCACTCAGTCTGAAGCGGGCTTCATCGGGGGCCTCGCAGGCGTCAGGACCGCATTCGATATAGAGGTCCTGAACCCGGCCCTTGGGCAGGCTGAACATGAACTCGGCGCGTCCGGCACTCAGGCGGGCGGGCGGCTCGGAGAAGGCCAGGCAGCTCATCCGCTCGACATCATCCAGACCGCGATAGCGGAAGGTCACCCGCCGCCCGTCCTGCGTCGGGGGCGACAGCGTCCCATGCTTCAGCCGGGGCGTCCCGCGAACCTGGAAGATGTCCGCGAAGTCGGCTCCGAACTCATAGGCCAGCGGCAGGAGCACATCCTCCATGCCGTGATTGGAGATACGCACCCGCTCGAACAGCCGCCGGTCCCAGACGAAGCGCCGCCGCTCGATATGCAGCACCCCTGCCGGGGCCGATCGCCCGCCCATCGGGGGCAGGGGCCGGTTGGTCGAATGACAGGTGAAGAAGACATTGTCCTGGCTGACGCCCGAGCTCAGCCGAGACGGCCGCGCCCCGCCGACCGTCATGACCAGCCGCGACAGCAGGCGGGTGTCGTTGTCGAACAGGCCGTCGGCCCCGCCCGCCATGTCGCCCCAGCCGTCGGTCACCAGAAAGGTGTCGGCATCCTTCAACGCCATCAGCCGCTCCAGGCTGTCGGCCTCGCCGGTGCCGCTTTCGGCGGCGGCCAGTTGGGTCGAATAGGCGTCATCCATGAAGGCTCTCTCGCGTCTCGTCTCAGGTTCGGACCATCATAGGCCCGAATGCGCGAGGAAAATGGCCCGCAGCGGGATTTGATCCGTTTCGGCTCAGGCCTAGTTGGCCGCAAAGCTGCGCGGCTCGGCCAAGGGCCGGATCTGCACCGCACCTTCCGCCAGCGGCAAGCCCGCAAACGGCCGCCTCGCCAGCAGGTCGCCATAGACGTCCAGATACCGCCGCGCCATCGCCGTGGACGAAAAGCGCAGGTCGAACCGTGCCCGGATCGCCTCGCGGTCCAGCAGATGCGCCCGGCCCGCCGCCGCCACAGCCTGCTCCAGCGTATCGACCAGGAAGCCCGTCTCGCCGTCCTCGATCACCTCTGCGGTCGAACCACAGCGGAAGGCCACCACGGGCGTCCCGCAAGCCATGGCTTCGATCATCACCAGGCCGAACGGCTCGGGCCAGTCGATGGGGAACAGCAGGGCGTCGGCACCGCCCAGGAAGGCGGACTTCTGATGGTCGCCAATCTCGCCGATGAATTCGATCAGGGGATTGCCCTCGACCATCGGCTTGATGACCGTCTCCCAATAGACCTTGTCCGCCGCATCCACCTTGGCCGCCATCTTCAGCGGCTTGTTCAGGGCGGTGGCAATCTGGATGGCGCGGTCCGGGCGCTTCTCGGGCGAGATGCGGCCCAGGAAGGCCAGATAACCCTGCGACGTGGACGAGGCCTGATAGACGTCGCCCGGCATGCCGTGATGCACCGTCGCCTTCCAGTTGGCGAAGGGCAGGGGACGACGCTGGTCATCCGAGATCGACACCAGGCCAAACTGCGGCCAGCGTTCGTACACCCCGCCGATGTCCTTCATGTCCAGCCGCCCGTGCAGGGTGGTCAGGGTCTTGTCTGCCAGCGCCTCGAACATCGGGAACTGGATCATGTCGGTGTGGAAATGGATGACGTCAAACTCGTCCGCCCGCTTCAGCACTTCGTGCAGCATGACCATGTGCGAGGCCAGGTCGGACTTGAGCGGTGCGGGGTCCAGGCGGATGGCCTGATCGCGGACGGGCACCAGACGCGCGCGCGTCTCGGCATCGGCACTGGCGAACAGGGTGACGTCGTGGCCCAGATCGACCAGGGCATCCGTCAGATGCGCCACCACCCGTTCGGTCCCGCCATACAGCCTCGGCGGCACGGCTTCGTACAGCGGGGTGACCTGGGCGATCTTCATGGCGATGGGCTCCGGGCGTCATTCGTCCGGACGCCGGATCATCTAACCGTCTCGCAGGTGCGAAGTTCCCGGAACACCGCTTTTTATTCTTTTGTCCCGGTAACTTAGCCGTAATCCAATGTCGGGAACCCGTCATTGCATCCCGGCGCGGACCTCGGCTCTCAGGGTGTCGATGGACCTAAGTCCCTGATCCGTCTTGAAACGCCAGTAGGTCCAGCCGTTGCAGGCTGGGGCATTCTCGAACAGGGCCCCCAGCTTGTGGATGGACCCCGACAGATCGCCGGACACCAGCGAGCCGTCGGCCCGCACCCGCGCCTCGCGGTCGCCCTTGGGGCAATACAGCCGGTCGCCCGGTTGCAGCAGTCCCGCCTCGACCAGCGCCCCGAACGGCACCTTGGGCTCATTGCGCTTGGAGCCGGTGACGACCAGATCCTCGGGCCGGGCCGGAATGACGGCGGCGATCCGCTTTTCGGCCACGTCGGCATAGGTCGGATCGCGCTCGATGCCGATGAAATGCCGCCCCAGCCGCTTGGCCGCCGCACCCGTGGTGCCCGTACCGAAGAAGGGGTCCAGAACCACGTCGCCGGGGCGGGTCGCGGCCAGCAGCACGCGATGCAGCAGCCCTTCGGGTTTCTGGGTCGGATGGGCCTTCTTGCCGTCGGCGTCCTTGATCCGCTCCTCGCCCGTGCACAGGGCAAAGGTCCAGTCGGACCGCATCTGGGTGTCCTCGTTGAAGGCCTTCAGCGCATCATAGTTAAAGGTGTAGCGCTTCTGCTCGCGGCTGCGCGCCGCCCAGATCAGGGTCTCGTGCGCATTGGTGAAGCGCGTGCCCTTGAAGTTCGGCATGGGGTTGGACTTGCGCCAGATGATGTCGTTCAGGACCCAGAACCCCAGGTCCTGGATCGCCGTGCCAAGGCGGAAGACGTTGTGGTAGCTGCCGATCACCCAGATCGACCCCTCCGGCTTCAGCACCCGGCGGCATTCCTTCAGCCAGTCGCGCGTGAAGGCGTCATAGGCCGCGAAACTGTCGAACTTGTCCCAGTCGTCATCGACCGCATCGACCAGGCTGTTGTCCGGCCTCAGCAGATCGCCGCCCAGCTGCAGATTATAGGGCGGGTCGGCGAACACCATGTCGACCGACGCCGTGGGCAGCGACCGCAACACCTCGATACAGTCCCCACGATGGACGATGTCGGTCTTCAGTTCGGACATGGAAACGCGGCCCCGGATAATGAGAGCCCGGATGGTGAATCCTTACGGTTAAGGCCGAGTTAGTTTGCCTTGGGTTCCTGCACCTGCGTCTGCGATTCCGGCTTTGATGTCGCGACGGGCATGTTCGGTGCCAGTATCTGCATCTCGCCGTAGTTCGACTGCCCTTGCTCGGCATTGGTAATGAATTCCAGCTCGGCCAATGCAATCGCATTGCCCGGTTCCGCCTCAAGAGAAGCCTCGTAAGCTGCTCGCGCCTCATGCAGCCTACCTAGTTCAACCAGCGTATAACCCAGACGGCGCTGAAGCAGCGCAGGATCTGCTTTTAGCAGTGGGTCATCTGTGGCAAGCGCATTTTTTACCAATAGGTAGGCCTCTTCCCATCGCCGCTCGGCGTGCAGAACGACCAGTTTTTCATTGAGCAGATGCCTATCAAGAGGTTGAAGCGCCAAGCCTGCATCAAGGACAGCGTGAGCGGTCGCGAAATCGCGCCTTTCCACGGCCGCGCTGGCTAATAGAAAAGCGATGTTGGGGTACACATTGGGGCGCGCAACGACCTTAACCTCGCCTCCGCCTCGCTCACTCTGAACTTCACCAATTCTTTGAGCCAGCGTCATGATTTCATCGCGGGTGTCAGCCCGGATAGACCAGCCACCGGCAACTTCTTGAACGGTCGGATACGTGCCTGGCGCGTGGCTGAAGGCTTCAGTCAACGCTGGTACGTGCCGCTGCAGTGCCGCAAAGCCGCCTCCCGAATTCACCTCTTCCAGCGCGGCTCGGTACGCGCTTTCATGAGACGCTTCCTCGGCAAACGGCCCTTCTGATTGGACGGCGACGTTAACACGGACTTGCGGTGGTTCCTGTTGCGAGAGCAACAACGCTGACGCAGCCGAGGCTGTGGCTGGCGCGACAATCTGGGCCGCAAGCGCCAAGGCGAGCCACAATCGGACTGCAAATGCCATGATGCCGTATCCCCTCTTTAAAGCTGGGCTATCGTTCACTGGAAGGCGGCAGCACGCAACGATTTGAGCGCCCCACACAGTGTTTTTGGTCATTGGAAGCTAGTCGATAAGGACGGCCACTTCGTCATAGGACCAGGCGATCCGATGCGCGCCAGCCTTTGTCAGCGCTTCGGCATGACCGTCCCGCACATGGCCCCCGGCGCACAGACCGATCACATGCATTCCCGCCGCCACGCCGGCCTGCACGCCCGAGGGACTGTCCTCGATCACCACGGTCCTGTCGGGGCGAGCCCTCATCGCCTCGGCCGCATGCAGGAAGATGTCCGGATGCGGCTTGCCGCGCGACACATGCACAGCGGCGCTGAATATCGGACCCATCCGGTCGGCCAGCCCGAAACGGGCCAGCCCCAGGGCGATCCAGTCCGGCGGGCTGGACGAGGCGATGCAGCGCGCCTGCTGGCGTCCTTCCACAAACGTCATCAACCCGTCGACCGGGGTCAGCCGGGTCGAGGCCCGCTCATGGCAGAGCCGCGTCCAGTCCACGACGACCTCGTCAGGGCAGTCTCGTCCCAACTCCGCCTCGATCAAGGGTCGGAAATCCAGCCAGCGTCGCCCCATATAGCGCGCGATGGCGTCGTCGGTGGTGGTGGGCAGACCGATTGCTGTCAGCACCTCGGCCAGGGCGGTGCTGTTCAGCAGTTCGCTGTCGGCCACCACGCCGTCGTAGTCGAAGATGATCAGGTCGGGCTGCCGCATGGCCTGATCTGCCCTGCCTTAGCGTGTTTGAACAGTCTGGGCTCCGCCGGAACCCGACATATAAATTAAGCTACGGCCAAGCTGGGGCTTTGTCGGCTCGGGGGTGTTTCCCTGACACATTCTCTCCAGTCAGGATATCCCCATGGCCGCTTCCAAAACGCGCTCGCCCGGCAACGGCGGCGAGACCCATCAGACCGCATCCACGCCCGAGACCCGCCTGACCACCAATCACGGCGTGCCGGTCAGCGACAACCAGAACTCGCTCAAGGTCGGGCCGCGCGGTCCGTCGCTGCTGGAAGACTTCGTCCTGCGCGAGAAAATCCAGCATTTCGACCATGAGCGTATTCCCGAGCGGATCGTCCACGCGCGAGGCTCGGCCGCGCACGGCGTCTTCGAGCTGACCGAGAGCCTCGAGAAATACACCACCGCGAAAATCCTGACGGAGGTCGGCAAGCAGACCGAACTGTTCACCCGCTTCTCGACCGTGGCCGGTGGTGCCGGGTCCGTCGACACGCCGCGCGACGTGCGCGGTTTCGCCGTCAAGATGTACACGACCGAGGGCAACTGGGACCTGGTGGGCAACAACATCCCGGTCTTCTTCATCCAGGACGCGATCAAGTTCCCCGACCTGATCCATGCCGTGAAGATGGAGGCCGACCGCGGCTATCCCCAGGCGGCCAGTGCCCATGACACCTTCTGGGACTTCATCGGCCTGATGCCTGAAAGCACCCACATGATCATGTGGGCCATGTCGGACCGGGCCATTCCGCGATCCCTGCGCATGATCGAGGGCTTTGGCGTCAACACCTTCCGCCTGATCAATGCGGCGGGAGAGGCGACCTTCGTCAAATTCCACTGGCGGCCCCGATTGGGCACGCAATCGACCTGCTGGGACGAGGCGGTGAAGATCGCAGGGGCCGATCCCGACTTCCACCGTCGCGATCTGTTCGAGGCCATCGACGCCGGCGACTTCCCCGAGTGGGATTTCGGCGTCCAGCTGCTGAGCCAGGCCGAGGCCGACGCCCTGCCGTTCGACATCCTCGACGCGACCAAGCTGATTCCCGAGGAGCTCCACCCGATCCGCGTGGTCGGCAAGATGACCCTCAACCGCAACCCCGACAACTTCTTTGCTGAAACCGAACAGGTCGCCTTCCTGCCCACCAACATCGTGCCCGGTATCGATTTCTCCGAGGACCCGCTGTTGCAGGGGCGACTGTTTTCCTATCAGGACACCCAGCTGTCGCGTCTGGGCACGGTCAACTTCCACCAACTGCCGATCAATCAGGCCAGGGGCTGCCCGTTCCAGAACCTGCAGCGTGACGGCCAGATGCAGATGGCCGTGCCCAAGGGCCGCGCCAACTATGAGCCCAACAGCCTTGCGGAGGCGGGCGAGGAGGGCGGTCCGCGCGAAGATCCGAAGGGCGGCTTCCGGTCCTTCGCCGCGCCGGTGGAAGACGCCAAGGTCCGCCTGCGCGCCGAGACCTTCGCCGACCACTACAGCCAGGCCCGGCTGTTCTTCCGCAGCCAGACCGCGCCGGAACAGGCTCACCTGGCCAGCGCCATCGTGTTCGAACTGTCCAAGCTCAGCCTCGACCATGTCCGCGACCGCGTCCTTGGCAATCTCCAGAATGTCGATGCCGACCTGGCCCAGCGCGTCGCCGACGGTCTGGGCGTCGACCTGCCCGCGGCGTCGGAGCCCGCCAGCAAGCCCTATGACATGGACGAAAGCCCCGCCCTGCGCATCGTCGGCAAATATCCTGACACCCTGAAGGGCCGCGCCGTCGGCATCCTGGTCAGCGACGGCGCGGACGGCACGGTCATCGACGCCGTCAAGGCCGCCGCCGAAGGGGCAGGAGCCACCGTCAAGATCGTCGCGCCCAAGATCGGCGGCGTGAAGCTGAAGGGCGGCAAGCGCCTGAAGGCCGACGGCCAGCTGGCCGGAACGCCATCGGTCATGTTCGACGCCGTGGCGATCGTTCTGTCCGAGGCCGGATGCGCCGAACTGCTGAAGGAATGTGCCGCCATCGACTTCGCCAAGGACGCCTTCGGCCACCTCAAGGCCATCGGCTTCACGCCGGACGCTCAGCCCTTGCTGGACAAAGCCGGGGTCGAGGCGGACGCGGGCGTGATCGACGTCTCCACCGATGCCAAGCCCTGGCTGAAGCCCGCCGCCACCCGCCAGTGGGACCGCGAACCCAAGGTGCGCATGCTGGCCTGATGCAGACCGGGCGCGGGACCAATCCCGCGTCCGGGCCAACCTTTGCGACCCGTGCGAAACCTCTTCTCACGGTTTGTTACAGCGCGGCCCTCGCCTTCGCGGGCGCTGCGCGGTAATCGGAGCGGCACGGACGCGGATGGTTGAGTCCATCCTGCGCGACCACGGCTTCAGGGACTGACTGATGACTCAATGGGTGTACGGCTTCGGTGGCGGATCCGCCGACGGCGATGCGTCGATGAAGAACCTTCTCGGCGGCAAGGGGGCCAATCTGGCCGAGATGTCCTCGCTGGGTCTGCCCGTGCCGCCCGGCTTCACCGTCACGACCGAGGCCTGCGTCCACTACTTCACCAACGGCCAGGCCTATCCCGCCGACCTGACCGAACAGGTCGCCGCCGGCCTGAAGACGGTCGAAGGCATCGTCGGCAAGACGTTCGGCGATGCGGCCAACCCCCTGCTGGTCTCCGTCCGCTCGGGTGCCCGCGCCTCCATGCCCGGCATGATGGACACCGTCCTGAACCTGGGCCTGAACGACCAGACGGTCGAAGGGCTGGCGAGCCTGTCCGGTGACCGCCGCTTCGCCCTGGACAGCTACCGCCGCTTCATCACCATGTACTCCAATGTGGTGCTGGGCCTCAGCCACGACGATTTCGAAGAGGTGCTGGATCACCACAAGGATCGTCTGGGCATCACCATCGATACCGACCTGCGCGCCCAGGACTGGGAAAAGGTCGTGGCCGACTACAAGGATGTGGTCGAGCGTCACCTGGGCCGCCCCTTCCCGCAGGACCCGCACGACCAGTTGTGGGGCGCGATCGGCGCGGTCTTCGACAGCTGGATGAACGACCGGGCGAAATTCTATCGCCGCATGCACGACATCCCCGAAAGCTGGGGCACGGCCGTCAACATCCAGTCGATGGTCTTCGGCAACATGGGCCAGACCTCGGCCACCGGCGTGGCCTTCACCCGCAACCCTTCGACCGGCGAGGCGCGCCTGTACGGCGAGTTCCTGATCAATGCCCAGGGCGAGGACGTCGTCGCCGGCATTCGCACGCCGCAATCCCTGACCAAGGCGGGCCGCGAGGAGATGGGCGAGACGGCCCCCTCAATGGAAGAGGCCATGCCCGAGGTCTTCGGCCAGTTCGTCGATGTGGTCGGACGGCTGGAGACCCACTACCGCGACATGCAGGACATCGAGTTCACGGTCGAACAGGGCCGCCTGTGGATGCTCCAGACCCGCAACGGCAAGCGCACGGCCAAGTCGGCGCTGAAGATCGCCGTCGATCTGGCCGCCGAGGGTGTGATCTCTCAGGACGAGGCGGTCAGCCGCGTCGAACCCGCCGCCCTGGACCAGTTGCTGCATCCCACGCTCGACCCCAATGCCACCCGCAACGTCCTGGCCTCGGGCCTGCCGGCCTCTCCCGGTGCCGCGACCGGCAAGATCGTCTTCGACGCCGATGAGGCCGAGCGCCTGGCCCAACTGGGCGACGCCGTCATCCTGGTGCGCGAGGAGACCAGCCCTGAAGACATCCACGGCATGCATGCCGCCCGCGGCATCGTCACGGCACGCGGCGGCATGACTAGCCACGCGGCCGTGGTCGCCCGCGGCATGGGCCGCCCCTGCGTCTGCGGCATCAACGCCTTGTCGATCGACGAGAAGGCCGGGACCTTCACCGCCCACGGCCGCACTTTCAAGGCGGGCCAGATCATCACCATTGACGGCTCCAAGGGCGAGGTCCTCGAGGGGGCCGTGGCCATGATCGAGCCGGAGCTGACCGGTGACTTCCAGACCCTGATGGCCTGGGCCGACAGCGTTCGCAGGCTGAAGGTCCGCGCCAATGCCGAGACGCCGCTGGACGCCCGCACCGCGCGTGGCTTCGGCGCCGAGGGCATCGGTCTGTGCAGGACGGAGCACATGTTCTTCGACGAGGCCCGTATCGCCGCCGTGCGCGAAATGATCCTGGCCGACGACGAGCAGGGGCGCCGCGCGGCCCTGGCCAAGATTGCGCCGTTCCAGAAGTCGGACTTTGTGGAGCTGTTCACCATCATGGCCGGCCTGCCGGTGACGGTGCGCCTGCTGGACCCGCCGCTGCACGAGTTCATTCCCCACAGTGACGCCGACATCGACGCCCTGGCCGCCAGTTCCGGCCTCGACGCCGCCAAGTTGAAGCGCCGGGCGAAGGAACTGCACGAGACCAACCCCATGCTGGGCCATCGCGGCTGCCGCCTAGGCGTCGCCTATCCAGAAATCTACGAGATGCAGGTCCGCGCCATCATCGAGGCGGCGCTGGAGGTTCAGGCCACGTCCGGCCAGGCTCCTCTGCCGGAGATCATGCACCCGCTGGTCGCCCTGGGCCTGGAGATGAAATATCTGCGCGAGCTGACGGACCGTACGGCTCAGGCCGTCTTCGCCGAAACCGGTCAGTCCATCGCCTATCTGGTCGGCACCATGATCGAGCTGCCTCGCGCGGCCCTGCGGGCCGGGGATCTGGCCGAGCATGCCGAGTTCTTCAGCTTCGGCACCAACGACCTGACCCAGACCACGTTCGGTATCAGCCGCGACGATTCAGGCCGCTTCCTTCAGGCCTATATGGACAAGGGCATCTTCGAGACTGACCCCTTCGTCCGCCTGGACCAGGAAGGCGTCGGCGACCTGATCCGCATCGCTGCCGAGCGGGGCGGGGCCGTGCGACCCGACATCAAGATGGGCATCTGCGGCGAACACGGCGGCGATCCCTCGTCGATTGCCTTCTGCGAAGAGGTGGGCCTGAACTATGTGAGCTGCTCGCCCTATCGTGTGCCCATCGCCCGGCTGGCCGCCGCCCAGGCGGCCCTGCATGCGCGCGCAGGCACGGAGCGCGAAAAGGATCGCTGATCGGCGCTGAGGCGCTGCCACAAAACTGTCATGGTTGAAGTAACGCGGTCTGTGTTTCGTGACACACAGTCCTTGTTATGTATTCACTTGCCTCTGGAACGCCGCTTTCGGCTGCCCATTTGTGTCTTCGCTGGATGGGGCTGGTTGCCGATCGGTGACCACATCTAGAGGATACAAGAAACAATGCGTAACATTCTTCTCGCCACCGCCGCCCTTACTGTGATCGCGGCCCCCGCTATGGCGCAGAGTATTCCGAACCCGCAATGGCAGGGTTCGATCGGCTACACTCAACTGGACGGAAGCGACGGTGACCTGGGTGCCATCACTGGCCGCGTCGGCGCCAAGTTCAATCGCTACATCGGAGCCGAGGGCGAAGCCTCGTTCGGCGTCCGTGACGACGACTTCACCGTCGCCGGCGTCGAGGGCAAGCTGGAGCACGAGTATGACGCCGCCATCTATGGCGTCGGTACCCTGCCCATCAACGACAACTTCGAACTGTTCGGCCGCGTCGGCTACGGCACCACCAGCATCAAGGCCGAGATCCCGGGCGTCACCGCCACCAATGACGGCGAGAGCGTCAACTATGGTGCCGGGGCCAACTACTTCTTCGACGGCCAGAACGGCGTCCGGGGCGACTGGACGCGCCGCGACTTCCGCGATGACGGTGGCGAAGTCGACACCTATGGCGTCAGCTACATCCGCCGCTTCTAGGATCTAGCGTCTGCCGGAATTGACGAGGCCCGCGATTTCGATCGCGGGCCTTTGTCGTAGTCGGAAAGATCAGAAGCTCAGGCGACGCCGGGTTGCAGGGCCCAGCGCATGGAGCCTTCACCGTAGGGCCGGAAGAACAGGTCGCGGTAACGCTCGAACACCTCGACGATCTTGTTGGCCAGATCCTGGGCCACCGTTTCGCCGCGCTGGCGTTTGATCGCGGCGACGCACTGGACCACGTCGCGCTGATGCGCGGAGCCGCCCATGCGTTTCAGCACGGCCGCGATGTCCTGGGCCAGAGGATCGACCTGGGTCGCCCATGGATTGGTGTTCTGAGTCATTCGGGCGCCCCCTGTTCTCGACACTTCGCTAACCGGTCGCAAATACGCGCGACAGATGCAAGCGTTACCGGCGAATTGTGATCAGGAAGTTGTCGATCGCGGTAAACAGCGCCACTTCGCAGAACAGCGTCAGTTGAACAGGAAGTTCATCACGTCGCCGTCCTTGACGACATAGCTCTTGCCCTCGGCCCGTAGCTTGCCGGCTTCACGCGCCCTGGCCTCGCCACGCAGGGCGACGAAGTCGTCATAGGCGATGGTCTCGGCGCGGATGAAGCCCTTCTCGAAGTCGGTGTGGATGACGCCGGCGGCCTGGGGTGCCGTGGCACCGATCGGGATGGTCCAGGCGCGGGCTTCCTTGGGACCGACCGTGAAATAGGACTGCAGACCCAGCAGGGCATAGGCCTCACGGATCAGCCGGTTCAGGCCCGGCTCGGCCAGGCCCAGGCTTTCCAGGAACTCGGCCTGTTCCTCAGCGTCCAGCACGGCCAGCTCGGAATCGATCTTGGCCGAGATGACGACCGAATTGGCATTGTCCTCGGCGGCGCGCTTGGCGACCAGGTCGGACAGTTCATTGCCCTTGTCGGCCGAGGCCTCATCGACGTTGGCGACATAGAGGGCGGGCAGGGAGGTCAGCAGCTGCAGCATGTGCCAGGCCTTCTCGTCCTCCTTGGACACCTCGACGACGCGGGCCGGCTTGCCGGCGCGGAGCGGCGTCAAGGCCATATTGATCAGGCGCAGGGTGGTCTGGGCCTCCTTGTCGCCGCCCTTGGCCTTCTTCTCGACGTTGACGACCCGCTTCTCCAGGCTTTCCAGGTCGGCCAGCATCAGTTCGGTCTCGATGATGTCCAGGTCAGAGATCGGGTCGATGCGGTTCTCGACATGGGTGATGTCGTCATCGACGAAGCAGCGTGCGACGAAAGCCACGGCGTCGCAGTCACGGATGTTGGCCAGGAACTGGTTGCCCAGACCCTCGCCCTTGGACGCGCCGCGCACCAGACCGGCGATGTCCACGAAGGTGATCCGTGACGGGATGATTTCCTTGGAGCCCGCGATCTCGGCCAGCACGTCCAGGCGGGGTTCGGGCACGGCCACGTCGCCGGTGTTCGGCTCGATGGTGCAGAACGGATAGTTGGCGGCCTGCGCCGCCGCCGTCTTGGTCAGGGCGTTGAACAGGGTGGACTTGCCGACGTTGGGCAGGCCGACGATCGCGACTTTCAGGGCCATGACGTTCCGATGGTTTGCAATGAGCGCGAGCCTTTAGACGGTTCGATCCCGTTTGTCAGGCTCGCGCGTGATTGCAGTGTCAGTGGCGGGTGTGTGTGGGCCCCGGCTGACCCACAACAGCGCGGACCCCCAGCGGAGCCGCCTTCTCGAACGTCAGCGTCAGGGAGACGGTGTCCCCCGTCGCCAGAGGGGTCTTCACCTGCATCAGCATGATGTGATTGCCGCCCGGCTTCAGACTGATCGCCTCGCCCGCAGGCAGGGCCAGGCCATCCGGCAGCTCGGCCATTTTCATGATGCCGCCCTCGGTCTTCATCTCGTGGATTTCAGCCACGCCAGCCGACGGTGAGGCGACGGAGATCAGACGGTCGGCCTGGCTGGCGGTCAGGGTCACGTAGCAGCCCGTGACGTCGCGTCCGTTGGGGGTGGGTCGGCACAGGGCGTCTGCGGCCTCCACGACCGCCAGGGTCGAGCTCTCGGGCTGGGCCGAACAGGCGGTCAGGGTGGCCGAGGCGGCGGCGAGGATCAGGAGACGTTTCATGATCTAGGGTCCTTTCAGGACGCGACCGGACGGGGCCGCACCAACCGCGCGACGAGGCGGTCGAGGGCCAGCGCAGCCAGCAGGCTGAGACCGGTCAAGGGATAGAGGAGGCAGAGGGGAATGACGATGCCCAGCACTGCGGCACGCGCCCGCAGGCCGCCGGGCGCGGGCGGTGCGCCCAGCGACAGGCCGCGTCTGGCCGGGCGACGCTTCCACCACATGATCAGGCCGCTGATCGCCAGCACCCAGACCGCGATACAGCCCAGCAGCATGATGATGCGATTGATCTGGCCATACTGGGTGCCTTGATGGGTGAAGATGCCCCATTCGAAGGCCTTGGCCCCCCAGCCATACTGTTCGTAGCGGATGTCGCCCCTCAGCGTCCCGGTCGTGCCGTCGATATAGAGTGTGCGGCTGTCCTGAACCCGCTCGTTCTGGCGGGCGACCGAAAAGGCGCGATCAGGCGACGCCGGGATGGAGACGGTATATGGGCGCGGCAACTGCATGGCCTCGGCCCGGTTGATCACCAGCGACAGGCGCGGCGGGGCCATCTGATGGTCGGTGGTGACGCCGGAATGCTCCAGCGCCCAGCCCGCGCCCTTGGGCTTGTCGTCATGCTCGGCATGGGCCCAGGATGAGGCGGCGGACGGAGCCTGGGGCCGACCCAGACCCGCCTCGTTCATGGCCTTCAGCACCTGACCGCCCCAGACGGACGACCAGGGCATGCCGGTCACCGCCAGGAACAGGATGATCCCGCCCGCATAGAGACCCGTCAGGGCGTGCAGGTCGCGCCAGAAGGGGCGGCGCTTCGGATCGGTGGCCTTCACCGTGGTGACGCCGACCGCCCGCTTGCGCGGCCACCACAGGAAAAGGCCCGTGGCGAACAGGATGATGGCCCAGCCCGCCACGACCTCGACCACCAGGTTCATGACCGGCCCGAACTGCTCCAGGCTGTGGATTCGCTTGATGGTCTCGGTCAGCCCGACATAGCCGGTGACGCCCTTCAGCTCTGCGCTGTAGGGATCGACAAAGGCGATGCGGCGGCTGTCGTCGGGCAGGCGCACCGTCATCTGCACCGCACGATCGGGTCTGTCCGGCACCAGCACATTGGTCACCTCGCCGCCTGTGCCGACCCGGGCGGCGGCGACCCAGCGGTCGGGAGACGCGGGCGTGCCCCGCGCCTCGACCGCCGCCATGGGCCGATAAACGGCGTCGTCGATCTCGGCCTTGAACAGATACAGCCCCCCGGTCAGGGCCATCAGCATCAGAAACGGCAGGACCAGAAACCCGGCATAGAAATGCCAGCGCCAGACCGCGCGGTAGTTCCCGGACAGGGCGGTGTTGGACATAGAATTATCAGGCACGCTCATGGCAATCTCTTTCGAAAGCGGGGGCGGTCCGTCTCCGGTCCGCCCCACAGGCCCCTAGTAGGTCAGACGCAGGCCGATGAAGGCCGAACGGCCTTCGCCCGGGAAGAAGACGGCTTGGGCGTCTCGTGGATCGCGCGGATTGGTCGGCGTGGGACTTGCATTTGGAACCGCCGTAAACTCCCCGACATACCGCTCATCCGTGAGATTGCGCAGGTCCGCATAAACCGTCACGCGATCACCGAGGTCGAACGACGCGTTCAGGCCCATCAAGGCATAACCCGGGGCCTTGAAGGTGTTCTCATAGTCGACCCACACATCCCTGGGTCGCCATTCGACGGACGGGGTCAGGCTGACGCCCGACGGATGTCGCCAGGTCAGTTCGGCGCGATACTGATGCTCCGGCACCACCGGCAGGGTGTTGTCGCCCCACCGTACATCGCCATCGAACCGGAAGTCCGAGAAGGCATAGGTCTGACGTAGCATCAGGCTGCCGTCGGCCAGCTGGAAGGGCAGGGTCCAGTCCAGGCCCGCCTCGATCCCCTGATGGATCGTCTTGTCGGCGTTGAACGTCGCCGCCGGGGCATTGACCAGGACGATGAAATTCAGGATCTCGCCCTCGATATCCGAGCGATAGGCCACGACGTCCCAGGCAAACGCGCCGCGACGACCTCGAGCGCCCACCTCGCCGGTCCAGGCGTCCTGAATGTCGATCGTGGTGAAGCCGGGCGAGGTGGCCTGAACCAGCGCTCCATAGGTCGGCGGCTCGACCGACCGGGTGATGTTGGCAAAGATCTGAAGACCCGTATCGTCCTGCCAGAGCAGACCCAGTCGCGGCGAGAACCAGTCGTAGTCCACACTGGCGTTGTTGATCGGGTTGAGGCGGTCGGCATAGTCGCGCGTCGCCTTGCCGTAGGAGCCGCCAGCGACCAGAGCGATCTGGTCGGTGACGAACAGGCGACCCTCGGCAAAGACGTCCAGCCCCGTGGCCTGCTGGACGCCGCTGGCCTGAACGGCCCCACGCTGGCCGGCGATATTCAGGAAGCGTTTGGCGTCGTTGTCACCGTCGCGATAGCTGAAGCCGTAGAAGGCGTCGGCCTTCATGCCGCCAAGTGAGCCTGTCCAGTCGATGCGGGCATAGGCTCCGGCGGTGTCGGTCTGATTGTCCACCACCTGAAAGATCGGGTGGAACAGGTCCTTGCTCCAGCCCCAGACGGCCCCTTCGAACAGGGTGCTGTCATCGAAGCGCCAGCGGCCCTGAAGCGTCAGGCGTTTCAGCGTCAGGTCGCGGGCATAGTCATTGGCGATGGTCACCGGTGTCGTGGCGCGCGGATTGGTCAGGGCGGCGTTCAGGCTGACGGCGGCGGGGATCGACTGCTGGATGTCGGCGGCCTGGGCGATCAGGCGGATTTCGCGGTCCTCGCCGAAGCTGCGGCCGACGCTGGCGGTGACGCGGCCCTGGCTCTGGTCGCTGTGCTGGCGATAGCCGTCGGCCTCCAGGGCGGTGACCCCGACGAAGGCATCCCAGTCGCCGCGTTCACCGGCCACCTGGGCATGCAGGCGGCGGAAGCCCCAGGAGCCGGCCTCGGCCTGAAGCATCAGGTCTTGCGTCGCTGTACGGCCGTTCGGCGTGACCAGATTGATCGCCCCGCCCAGCTGGGCCCCGCCGAAGCGCAGGGTGTTGGAGCCCTTGTAGACCTCGATGTAGCGGGCGCTCAGTGGGTCGATGCCCTGAAAATCGGAAAAGCCATCGGCATCCGCAAAGGGCACGCCGTCCTGGGCGAACAGAACGCCGCGCTGGTGAAAGCCCTGGGCGATGCCCGAGCCGCGGATGGAGAGGCGGCTTTCCTCGCCATAGCGCTTCTGGGCCAAGACACCTGGGACGTTGCGCAGGGTGTCGGAGAAACCCTGGGCGAAGCGGTTTTCATAGCTTTCTGACGACACCACCGACACCGCACCCGGCGTCCGCGACAGCAGGGCGCGGGCCTCGGCCACGACGGCGGGGTCTTCCGGATTGCGACGGCCGGTGACGATGACGCTGTCCAGCGTCGTGACGGGATCTTCGGTCGGAGGAGTAATGGGCTCGGCCAAAGCCAGCGACGGGCTGGCGACAAGGGCGGCGAGTAGCAGCGCGCGCGGCGCGGCTGTGGTCTTGAGAGACATGGATCGGTCCTGAATACAGAAGAATGCCGCGCGGCCGGGCGGCGGCGCGGGGTCTGACGCGATGGCGTCAGCTTGTCTGGTTCAGGCGATGGGTGGGGCGGTCGAGGGCGGCCGCGGCGGCGCACGCGCCGGGGGCGGAGGGCTGACCGAGGTCGGCGCATAGACCACGGTCGTGGCGAGGCGCAGCGGGGCCGAGGGCTCGGGGATCGGCGGGTCGGGCAAGACCGCCGGCAGGGGCATGACGCAGGCGGCGCATTTGGCCGGATGGGTCTTGCCGCCGGGGCCGTCCATGTCGCCGCCGACCTGGATGGTCATGGGCCCCTGGGCCGAGCAGATGACGATGGGCTGACCCGGCGTCGCCGCCGCCATGGCTCCGAACGGCAGCAGGGTGCCGAGCGTGATCGCAAAGACCGCAGCCAGGAAGGCCAGCGATCGGGCGATCGACCAGGTTTCGACGCGGGAACGGCTCACGGACCGGGCTTTAGCGGGGCCGTATCGATTTGCAAACCGTGGCGAAGGGCCGCGCGGGATTCAGTCGGCCCTGCCGCCCTGCGCGGCTTGGCGCGGGCTGAATTTCGGAGCGGGGGCCAGGCGCATGACCTCGCCCTGAAAGCGTTCGTCCTCACCGGCCACGGCAAAGGGCAGGGCGTCCGCGACGGCACTCAGCATGGGGTCCAGCCAGGGCAGGTCGGCTTTGTGGAAGTCACCCAGCACGTGCGGCATGACCAGATGGCTTTCGCCGGGATGGCCCACCCCCATCCGCCCGCGCCGGAAGTCGGCCCCCAGGTGGCTGATCAGGGAGCGGATGCCGTTTTGACCGGCCGCCCCGCCGCCGGTCTTCATGCGAAAACGGCCGGGGGCCAGGTCGATCTCGTCGTGGAAGACGATCACCTCGGAAGGCTTGATCTTGTAGAAGCGGGCCGCCTCGCCGACCGCCCGGCCGCTCTCGTTCATGAAGGTCTGGGGCTTCATCAGCAGCACCTTGGTGCCATCGATCTCGCCGTCGCGCACCACCGACTGAAACTTGGCCCGTTCGGGTCCGAAGCGCCAGCGGCGCGCGATCTCGTCCACGGCCATGAAGCCGATGTTGTGGCGGTTCTTCTCGTACTTCGGGCCGGGGTTGCCCAGGCCGGCGATGATGATCATGGCGCGCTCCGGATAAGGAAACGGCCCACTCCGTTGCCGGAATGGGCCGTTGCCGCAACAGTCGTGTCGAAGAGATTAGTCTTCGGTCTTGTCTTCGGCGTTTTCTTCGTCCGATTGCTCGGTCGCGGGCACGTCGCCGGCCTCGATGGCGGCGGCTTCAACCTCGGCCTGCTCTTCGGCGATGGCTTCCTCGATCTCGTCGGCGGCCTTGGCAGCCGAAGAGGTCTTGATGGAGGCGATCACGAAGTCGCGGTCGGTGATGGTCGGCTCGACGTCGTCGGTATTCTTCAGGTCGGACCAGCGGATGGTGTCACCCAGCTTGTGACCGGCCAGGTCGACGATCAGGTCTTCGGGGATGTGGTCGGCGCGGACCTTGACCTCGACCGAGTGACGGACGACTTCCAGCGAGCCGCCCTGACGGAATGCACCGCACTGGTCTTCGTTGATGAAGTGGACGGGCACATCGATCGTGATCGTCTGCTTCTCGTCGACGCGCATCAGGTCGAAGTGCAGGGGACGGTCCGAAACTGGGTCGAACTGGACCTCGCGGGCGATGACCGACTGGGTCTCCTTGCCGTACTTCAGCTTGACCAGATGGCCCAGCAGCTTGCCGGTGTAGAGCGACTTGCGGAAGTCACGCTCGTTCACCGAGATGGCGACGGGGGCCTTGTCGCCGCCGTACAGCACGCCGGGGACCAGGCCCGCACGACGCGCGGCTCGGGCGCCACCGGTGCCGACGCCTTCACGGACGTCTACGTTCAGAATGATGTCGGCCATAGCCTCGCCTCAACAACGAAAAGCGGCGCGTGGCTGTTTCTCGGCCGCGCGCCGGGGTCTGTAGACCCTGAATTCAAGAGCGCGGGTCATTACACGCAAGCGTCGGAGGACGCAACCGTCCCGGCAAGGAATCCTTGCCGATTGACCCGCAGGGTTTACCGGCCGCTGTTCAGAGCTGCCGTCGCGGAGGCCGAAGCCGCCGCTGCTTCGGCTGCGATCGGCGTCTGGGCAGGGGTTGCTGCACCATCAGCGACCGTGCTGGCCGGCACTGTGATGCCGACAGGATTCATCGTCTGGGCCGTGCAGGTGGCCAGGTCGCGGGCGACGTGGCGGCCGACGCAGAAGATGTCCTCATAGCTGGGGCGCGAGGCCGCCAGGCACTGGAACAGCATCAGCTTGGACATGTTCAGGCAGAACTCGCTGTTCTGCTCGACCGTCAGGGCCTCGGTGCTGGCGCGAGCCTCTTCACCACCGGCACCCAATGCGGCCAATGCGGCGAGAGCCAGCGAGCGAACCACGGCAGGCGTATACGGAGGTCCCGAGCGAGTCGGGCTGACTGAAAGGCCTGTGCCTGCGTTGGCCGCAGCGAACAGACGCGCTGATTCCTCGGCCGAGGGCAGCATCTGAATGGCGGACAGGGCCTTGGCCCCTTCCAGGCGGACTTCGCGGTTGGGAATGTGCACCGTGGCCCAGCGGCGACGCGGGTCACCACGGCCCTGGATGGTATAGGCGTCTTCCTCGACGGCATTGGCGATCAGCATCATCGCGGCTGAATCGCGCCCGATGGTGTCGACGATCAGGCCAGCCGCGGCATCGGCCCCCGGCAGGGTGGCGGCATAGGCCGGGTCGGTCAGGATGCTGTTGATCACGGTCTGTCGCGTCGTCGGGTCACCCGCATAGGTGCGCACGCCCTGGACGAACTCCGGCGACTGAAGGGCCAGGATGGAGCCGTAGGCGATCATCCCGCGCGACAGCTGAGCCGGTTCATAGGACGCGCCCTTGCGGATGGCGGCCTGGATGGATTCGGCGTCCTGGAAGCCCGGCTGGATAGTGCCGACGTCACGCATGAAGGTGACATAGATCGAGGCAGCCTGGGCCACACCTTCGTTCAGCGTGACGGGAGGTGGCGGAGGCGGAGGAGGTGCGACAGGCTCGGGCGCTGGCTCCGGTGTCGAGCAACTAGCGATAAGGGTGGCGGCGGCGAGGGCGGCGATCGTCAGACCACTGCGCATTGAAACCCGGAACATTCAGACATCCCCACGTGGACGCGCGGCGCGAACGGCACCGATACTATGTGAAGTCCCTATAACGCGGGCCGAAGTGTTTTCCGATGGTTAATCAAAAAGTTTCGAGACCGATTCTTCGTTGGCGATCCGGCGGATAGCCTCTCCGATCAGTGGTGCAGCCGATACGGCGCGGATTTTGGCGCAGTTCAAAACTTCGTCAGGCTGCTCGATCGAGTCGGTGATGACCAGGGTCTTCAGCGGGCCGTCCGTGATCCGCTGGACCGCCGGACCCGACAGAACGCCGTGGCTTATGTAGGCCGAGACCTCTGTCGCGCCCTGGTCGATCAGGGCCTTGGCCGCGTTCACCAGGGTGCCGCCCGAATCGACGATGTCGTCGAAAAGGATGCAGCGGCGTCCTGAGACGTCACCGATAATGTTCATCACTTCGCTTTCGCCCGCCTTGGGCCGGCGTTTGTCGACGATGGCCAGGTCGGCGTTCAGACGGCTGGCCAGGGCACGGGCGCGGACGACGCCTCCGACGTCGGGCGAGACGATCATCAGCTCTTCGGGATTGGGATAGTGACGGCGGATGTCGTCGGTCAGAACCGGCGTGGCGACCAGATTGTCGGTCGGGATGTCGAAGAAGCCCTGAATCTGACCGGCATGCAGATCCATGGTCAGCACGCGGTGCGCGCCGGCGCGGGTGATCATATTGGCGACCAGCTTGGCCGAGATGGGCGTCCGGCCACCGGTTTTCCGGTCCTGACGCGCATAGCCGAAATAGGGCATGACGGCCGTGATCCGCTTGGCCGAGGCGCGCACCAGCGCATCGGTCATGATCAGCAGTTCCATCAGATTGTCATTGGCCGGATAGCTGGTCGACTGGATGATGAAGACATCCTCGCCGCGCACGTTTTCCTCGATGACGGCGAAGACTTCATTGTCGGCGAATCGCTTCACCTGGGCCCGCGTCAGGGGCATGTCCAGGTGGGTGGCAATGGCCTGGGCCAGGGTCCGGTTCGAATTGCCTGCCAGCAGCTTCATGTCCGGTCATCCTTTCGCCGTCATCGGCGGGCTGTGTTTGGTGTGGTCGCGCTGGCGCGCTTCTTATCAGGGGACAGCCCGGCGACAAGGCCAAACGCCATGTGCATGACGCATTGGCGATAGGTTGTGGCCTGGTGTAGAGATCGCGTCCTGTTTTCGGATGTCGCGGGTTTTGGCCTGTGCCGTCCAGTTGAAGGCCCGCTGGGGCTGCACGGTCCCCGGACCAAAGTGATTGAGGTCGTCCTTGCCTGCTCCCAAGTTTCGTACCGGCCTGGTTTTGGCACTCGTGCTCGGTTCGACCGTCGTCGTCGCCGGCTGTTCCGGTCGGGATCGGCCGCGCCTGGCTTACGAGGAGCGTCCTGTCGAGGCGCTGTACAACACGGGTTACCAACGGCTGGAGAGTAAGCGCTGGGCCGACGCCGTCGACTATTTCCAGGAAGTGGAGCGTCAGCACCCGTATTCGGAGTGGTCGCGCCGGGCGATCCTGATGCAGATCTACGCCTACTATCAAAACAACAACTATCCCGAAGCCCAGGCGGCGGCTGACCGGTTCATCCAGCTGTTCCCCGGCAACTCCGGCGCAGCCTATGCCTATTACATGAAGGCGCTGTGCAATTTCGAGCGCATCACCGATGTGGGGCGTGACCAGGGCTATGCCGAAGGGGCCCTTCAGGGTCTAAACGACGTGGCCCGCCGCTACCCGGGCACCAGCTATGCCATCGACGCCACGGTCAAGATCGACATGGTCAACGACCAGCTGGCCGGCAAGGAAATGAACATTGGCCGCTATTATCAGCGCGCGGGACAGCCGCTGGCGGCGCTGAACCGCTACAAGGCCGTGATCGCCAACGAGGCGTTCCAGCGCACGTCTCATACGCCCGAGGCCCTGTACCGTCTCGTTGAGGTCAATCTGATCCTGGGCCTGAAGGAAGAGGCGATGCGCAACGGTGCCGTGCTGGGCTTCAACTATCCGGGCAGCCCCTGGTACGCCGAGGCCTACGCCCTGCTGACCGAAGAGGGAGCCCGCCCGGAAACCGCCCCGACCGGTCAGCGCGAAAGCTGGCTGCGCCGGATCATTCCGGGCTGAGCCGGCGGTCGCTGAACAAAGGCCCTGCGTCAGGCGGCAGGATTCACTGACTGACTGTTCTTGCCCCGTTCCGGTCTAGACTGGCACCCATGCCGAATCGCGCGCCCTCATGCTGACCGCCCTTTCCATCCGCGACATCGTGCTGGTGGACGTGCTGGACCTGGAGGTTCGGGACGGGCTGACCGTGCTGACCGGCGAGACGGGGGCGGGCAAGTCGATCATTCTGGATGCCCTCGGCCTGGCGCTCGGCGCGCGAGGCGATGCCGGTCTGGTCCGTCATGGCGCGAAACAGGCCACGGCCACGGCGGTCTTCACCGCTCCCGACGACCCCGCCCTGATCGAGCTGCTGGCCGAGCGGGGGTTCGAGGTGGCGGCGGGCGAGGAGTTGATCCTGCGCCGCGTCGTCACCGCCGATGGCCGCAGCCGCGCCTTCGTCAACGATCAGCCTGCGGGCGTCACGGCCCTGCGCGAGATCGGCCAGGCCCTGGTCGAGGTGCATGGCCAGCACGAGACCGTCGGCCTGCTGGACTGGAAGACCCACCGCGCCCTGCTGGACACCTATGGCGGGGTCCAGCCCCAGCTCAGCGCCGTGGCCGCCGCCTCCGAAACCCTGAAGGCCGCCGATCGCGCGGTCGCCGAGCTGAAGGCCGCCGCCGCCGATGCCGCCTCGCGCGCCGAGGAACTGACCGACGCCTTGGCCGATCTGGATGCCCTGGATCCCCGCGCCGAGGAAGAGACCGAACTGGCCGGCGAGCGCGCCATACTGGGGGCGGCGGAAAAGGCCCTGGCCGATCTGGCCGACGCCCGCACCCTGCTGGGCGGGGACAAGCTGTCCCAGAAACTGGCCTCGGCCCTGCGCGCCGTCGAGCATGCGCGTCAGCGGGCAGGGCAGGCGGGTGCGACCCCCGATCACCCGGTCATCGTCCAACTGGGCGCAGCGGCCGAGGCCATCGACCGCACCCTGATGGAGGCGACCGAGGCCATCGCCACCGTCGACGCCGCCGCCAACGCCTTCGATTTCGAGCCGGGGCGGCTGGACAAGGCCGAGGAGCGTCTGTTCGCCCTGCGCGCCGCCGCGCGAAAGCTGAACACCTCGGTCGAGAACCTGCCCGTGTTGCGGGTGCGGTTCCGCGAGCAGCTGCGCCTGATCGAGGACGGGGCCGACGCCATCGTCGCGGCGGAGCGTCAGGCCAGCGCCGCGCGCGAACACTATGACCTGGCCGCGACCTTCCTGACCTCGGCGCGAGAGGCAGCGGCGCTGCGGCTGACGGCGGCGGTGATGCAGGAACTGGGCCCGCTGAAACTGGACCGCGCCCGCTTCCGCGTGGCGTTCGAGCCGGTGGCCGACGGGCGGCGTGGCCCATTGGGTGTGGAAACGACGCGGTTCGAGATCGCCACCAATGCCGGCACCGACTTCGGCCCCCTGGACGCCATCGCCTCGGGCGGCGAACTGGCCCGCTTCGCCCTGGCCATGAAGGCGGCGCTGGCTGGGCGCGAAGATCAGCGCCAGCCGGTCATGATCTTCGACGAGGTCGATCAGGGCGTCGGCGGCGCCGTGGCCCAGGCCGTCGGCGAACGCCTGCAACGCCTGTCCACCGGTGCGCAGGTCCTGGTCGTCACCCACAACCCCCAGGTCGCCGCCAGAGGCCACGCCCACTGGAAGGTGCGCAAGTCCGACACCGGCGGCCTGACCACGACCACCGTCGATGCGCTTGATGAGGAAGCCCGTCAGGAAGAGATCGCGCGGATGCTGTCGGGGGCGGTGATCACGGACGAGGCGAGGGCGGCGGCGAGGACATTGATCGGGTGAGGGCGGGGCGGCGATGAGCGTCGCCTTGGACGAACCGGCCGAGTGTCCGCTATGGGGGCTAGCGGAACTTGCCTAGCCGACCCACAGAGTCGCGCAGCTTGAGGCGCAATCAGGCTTAGAGCATGGATTTGTCGTGTCGATGCGGGCGGTGAAGAAACAGTTTGACGTGGAGGCGGCGCGGGCCGAGGCGGCGGCCTTCATTTTAGGCGCGTCCTCTTTACCTTCCTCAGCAGATCGCGCTTCGGTGCCGCCTTCTGGGCGGGCGGTTCGGCCGACATCAACATGGCCTCCAGCCTTCCATCATCTTGGCGCGACATCACAAAGCGCATCTCGCGACCATCGGCGGTGAACGTGGCGGACGCGAACCCTCGGCCAGGTTCGCCCGGCTTCCCGTAAGAATGAATTGCTACGGGCACCTTCTGCTCATGAAGACGGAAAACGAGATCGCCGAATAGATTCGTGATTGGAACGATCCGACCATCACTGGACCGCGCGTTCGCCACCAAACCGGGTGAGACAACCCGCATGAGGTTTTCGCCCTCGCTCAGCAGCGATCGATCGAGTTCCATCATGATATGTTGCCCGACCATTCGCACGTCGAGCGGCGTCCCGTCTGCCGCCAAGAGCTGGAGATCCTGATCCGCAGCAGCAGGGTCATCTGTCGCACCTTTCGCGTCGAATCGAAGGAACTCCCTCTCGTCAATGGTCAACTCCTGCATCGCTAGCCACGGCAAGCTATCGACCTCGTCGAGCGCTAGCAGCAGTACGTTCTCCAACCGTGCTGCTTCCAGCGCTGTGTCTGTGAATCCGGTCGCGCTCACGATCACCGGCTGATGCACTCCGGTCCTCTGACACTTCTTAGCGTAAGCTTCCACGTCGGGCACTCCGACCGCCGCCGTCCTGTCGCGACATTCGAATCCTGTGATGACTCTGTGGTGCCCATCCACGAAGGTCATGAGCACGTCATGCTCGCGCACTTGGTCTGACGCGAGATCGCGAAGGCGTCCCGGCGATGCGAGGGTCACCCGCGGATCGGCTGATGTAAGCGTCTCCAAAGCATGAGCCAGTGTTTCAAGCGATCGTCCTTCGCGAGCCATATGCCGTACCTCCTCCCCGCTTTATCGGTGCGAGCCCTCCTGAGGTCTAGGGCTCAGCCTCCCAAGCCAGCTTTTGCTTGGGGTAACAGTCCCGCCAGCCGCTCGCCTAGGGCGTGATCTAGCGTTTGATGCGGGGTCTACATGCGTTGAGAGTCATGGTCGGCGAGCTTCACGACGGAGTACTACAGTTCAACACGCAGTTAGGAACTTAGTGGTCGAAGTCCGCGAAGGGTCGAAAGCGGACGTACACTCAAGAGCCAGAAGCGGACGCCGGATTGGACGAGTCTAACAGGGCTTGACCTTCCGCCGTCCAACGCCCGCCCCCAGGGATGATTTCGACAAAGCCATAGCTGCTCAAAAGCTTGATAGCCTCTTCGCCAGCGGACATGAATGAGTGGTCGAGATCGCCATCCGACTTTCGGAGGTATTGCTCGCACATCCAAGCCAGCGAGTGCAGTACGCGTCTTTCAGCCAATGTCATGGGGCTACCATGACCAAACCGGGTTCACCAAGCAACGGCGCAATCGGTCGATGACAACCTCAGGTTCAATATCTTCAAGCAGACAATAGGGTGTCATACACCTCTCTGGAGTGTGGTGAGCCGATGCCAAGGGGAACAACTGACCCTATGACGCCGCTTTGACAGCATTGATCCACGCGGAGACCATCGATGTCAGAGACCAAAGGCAAGGGTAGTCACACGGCCAGGCGCGCCAATGCCGCGGCAGCGAAGGACGGCGAGAGCAACCCGCGCAAGTCCTCCAAGGCGCAGGCCATCCTCGGCAAGAAGGGAGCACGCTCCAAATCGTGACGGACGACCCCGCCCAGCCCGCCTGCGTGCGCATCATCGACCTTGAAACCGCCGGCAATGGTGCCGGCGATGTGTGCGAGATCGGCTGGCAGGACGTCGTGCAGGACGCCGGCGGTCTGTGGTCGGTCAGCGAGACCTCCAGAGGCGCCCGTTTCGTCAATCCGGGACGGCCGATCTCGCCGGACACCATGGCGGTCCATCATATTCTCGATGAGTGGGTGGCGGATGCGCCGTTCTGGAAGGATGTCGCGCCGTCCGTGCTGCGGCCCGACACACCTGTCGTGGCGCTCGCAGCGCACCGCGCCGCCTTCGAACAGCGCTATTGCACGCCCCGCCTCAGTGGGGGCGCGACCTGGATCTGCACCTGGAAATGCGCCCTGCGGGTCTGGCCGGAGCTGCCCAGATTTTCCAATCAGATGCTGCGCTATCAGCGCAGGCCCGAGGGCCTGATCCACGAGCAGGGCCTGCCCGCGCACCGCGCCCTGCCCGATGCCTATGTGACCGCACACCACCTGCGCGACATGCTCAATGCCGTTCCACTCTCGCAACTGATCGAATGGAGCAGTCAGCCCGGTTTGCTGCCACGCGTTCCCACCGGTGCCGATCGTGGCAAGGCCTGGTCCGCCGTCTCTGATGAGGCGCTCGCGACCCTGGCGCGCGATCGCGACATCGATGTGCGCTTCAGTGCCGAAACGGAGAGGTCTCGGCGTGGTGACCAACCGCTTGTCGCGCCGTCAAAGCCGGGCCAGCAGACGTTGATCTAGGCCGTTTCCTACCGCGCGTATCAGCGCGATGCTTGGCCTCTTCATTCCCGACCGACTTCGATGGCGTCCATCGCCACAAGCGCCCCGTCCGGCAGGGCCTTGGGGCGGACGGCTTTCACCGGCTCGCTGGTCCAGAATGGCCCGCGGCCTGACCGTATCCGATAGAGGTTGCACATGAGGCGAGCGTGTCATGGCTCTGGGTGAAAGTGGAATCGCTGCCGGAGAATGTCAGGCGGCCAATCCCCCAAATCGGGGGGCAAATTTCTTCACCCAACGCGCGGACGACGTTAGTGCGGTCAGCCGGGAGGGTAGGATGCCTGTGCTAGCCACACTGATCCGTGACGCTACCTGCTGCAACATCGTTGCCGACGGACAAGGCTTCGCCTTCACGGCCCGGGACGGCGAGATCGAAGCTTTCAGTGCTCTCGTCCGCCGAGCCAAGCACGATCTGGGGAGCGATTACATGGTGTTCGCCACGCCGTCTGGACCAGGCCAGTATTCTGAGATGTTCGTGCTGCCCCTCGATCTCTAGCTGCGCTCGGCTCCGCGTCGGAAACAGCAGACCTCGATGACAGATGTGACTGCATCTGTGCTGGTGCCTGATTCCCCCAAATCTGGGGGTGTAACAATGGACCGCCAGCGCAATTGCGCTGAAGCATTCTTGCGAGATGCAGGGTTTGGTTGACTACTGATGCTGGCAAGGATTCAAGCCGCCCAGATTACATGGCTGAATGTTCGTCTGACGCTCAGCTTCACCGACGCGGCGCGTGCAGCGGTGAACGACGATCTGGTTTCCGCGCTTCTGTTAGGGGGTGTTCTGGGTGCCAACGTCCAGCCCTCGGACCACTATCCGCGCGACTCAGGCCGCCTGATGGAGCCTGGCGGCCTGCCGGACGACCTGCGGCGCGCCGTTAACGCCACAAGCATGGCACAGTCTCTGGGCATCCCGGATGAGACCGCTCGCGTGAAGCTGGCGGCATTACAGAAGCAGGGCATTCTGGAGCGACGCGAGGATGGCTATGTCCTTAACTCTTCGGCCATTCTGGCGGAACCTTTGGTGACGACGCTGACAGCGTTTCTTCACGGCATTTCGGATTTTATCGAAGGGCTGGCGGCGATCGAAGCCTGCGGTCTCACGCAAGACTACGTGTTGGCATCTCCGCAATGGGAGAAGGGCGGGGAGGCTATCCGACTGGTCAATGCCCACATCCTGCGCGGGATTGATTATGCGACGGACCTCAACAGCACGAACAGTGTCATGACCCGGTTCGTCCAGTTGGGCGTGGCACATCTTACGGGCAGCGCACTGCGCCTGTTTCCGTTTATGCCTCCGAATGGAGGTGGCCTGGCACCGTGCAAGCCGCACACCGGACCCGTCTCCGTTGCCGCCCTCGCCCGCTTGTTACGACTACCGGAAGAGACGGTCAGGCGACACGTCGCGATCCTGGAGCAGGGCGGTGCTGTCGTGAAAGTACCCGGAGGGCGGGACATGGCACTGGCCAATCCTGAACTTGTTGCACGCTGGCTGGATTTTCATGGCCGTGCCAGCGTCAGCACCAGGCATCTGGTTTCAAGACTACTGACCACCGGCGTGATCCGTCCGCGCGAGATTGGTGTCGCCTCATCCCTCCGGCAACGACCTTAGGCGACGACGCCTGAAACCTGACAGCGCAAGAACACTCATGGCAAAGCCGACGACAGAAGAACCCCACCCCATCGACAAGTCTGTCGGACAGCGGGTGGCGCGGCGACGGTTGGAGTTGGGCTACAGCCAGGCAGACCTCGGGAAGGCACTCAACCTGACATTCCAGCAGATCCAGAAGTACGAAAAGGGGGCCAACCGGATATCGGCTTCTAAGCTTTGGGAGGCGTCCAGCTTCCTGGATGTCGATGTCTCATATTTTTTCCGAGAGCCGAACCGCCAGGAGCCTGTCTCCATGCCGGCCATGCCCACGCGATATTCTGTCGAGACCAATAGGATCTTGCCTGCGTTGTCTATCGAAGATCAGAAGCTGATCCTCTCGATCGCACAGCGACTTGAAGTCCGGCCGCAGAGTGTTCACGAATAGGGGGCACGCAAAGCCCGAGCGTGGTTGTCGAGCCCGATTCTTTGCGTCCCCTCGAACCTAGCCCCGCAGCACCTTCTGCAACTGCGGATGCAGGTCGGAGTTGGCGGCCAGGATCTGGGCCCCCGTCTCCGGCCGGCCTTCGCCGTCGATGGTGGTGACGATGCCGCCGGCCTCGGTGACGAACAGGATGCCGGCCGCCACGTCCCAGGGCTTCAGGTTGCGCTCGTAATAGGCGTCGTATCGGCCTGCGGCGACCCAGGCGAAGTCCAGGGCGGCAGAGCCCAGACGGCGGATGCCCGCAACGCGCTGGCCCACGGCGTGGATGTCCTTGATCGACTGGGCGTGGCCGGTCTTGCCGATGAAGGGCAGGCCGGTGGCGATCAGGCTTTCGGACAGGTCCTTGCGGCCCGCCACGCGGATGCGTTGGTCATTCAGATAGCAGCCCTTGCCCTTTTCGGCCCAGAACAGCTCGTTCATCACCGGGTTGTAGGTCACGCCCGCCACGATCTCGGACGTGCCGTCCGGTGCGGTGCGTTGCAGCCCCACCGTGATGGCGAAGTGGGGCATGGCGTGCATGAAGTTGGTGGTGCCGTCGATCGGGTCGACGATCCACATATGGGACTTGTCGGTCCCCTCCATCATGCCCCGCTCCTCGCCCAGGAAGCCGTAGCCGGGGCGGGCCTTCATCAGCAGCTCATACAGGGTGTCCTCGGCCCGGATGTCGGCAGCCGTGACGAAATCGCCGGGACCCTTGCGCGAGACCTGCAACTGGGCGACCTCGCCGAAGTCGCGCAGCATCGGGCGCGCCGTCTTGCGAACGGCGTCGATCATCACGGAAACGAGGGCTGAGGCGAGGGCCATGGTCGCAAATCTCCTGGTCCGCATGTCCTGAAAAGGCGCCAGCCCGGAGATGCGGAGAAGTTCAACGGCTCCGGATGGGGCCGAGTGTTGAGTGTAATCAGTCCGCGCGGCGGACGTATTCGCCGGTCGAGGTATCGACGACGATCTTTTCGCCCACGCCCATATAGGGCGGAATCATGATGCGGACGCCGTTGTTGGCTATCGCCGGCTTGTACGATGACGACGCCGTCTGGCCCTTCACCGTCGGCTCGGTCTCGACCACTTCCAGGGTAACCTGGTCGGGCAGGGACAAGCCGATGGGGCGGTCTTCATGCGTCTCGATGATGACCTTCATGCCCTCTTGCAGATAGGCGATGCGATCTTCGCCGACCCAGTCCTTCTGCAGTTCGACCTGCTCGTAGGTGGTGTCGTCCATGAAGACCAGGCTGTCGCCATTGTCGAACAGGTAGGAGAAGTCCTTCTGCTCCAGCGTCACCCGCTCGACCTTGTCTTCCGACCGGAAGCGTTCGTTCAGCTTGTTGCCGGTTTCCAGGTTCTTGGCCTCGACGTTGGCGAAGGCCCCGCCCTTGCCGGGCTTGACGTGGCTGGCCTTGGTCACGACCCACAGGCCGCCGTTGACCTGCAGAACCATGCCGGGCTTGATGGTGTTGCCGTTGATCTTCATCGGTGTCTCGAAAAGGTTTTGGCGCAGCCCTTGTGGCGCGCACGAGCGGGCGCAGTCCGTAAAGGAAGCCGGGGCTTACGGCAAGGCGCTGTCCGTCAGTGGACGGTGCGATGGTCGTCCGAAAGCTTGTCCTCGACCTTGTTCATCAGGCGGGTCGCGCCGCCGATCGGAGAGGCCATCTTTCCCGCCCCCTCATCCAGCTTGCGGGCCTCATGGGCAAAGGCCGCAGCCATGCCCGCCGAGGCCATGGCCGCAGCGATCTGGAAGCCTCGGCCCGCCGGGCGCGCCGCCAGCCAGATCGCATTGACCACCTGGGTTGCGGCCCACAGGGCCAGGGTGCCGGTGCGGCGTTGGCTCTTCGGCCCGTTCCAGACGCGGACGGCCGACAGGCTGGTCGCCGAGAAGACCGCCGGCACGATCATGCTCATGGCTCCCCGCGGACGCTCCGTCACGGGCCGGGCCCCGCGGCGGATGTCCGAGGCCGAAAGTCGCGGTTGCAACGCCTTGTTGGCCAGGAAAGTCGCGGCCAGGGCGAATCCGGCCGTCACCACGACCCCCAGGACGACATGGCCCACGTCGCGCTCGTCGCCATTGACGAAATCCAGCGCCGCGTCGCGTGCGTCGTCCACGAATTCTGCAATGTCCGTCATGGTCAGCCCTTCTGTTGCTGACCGAACAATGGGCTAGGCGGCGTTGCGGTTCCGCCGATCAGTTGCCGGTGGCGGACTTGTCCGGGCTGATCTCGGTCATCGCGGATTGCAGATAGTTCTGCACGCCCAGCTGGCGGATCAGGTGGTGCTGGTTTTCCAGGAAGTCGATGTGCTCTTCGGTGTCATTCAGAATCCGCATCAGCAGGTCGCGGCTGACAAAGTCACCGGCGGCCTCGCACTGGGCCACGGCGGCGGCGGTCGTCGCGCGGCTGTCGATTTCAAGCTGAAGGTCGGCCCCCAGACATTCGACCGCTTCCTCGCCGATCTTCAGTTTGTGCAAATCCTGAAGATTGGGCAGGCCATCCAGAAAGAGGATGCGCTTGATGAGCATGTCGGCATGTTTCATCTCGCCGATCGACTCGTCGTAAATGATCTGGCCAAGGTGTTTCAGGCCCCAGCTTTCGAACATGCGGGCATGCAGGAAATACTGGTTCACGGCAGTGAGTTCGTTGGTCAGCACTGCATTGAGCGTGCGGATGATCGCGGGATCGCCCTTCATGGCCTTGTCTCTTTCGATGGGCGGGTGTGGAGCCGACGGCCCCGGACGCATCCCGTCCTAGCCAGACAGTTGTATCACAGGAAAAAGGCCTGTGATCTTTTGCGATTACTTATCAGCACATTGATATTGCGAATGATTTTTCCGCGCAAAGCCGTTGCCGTTGGCTATTCGGCGGCCATGGCGAACGCCTGCTGCGTTTCCTGAATCATCTGACGCATTTCGCAGACGCATTTGGCGCATTGGGCCTGACATTGGTTGCGCGTGAAGATGTCGCGTGGACGGCAGGCACCAGCCTCGATGGCCAGGGCCACATCACGTTTGCGAAGACCATTGCAGTTGCAGACGTACACGACAGGCGAAACCCGGCTGGTGATGCGAATGGTTCGCTATAGCAGGCACGTTAAGGCGAATGCAAGGCGTTCGCAGCGGGGCGGGTTGACGCGGACATCGTCGCATCGCAACTGCCCTGTATGGCCAAACAACCTTTGATCCCCGCCCGCCCGCCCTGTCGGCTGTATCTGATAACGCCTTCAGCGATCCCGGACCTGGAAGCGTTTGTTTTGACCCTGGCGAACGCCCTGGACGCTGGCGATGTTGCCGCCCTGCAGGTCAGGTTGAAGGCGGCGGACGACCCCGGAGTTTTGGCTGCGGTTGAGGCGATACTGCCGGTGGCCCAGCGGCGTGGCGTCGCGGTCATTCTGAACGACAGGCCGGATCTGGCGAAGCGGTCGGGCTGTGACGGCGTGCATCTGGGGCAGTCGGATATGCCGTTGGCCGAGGCCAGGCGGATCATGGGCACGGAAGCCATGATCGGCGTCACATGCCACGACAGCCGCGAACTGGCGATGGATGCAGCCGAAGCTGGCGCAGACTATGTGGCGTTCGGAGCCTTCCGTCCCTCGACGACCAAGGCGACGACCCACCGTCCTGACCCGGAAATCCTGACTATCTGGCAGGAAACGGTCGAAGTGCCATGCGTCGCGATTGGGGGAGTTACACCCCAGAACGCAGCAGACCTGGCCAAGGCGGGTGCAGATTTCGTCGCTGTCAGCAGTGCGGTCTGGGATCATCCTGGCGGTCCGGCACTGGCAGTGCGCGAGTTCAATCAGGTGCTTGCATCGGCGAACTGATCCTTCAGGGGATGTTAGGGGACGACCGCTAAGGCTGGTCCTTATTGCGTCCATCGGAACCGTCCCATGCCCATGAGCCGCGCGCTCGCCCCATCCGACAGCGCACCCGTCGCTGCGGCAGATCAGGTCGCAGCGGCAAAGCTGGCGCGTGAGGCGGCCAGTCTGAGACGGCGTCGCCAGACCATGGCTCCGGTATTCACCGCCATCGCCGTGACGGTGATGGTGGTCATCTCGATCAGTTTTGCGCGTTCCGTCGGTCTGGTTGCTCCGCTTTGGGGAGCGGCGGGACTGGCCGTGGTTGTGTGGCTGCGAACGTCCACAGGCCGGATGTACGACCTTAGTTTCGCGGGCCTGATCGCCATGGGCATGGCGGCGGGAAATTTCCTTATTGGCAACGACACTGCTCACACGGCCATGTTCACGGCAGCCAATATGCTGGACGTCGGAATGGCGGTGTGGATCGCGCGGCGTTTCGCACCGACCCTGAACCTGGCCACTGTGGAAGGCGCGACCCGGTTCCTGCTGGGGGCAGCCTTGGTTGCGCCCATTCCGGCTGCCTTGCTGTCCAGTACTGCATTGTATTTTCTGGATGGCACAAATCCGATTCAAAGTGCCCAGACCTGGTGGTTCGGGCACGCCTTGAGCATTGCCATTATAGGCAGCTTCGGACTGTCGCTTACGAAGCGCGAAATTCTGCGTCTGCGGGCTCCGGCTGCTGCGCTCGAAGCGGCTGTGCTGATGGCGCTCTTGACGGTGGGAAGCTGGATTGTCTTCGTCCACCTGAATGTGCAGTTGTCGTTCCTGATTTTGCCGATCCTGCTGCTGATTGCGGTGCGCCTGCGTATGCTTGGCGTGACGGCTGCCCTTCTGATCATCACCATTCTGGCGGTCGGCGGCAGCATGAAGGGCCACGGGCCTTTCGCAGGCGATTTCAGCCGAGCTGACCAGGCCTTGATGGCGCAGTTGCTGGTGTTGTTGGGCTATTTACCGATCATGCTTGTGGCGGCTCTGCTGGAAGAGCGTGACCGGTTGTCGGATCGCGCCAAACTGGGTCAGGTTCGGGCCGAGAAGGCCTCTGCGGCCAAGTCGCGCCTGCTGGCTAATGTGGCGCATGAGATCAAGAGTCCTGTCGGTGGCATCATCGGCATCGGTGAGCTCTGGCAGGGCGGGCAACTGGGGCCGATCAACGACACCCAGACCGAAATGGCTGCCATGGTCGTGAAGACGGCACGTCAGGTAGAAACCTTGGCGCACGACCTGCTGGATGTCGCGCGTGCCGAATCCGGGGATGTCCGTGTCGAGTTGCGGCCCACAGATGTGCCGGGTGTTCTTGAAGATGTACGTCGCGCGACAGCCCTGCGGCCCGAAGCGACAGAGCTCAGGCTGGAGGTGGTCACCGAGGGCGACGGGCTGGTTGCGCTGGCCGACTCTCAGCGTCTGAACCAGATCATCACCAACCTTGCCAGCAATGCCGTGAAATATGGGTCCAGCGGCGGCCTCGTCACTTTCCGCGCCTGCCGGGTCCATGATGCCGTGCGGGTTGAGGTGAGCGATCAGGGGCCCGGCCTGTCGCTCGAGAAACAGGCGCAACTGTTCGAGCCTTTCAATCGATTGGGACTGGAACGATCCACCATCGAGGGCCATGGCATCGGCCTGGCTCTGGCCAAGCGCCTCGTGGAGCTGCAGGGGGGCAGTATTGGCGTGATCTCTACGCCGGGCGAAGGTGCGACCTTCTGGATCGAACTGCCCGCCGCCTGATTATCAACAGCCAAGCTTTGCGACCTTCCGCCGCGCGACCGTAAGCTCATGGACTCTGCGGTTCGTCGGGTATAAAGCCGCAATTGTCGTAGGGTTATTTGAAAAGGCGATCACCGTGGAATTCGACGCGCTTCTGCTGTCGCGGATGCAGTTTGCCTTCACCATCGCATTTCACATCCTGTTCCCGGCCTTCACGATCGGGCTGGCCGCCTTTCTGGCGGTGCTTGAGGGGCTATGGCTCTGGACCAAGCGGGATGCCTTCAAGACCCTGTATCTGTTCTGGGTGAAGATCTTCGCCCTCAGCTTCGGCATGGGCGTCGTGTCGGGTGTGGTGCTGAGCTACCAGTTCGGCACCAACTGGTCGGAGTTCATCCGCCTGACGGGCGGGGTGATCGGGCCGCTGCTGGCATTCGAGGTGCTGACGGCCTTCTTCCTGGAGGCGTCGTTCCTGGGGGTCATGCTGTTCGGCTGGAAGAAGGTCGGGCCAAAACTTCACTTCACAGCCACCGTGCTGGTAGCGATCGGGACGACCATTTCGGCCTTCTGGATCCTGTCGGCCAACAGCTGGATGCAGACGCCGCAGGGCTTCGAGATCATGGCCGACGGCCGGTTCCAGGCCACGGACTTCTGGCAGGTTGTGTTCAACCCCAGCTTCCCGTCCCGGCTGGTGCATATGCTGCTGGCGGCCTTCATGACCACCGCACTGGTCGTGGGCGGAGCGTCGGCATGGCGGGTGCTGAAAGAGAAGCGGGGCAGCAAGGCCTGGACGGAGAGCCGGATCGCCCTGGTCATGGCCATTGGCCTGGTCGCCGTAGCTGCGCCGCTGCAACTGGTCGTCGGGCACTGGTCAGGCGAGGTGGCCCATAAATACCAGCCGTCCAAGACCGCCGCCATTGAGGGTTATTGGGAAACCCGGGCCAACCAGCCCCTGCATCTGTTCGGTATCCCCAACCGCGAGGCGCAGAAGAACCATTTCGAAGTGTCGATCCCGGGAATCGGCAACATGATCCAGAACCTGCCGAAGGATGAGGTCATCCAGGGTCTGGATGCCTGGCCGCGTGAGGATCAGCCGCCGCCCTTCATTCCCTTCTTCGGCTTCCGCATCATGGTGGGGCTGGGTCTTCTGATGATTGCCCTGGGTGGCGTCGGGGCCGTGCTGATCTGGCGGAAGCGGCTGTTCGAGAGCCGGTGGTTCCTGAAGTTCTGCGTGGCCATGGGGCCGAGCGGCTTCATTGCGGTGCTGGCCGGCTGGATGGTCACGGAGGTCGGACGCCAGCCTTGGGTCGTCTATGGCGTGCTGAAGACGCGTGACGCCGTGTCGCCCGTCACGGCGGCCGAGGTGGCGACCAGTCTGACGGTCTATGTTCTGGTCTATGCGCTGGTGTTCACTGCGGGGGCTCTGTTCATCCTGCGGCTGATGGCCGAGGGACCCAAGGCGGCGCTGGCCGAACCCGATCCGCGTCAGGACCGCGCGCCCGGCTCGGCCCTGGCCAAGGCACCCGCCGATGCCGAGGGTGGCATTCCCGGAGACGAAAGCTGATGGACCTGCCACTGATCTGGGCCGGGGTGATCGCCACCGCCGTGCTGCTGTACGTCATGCTGGACGGGTTCGATCTGGGTGTCGGCATCCTGTTTCCGTTCGCCAAGTCGCCGGGCGAGCGCGACGTGATGATGAACACCATCGCGCCCGTCTGGGATGGGAACGAGACCTGGCTGGTGCTGGGGGGCGGGGGGCTGCTGGCGGCGTTCCCGTTGGCCTATTCCGTCCTGATGCCGGCGCTGTATCTGCCTGTGCTGCTGATGCTGGCGGGCTTGATCCTGCGCGGCGTGGCGTTCGAGTTCCGCTTTAGGGCCCGCAAGCGCGGTCGCAAATTCTGGACCCAGATGTTCGCGGGCGGGTCGATACTGACCGCTGCGGCACAAGGGCTGATTTTGGGTGGCTTCATCCAGGGCGTGACGGTGGCCGACCAACAGTTTGCGGGTGGGCCGTTCGATTGGTTCACGCCCTATACGCTGCTGGTTTCCGCCGGGATCGTGGCGGGCTATGCCCTGCTGGGCGCGACCTGGCTGATGCTGAAGACCAAGGACAATCTGCATGGTGATGCCAAGCGCTGGTCGTTGATCAGCGCGGCGTGCACGGCAGGGCTGCTGGCCGCGGTCAGTGTCGCCACACTGTTCGTGCATCCACGCATCGCCTTGCGCTGGGGCTTCGACCTGACGCAGGGGTTCGGGGTCGACTGGGGCGTGCTGGGGCCACTCCTGCCTGTGCCCCTGCTGGGTCTGGCCGGACTGATCCTGCTGGTTGGCTCGGTGCAGCGGTCGTCGCACGTGCTGCCCTTCGTCGGTGCGATTTTGGTGTTTTTGTCGGGCTATCTGGGGCTGGCTGCCAGCTTCACCCCCTACATTGTGCCCTACGCCGTCGATTTCCGCCTGGCTGCGGCGCCGGACAATGCTCTGGGTCTGATGCTGGTGGGGGTGGTGGCGATCCTGCCCGCCATCCTGGCCTATACTGCCTGGGTCTATTGGGTGTTCCGGGGCAAGATCGACGAGGATGCCGGCTATCATCATTGATCCCGTCCCCCCGCCCACACCTGACGAGCCGCCCGGTCCCCTGTGGAAGCGGCTGGCCTGGTTCGTCGCCCTGTCGGTCGTGGCCGCCGGGGTGACAGCCATCGTCGCCTATGCGCTGAGGGCCTTGCCGTTCGCGGGCTGAAGGGCGACATTGGCAGGATGAAAAGTATCGCTTTCGCGGCCCTCATCCTCGCCGCCTCTCCGGCCCTGGTCCATGCTCAGACCGCGACGCAGACACCAGCACCCGCCACGGCACGGCCAGCGGGATCGCCAGATATCACGGGAAGCCTGAACGGTGCCCCGGCTCAAGCCCAGCCCTCGACCACGGTCCGTCCCGGCGCGCTCGGCTCCGTACCCAGTCGCTCGCCTGCCGCATCGACACCGACCGTGACGGCCGCCCCGAGGGCCGAGGGGGCGCCGCCTCCGCCGCCGATCGTGACACCGGCTCCCGCCGCGGCATCGACCGCTGCCCGGCCGCCCGCTGCGACGCCTTCATCGGCAGCCGTACCTCCAGCCGCATCGGCGACGGCAGAGACGAGCGCGCCTGCTCCGGCTCCGGCTCCGGCTCCGGCCGCGACGGTGCTGGATGCGGCGGCCATCGCCGCCCTGCCGTTCTCCATCGAATTGCCGCCCGGTTTCCGGATCGAGACGGGGCGGCCCGGTCCGAACTTCAAGATCTACACGGTCAAGCGGGGCGATAAATCCTTCGCCATGATCTATGCCGGGCCATCGTCGCAGTTTCCCATCTATTCCGGCGAGATGGCCGAAGTCGGGGGCCGCGCCACGGTCGTGGCCAACCAGGGCGGCACGCGCCACGCCATGGAGCATCTGTTCCAGCGCGAGACCGCGCCAAAGGAAATCCATGTCTGGATCATGTCGCTGGAGGGAGCCGATCAGGCCTTGGCCGAGCGGATCGGCCAGACGGTGGATGTGCGCTAGGCCGCAGACCGCCTGACGGGGGAGTCCGTCGAGCCCAGCCTGACACCGCGCAGCCCGGCGAACACCAGCACCTCCTGTCCCGGAGCCTCGGCCCAGCGACGCAGAGCCGACTGATAGGGCTCGCGCCGCCAGTCATGCGGGCGAGCGGGGTCGGACTCGACGATCAGGCGCGCACCGCCCTGCTCGCTGTGCAGGACGAAGCCCGCGACGGAGGGTTTCCACGTTTCGTCGAGCGCATCGGTCAGCAGCCACAGGCAGTTGAAGACGCGGCAATCATCCGGGCGGTCAGCATAGATGGCGCAGCCGCTGGTCTTGCCGAAATGGCGGCACCATTTTCCTGCGGGTTTGGACAGGGCCGTGACGCCCATCAGCTTGCAGCACAGGCCGCAGTCGCCACAGGATTTGGCGATGGTCGCCGTGGTCACGTCGCCTTCGGCTCGGACCAGATAGCCAGTTCATTGCCGGCCGGATCGCGGAAGTGAAAGCGCTGTCCGCCGGGGAAGTCGAAGATCGGCTTGACGATAGTTCCACCCGCCGCTGTCACGCGGGCCAGGGCCGCCTCCAGATCTGTGGCATAGAGGACGGGCAGGGGCGCTTTCAGCGCGGCCTCATCGGCATCGAACCCGCCGTCCAGACCTTCGCTGAAGGCCGCATAGGTCGGGCCATAATCCTGGAACGTCCAGCCGAAGGCCGCGCCGTAGAAGGCCTTGATCGTGCCGGTGCTGTCGGCGGGGAGTTCGAGGTAATCCAGTTTTCCATCGACACGCATGCGTGATCTCCCGCTTCACAATGAGGGCTTGCCACGACCCAGCCTTCTGCGCAAACCTGCTAATGGTTCGCAACTGCGGGAGTCGCAGATGATCGTCCTGACCACCGGAGGCCCGGCGCTGGCGCGGTTGATGGCGCGTGACGCGCCGCGCGAGCGTCAGGCCATTTCGACGGCCAGGGCCACGGCTTCGCCGCCACCGATGCACAGCGATGCCACGCCGCGCTTGCCGCCGCGCGCCTGAAGCGCACCCAGCAGGGTGGCCAGAACGCGCGCGCCCGACGCGCCGATGGGGTGCCCGAGGGCGGTCGCGCCGCCGTTAACGTTCAGCCTGGCGTGGTCGATGCCCAGTTCCTGCATGGCGATCATGGGGACGACGGCGAAGGCCTCGTTGACCTCCCACAGATCGACATCCTCGACCGACCAGCCCGCCTTCTTCAGCGCCTTCTGGATGGCCGGGACGGGGGCGGTGGTGAACAGGCCGGGCTCGTGCGCATGGGCCGAATGGCTGATGATGCGCGCGACTATAGGCAGGCCCAGCGCCTTGGCCACGCTCTCGCGCGTCATGACCAGGGCCGCGGCACCGTCGGAGATCGAGGCAGAGGAGGCGGCGGTGATGGTGCCGTCCTTGGCAAAGGCGGGCTTCAGGCCGGGGATCTTCTCGGGCATGGCCTTGCCGGGTTGTTCGTCCTCGCTGATGGTCTGGGTACCCTTGCGGGTGGTGACGTCCACCGGGGTGATCTCGGCCTTGAAGGCTCCCGAGGCGATGGCGGCGCGGGCGCGGGTCAGACTTTCGACCGCATAGGCATCCTGGGCTTCGCGCGTGAACTGATAGGTTTTGGCCGTGTCCTCGGCGAAGGAGCCCATCGGCTTGCCTGGGGAATAGGCGTCCTCCAGCCCGTCCATCATCATGCTGTCGACGATGACGTCGTGGCCGATGCGGGCACCACCGCGGTGCTTGTTCATCAGGTAGGGCGCGCCGGTCATCGACTCCATGCCGCCGGCCACGATGACGTCGGCGCTGCCCGCCATCAGGCTGTCGGAGGCCATCATGACGGCCTGCAGGCCCGAGCCGCACATCTTGTTGACCGTGGTCGCCTCGACATGCTGGCCCAAGCCCGCGCCGAGGGCGGCCTGGCGTGCGGGGGCTTGCCCAAGACCGGCGGGCAGGACGCAGCCCATGTAGATCTGCTCGATCTTTTCAGGCGCGACACCGGCACGTTCGACGGCCGCCTTAACCGCCGCCGCCCCCAGGTCGGTCGCCTTGGTGGTGGCGAAGGCTCCCTGGAAACCGCCCATGGGCGTGCGGGCGAACGAGACGATGACGACGGGATCGGACATCAGGACAGTATCCATGGCTGGTGCGCCGCAGGGGCGATGATGGGGGCGAGATGGGCCATCGGGCCCGGGCAGGCAAGCCGGGCTAGCCTGCGTTCTCACTCGTGGGCTGACGCGGAAGCAGGTCTCCGACGGTCGGACAGTCGGCGGTGCGGGTCAGCAGAAGATCGCGCGGCTTGACGATTTCGTTGCAGTGGCCACAGGCGATGCGCGGGGTCAGGTCGTGGCCGCAGGTCTTGTGGATCATGGCAAAGCCGGCGTCGGTGTTGCCGTACACATGCTTGTTTCCCCAACCGTGCAGGGTGACCAGGACGCCGTACAGATCCTTGCCCTTGGCGGTGAGGACATATTCGTTACGGGGCGGACGCTCGGAGTAAAGCCGCGGCTCCAGCACGCCGTGCTGGACCAGCGATTTCAGCCGCGCGGCCAGTACATTGCGTGCGACGCCCAAGCGGTCCTGCCACTGTTCGAAGCGGCTGATGCCGTTGAAGGCGTCGCGGATGACCAGCAGGGTCCAGGGATCGCCGATGACCTCCAGTGTCGCGGCGATCGAACAGCTCTGGCGTGAATAATCGGCGGTGCGTCCCATACGGACGAAAGTGACCCTGCGTCAGGGGATTTGCAAGAGGGTTGTCATTCGGAACGGACGAGGTAAGTTGCTTTTGGCTATGGACATATCGCACCACCTGCGCGACGCGTCCTGATCCCCTCGACCTCCGGGCGGAAGACCTCGCGTCGACCGCCCGTTTTTTTGAAGCGACCCATGACCGAGCAGACTCTGGATCAGGCCCTGACCTTGACCGCCAACGGCGCGGGGGGTCTGACGGCCGATCTGACCACCGGTTTCTCCAACGCGCCGCAGAGTTGGCCGGGCGAGAAGGGCGCGCCGTTCGGCGGGCTGATGAGCGCCCTGGCGGTGAAGGCTCCACGTCAGGCGCTGGAGATCACCCAGCCGCTGCGGAGCGTATCGGTCCAGTTCCTGGTCGGGGCCCGGTTTGAACCGCTAACCCTGACAAGCGAGAAGCTGAGGGGTGGGCGTTCCGCGGTCTATACCTCCGTGCGGGCCGGGCAGGGGGATCGGCTGGCGATGAGCGCCCAGGTGACCTTTGGCAGTGCGGGCGACGGGCCGGAGGTGCGTGCCGCCGCCATCGTGCCGCCACCGCTGGAGGACCAACCTCTGACGCCGATGGGCGACGGGTTCGCACCGCATTTCCTGCGTCATGTGGAGCATCGGTTCGTCGGCGGCATCCAGCTGTTCGGTAAGAATACGACCGACCGGATGGGTGTGTGGATGCGGACCGTGGACGGCCAGCCTCTGGACGAGGCGCGGCTGGCCTTTCTGCTGGATGCGACCTTTCCGGTCTACTGGACCATGCTGCCCCCGCCGCCCGCCGTCTCGGCCACGGCCGACCTGCGCTATGACTTCTTTGGCCCGGTGCCCGAGGATGCGGCCCCGGACGGCTGGACCTATTTCGAGTTCGTCTCGCGCGACAGCCACGCAGGCTGGACGGTCGAAGATGCTACCGCCTGGGCCCAGGATGGGCGGCCACTGGCGGTGGGGCGGCAGTTGCGCAAGGTGTTGGCGTCGCGTGTGGGCTAGCCCTTCAGCAGGGCTTCCAGATGTGACAGCCAGCGCCGGCCCAGGCGCAGGGCCTCGCCCGGTGAGCTGGTCTGGACCGGCAGGGTCGCGTCCCACAGGGCCAGCTCGAACTCCGGGTGGCGAGGGTCGTCGAACAGCAGGCGCAGGGTGACCTGTTCAGCATCGGGTGCCAGGATGTCGAGGGACTTGCGGGTCTCGCCGCGTCGCACGCGGGCCACGACGTGCCCGTCGACGATGATCTCACCGCCCTCGATTTCGTGGAAGTCGTAGACCAGGCCCGAGCCGCCGCGATTCCACAGGACGCTGACCTGCGCCTCGTCAAAATCCAGGCCAGCGGCGCGGCCTTCTGCGGGAGAATAGGCCTCGGCCTCGGGCGATGCCGCCAGTGATTTGAACAGCGCCCGCTTCATGCGGCGCAGAGGCTCCATCCACCAGGCCAGGACGAGGGCACCGGTGGTCAGTGCCGCTGCCGCCAGCGCCACCAGAAGCACCAGGCGCAGGGCCTCGGCCATGCTCAGTCCTCCAGATCGACGACCACGGGGACGTGGTCGCTGGGCTTGTCCATGTCGCGGGCGTCACGGTGGGTCTCAATCCCCCGGAACCGGTCTGCGGCCTGGGGCGAGAGCAGGTGGAAGTCGATGCGGATGCCGTTGTCGCGCTGCCAGGCCCCGGCCTGATAGTCCCAGAAAGTAAAGGTGCCGGGCGGCTGCTGGCCCAGTTCGCCGGCTTCGGACAGTCCGAGGTGTTTCAGTGCGCGAAAGGCAGCCTTGCTCTGGGGTTGGTAGAGGGCATCGCCCAGCCAGGCGTCCGGCGTCTTGGCGTCCTGCGGCGTGGGTATGACATTGTAGTCACCGCACAGAACGAAGGCTTCTTCCTGAGCCAACAGATCGCGGGCGTGAGTGTGGAGACGGTCCAACCACGACAGCTTGTAGGCGAATTTTTCAGTGCCGACCGGATTGCCGTTGGGCAGATACAGGCCGCCGACGCGGACAGGGCGCGGGGTCTCGACCAGGGCCTCGATATACCGGGCCTGCTCGAAGTCGGACTCGACACCGGAGGTGTCGGTGCCAGGCAGGCCGCGGCGGACGTCCGAGACCGGGTGTTTCGAGAGCAGTGCGACGCCATTGTAGCTCTTCTGCCCGTGGACCTCGACGTTGTAGCCAAGCGACTCAAAGGCCTCGCGCGGGAATTTCTCATCCTGGCATTTGATTTCCTGCATGCAGACCACGTCTGGCGCGGCGGCCTCGAGCCAGGCCAGCACGGTCGGGAGCCGGGCGTTGACGGAGTTGACGTTCCAGGTGGCGATGCGCATCCGCCCTGATTACGTCGCGTCGGGGCGTTCTGTGAAGCCGGATGTGAAAACGCCCTCCGGAGCGGACTCCGGAGGGCGTGAGGAAACGGGAAGCGGGATGTACTACTCGGTCGGTGCCGCGGCCGCTGCGGTCGTGGTCAGCCGGCAGCCGCCGCCGATGTTCTGAGCTGTGGCGCAGGGGTAGACCTGCTGCGTGACACCCTCATTGTTGACGCGAGCGATGTAACCGTCACCTGCGCCGCATTTGGCTTCGTAGAACTGCCCGTTGGCATTACGTCCCATCAGCCGAACGGTCTGGACATCACAGGCAGCGGCGTCTGTCCCCGCCAGCTTGGTTCGGAAGCCGGCGGCCTGTTCTGCCGGTGTTGTGAAGTTGCAGGCCCCCTCGGAAGCCTGAACCTGAATGCATTCCTGCAGATCCCAGCCTGTGGATGTCTTTTCCAGCCAATATCCGTCCGCGTTGGCGCAGCCGACTTCGTAGATCATGGAACCGCTCATGCTCTTGCCGATCGCCAAGGCCTGATCGACGGTGCAGGTCACGCCCGCTTCGCGGGCCCAGCCGCCGATGACGGCGAGGCCATTGTCATTGGCTGGCAGGGCACATTGCTGGCCGACGTTGGCCTCCGGGTTACGAGCTCTTGCCGTTGCGGCCGTACCGGCGAGCTCCAGGCAGTCGACGGCCAAAGGGGGAGTGGAACCGACAATGATGTAGCCCGGGCCAGTCGCGCAGGCTGCCTCATAGATCTGTTGCTGCTGCTGATCCTGCCCTAGCAGAGTGGCCTGGGTGACTTCGCAGGCCAGGCCTGAGGCGGTAGCCAAAGCCTGTGCGCCAGCCGTGATCTGCTCGGCGGTGGGCGCTGCGGGCGCTGCACGTTCACGTCTTGCGCCGCGAAGGCGCGTAGCGGACGTGTCGCGTGTCCCACGCGCATTGATGGGATCGGAAGGGTTGCCCGGTGCAGCGCGCCCGCCGGCCTCTGGGAGCGAGCCGCCCCCCGGACTTTGGGCATTGGCTACCTGAGCGGCACCTAAGCTCAGTGTCAGGCCACATATGATGGCGGTGAACAGACGAGAATGAGACACGGTCAAGCTCCGAACCGATGGAAATCCATACTGTGGTCAGCGTCAGGCGGAATGGCGTCTGGGTCAAGTGCGCTGTGTCTGGCGCACGATTCGGTTTAGGCCTAGACAAGGGTCTTCAAAGGAGACGGACTTGGCGGACGGCGTCGTCGTAACGGAGCGAAAAGACGAGGCACGCGATATGCGCGGCCTGACCTATCCGTTTGCCACTTTGCCAAACCCGGGAGAGGCAACCCCGGTCGCACCCGGCGTGCTGTGGATGCGGTTGCCGATGCCGATCGCCCTGAACCACATCAATGTCTTCGCGATCGAGGATGGCGAAGGCTGGGTCGTTGTCGATACCGGTCTGGCGATCGAGGAGACGCGGGGGCTGTGGGAAGCGATCCTGAGCGGGCCGCTGGGCGGGAGGCCGGTGACGCGGGTGATCTGTACCCACATGCATCCCGATCACATCGGTCTGGCGGGATGGCTGTGCGAGCGGTTCGATGCGCCCCTTCTGATGACGCGGTTGGAGTATGTGATTGCGCGGATGCTGGTGTCGGATACGGGCAAGACGGCCCCGAAGGCAGGCGAGACCTTCTATCGCGCGGCGGGCTGGGACGAGACCCAGATCGAGACCTACCGGCGCGAGTTCGGGCGGTTCGGTATGGCGGTGTCGCCGATGCCCGCTGGCTATATGCGGATCAGCGAGGGTGACCGGATCAGCATAGGCGGTCACGACTGGCGCGTGGTGGTGGGCGAGGGGCACAGCCCGGAGCATGCCTGTCTGTGGCGCGAGAGCGACGATGTGGTGCTGGGCGGAGATCAGATCCTGCCGCGCATATCCTCCAATGTCTCGGTGTGGCCCACGGAGCCGGAGGCCGATCCGCTTGGGGACTGGCTTGTCTCGCTGGAGCGGATGAAGACGGTGCTGCCGGAGGGCGCGCTGATCCTGCCGTCGCATGGCGAGCCGTTCTATGGCGTTCACATGCGGCTGGATGCTCTGATCCGGGGGCATGAGATGTCGCTGAAGCGGCTGGAGCGATCGCTGAAAGAGCCCAAGCGGGCGGTGGACGTGTTCGGCAGCCTGTTTGCGCGCCCCATCGGCGACGGGGTTCGGGGCATGGCCACGGGCGAAGCGATCGCGCATCTGAACTATCTGGCCCGTCAGGGTCGTGCCGAGCGGACCCGGGACGCCGATGGCGTGGACTGGTGGACCGCTACCCACATCGAGGAGGCCTGAGCCATGACCGACCATATCCGTACCGACCTGAGCGGCGGCATCCTGAGCGTGACCTTCGCGCGGCCTGACAAGAAAAATGCCATCACACAGGCGATGTATTCCGCCCTGGCCGAGGCGACGCAGAGGGCGCAGAGCGACGATGCCGTGCGGGTCTTGCTGTTCCGGGCCGAGGGTGACAGCTTCTCGGCAGGCAACGATATCGCCGACTTCATCGCGATCGGATCGCAGGCGGGTGAGCCGCTGGATATGCCGGTGTTCCGGTTCCTGAAGGCGCTGGCCGATCTGGACAAGCCCGCGGTGGCGGCGGTGCGGGGGCGGGCCGTGGGGATCGGGCTGACGCTGCTGCTCCACTGCGACATGGTGGTGGTGGCCGAGGATGCGCTGCTGTCGGCACCGTTCATCAATCTGGCGCTGGCTCCGGAGGCGGCGTCCAGCCTGTTGCTGCCGCAGGTGCTGGGGCATCAGCGGGCATTCGAGATCTTTGCCCTGGGCGAGCCGGTCGACGGGCGCACAGCCGTGGCCTGGGGCCTGGCCAACCGGGCGGTGGCGAGCGACCAGGTCGAGGCGACGGCGCTGGACCTGGCTGGCAGGCTGGCCGCGCGAGCCCCCAACTCGCTGCGCAAGACCAAGCGGCTGATGCGGGATGCCGAACATCTGTGGGCCCTGATGCAGCGCGAGGGCGAAGCCTTTGGCAGCCAGATGAAGAGCCCCGAGGCGATGGAGGCCTTCATGGCCTTCAGCCAGAAGCGGGCTCCGGATTTCAGCAAGGTCGGCTGATTGGCCATTGCGCTGCGGGGCGCAGGCCTTTAGGCGCCACGCCCATGTTCGACACGCCGTCAGCCCCTGTTCGTATCGAGACCGAGACACCTGCAGACGCCGCGGCGGTCGAGGCCCTGGTTCTGGCCGCCTTCGGGCCGGGCCGGTATGCCAAGACAGCGGAGCGGCTGCGCGAGCGGGCGTCGGTGGTTGCGGGCTTTGTGGCGCGGGAGGACGGCGCTGTCATCGGCTCGGTCAGGCTGTGGGCGATCACAATCGGCGATACGCGAGCGGTCTTTCTGGGGCCGATCGCGGTCGAGGCTGGCAACCGGCGGGGAGGGCTGGGGGCCGAGCTGGTCCAGGCCTGCCTGGCCTTTGCTGGGAGCGGGGATGCGGCGGGCGTATTGCTGGTTGGAGACGTGCCCTACTTCGAACGGTTCGGGTTCCGGAAGGCCGAGGGTGTCGTCATGCCCGGCCCGGTCGATGGGCGGCGGCTGCTGTGGTGGGGCGAAGGCGATGCGGCGGGTGAAGTTAAACCGGAAAAGCCCATCTAAAACAGTGCATAATCTGCGTTTCTTAGACGAAGCGGCTTAGTCTGAATCCGCACTTTGCACTCGGAAAAACAGGGTGCAAAAGTGCAAAAGCAGTCGGTCCGTCCGAAATGTGCACTGTGAAAATTTGAGTGCACATCGTGCACAATCGGGTGGTGGTGCCTTCCCTGCGGTTTCATCAGCCTGTGCGCCAGACTGGCATGCGGATACGTCAGATACGGTCGCAGGGCTTTCGGCGCGGGGGGATCGGGCCTAGATCGGTAGGATGCCGACCTCATCCGACAATCCGACCGGACTGGCCGCCGTGGCGGCGGCAGCGAAGCAGGCACCCGGGCGGGGCATCCCGCCGGTGCATCTGTGGCACCCCGAGCATTGCGGCGACATCGACATCGTCATCCAGAGGGATGGCCTGTGGATGCACGAGGGATCGCCCATCGGGCGGCCCGAGCTGGTACGGCTGTTCTCGACCATCCTGCGCAAGGATGCGGATGGCTATGTGCTGGTCACGCCGGGAGAGAAGCTGTCGATCACGGTCGAGGATCTGCCGTTCCGGGCAGTGGCGGTGGAGATCGGGGCCGATAGTCTGACCTTCACCACCGATGTCGGCGACGAGGTCGAGGCGGGGGCGGAGCATCCCATCGTCGTCGAGACCGATCCGGTGACGGGTGAGCCCGCGCCGCGTGTGCATGTGCGGGCCGATCTGTGGGCGCGGATCGCGCGGTCTGTCTTCTACGAACTGGTCGAGGCGGCCGAGGTCGAGGACGGGCAGTGGGTCGTGCGGGCGCAGGGGCAGGCCTTTGTGCTGGGTCCCGTGAGCGCCGAATGAGTAGAGAGGCACTGAAGGCCGAATTGAAGGCGCGGTTGCTGCCGGTCGAAAGCTGGTCAATCGAGGGCGGGGCCGCGCGGTCCGATTTCGACCTGAACCCGGATGCCGTGCGCGAAGAGCGGACGCTGCGGGCGGCGGCGGTGCTGATCCCCATAATCGCGCATGACGGTGGGGCGACCGTTCTGATGACGCGGCGGTCCGACACCCTGGCCAGCCATACCGGCCAGATCGCCTTTCCGGGCGGACGGCTGGACCCCGGCGAGACGGCGGTTCAGGCGGCGCTGCGCGAGGCGTGGGAAGAGGTGGCGCTGGACCCCGGCGCGGTCGAGGTGCTGGGGCTGGGCGATGCCTATGAAACGGGGACGGGGTTTCTGGTCACGCCGGTGATCGGCTGGCTGAACCGCGCGCCGGAGACGAGGCCGTCGCCGGACGAGGTGGCCGAGGTGTTCGAGGTGCCGTGGGATTTCCTGATCGACGGGGCCAATCACCGTCGGGACTATTATGACCCGGAGACGGGTCCGAGGCGGTGGTACTGGGCCATGCCGTTCGGCGAGCGCTACATCTGGGGCGTGACGGCAGGCATCGTGCGGGCGCTGAGGGTGCGGCTGTACGGCGAGGATGTCGTCGTGGCCGATGGGGAGGATGCGGCGTGAGCGTGCGTCTGACAGGACAGGACTGGCTGAACGATCCGGCGACGCGGGCGGTGATCGCGGCGCTGGAGGCGGCGGGCGGGCCGAGCTGTGCGCGGTTCGTGGGTGGCTGCGTGCGCAATGCCCTGATGGGGCAAGTCATCGACGATGTGGATATCGCCACGACGCTGAAACCCGAGGAAACCAAGGCGGCGATCGAGGCGGCGGGGCTGAAGGCCGTGCCGACCGGCATGGCGCACGGGACGGTGACGGCGGTCTCGGGGCGCAAACCCTATGAGATCACTACCCTGAGGCAGGACGTCTCGACCGACGGGCGCAATGCGACCGTGGCCTTCACCGACGACTGGGCCGAGGATGCGGCGCGGCGCGATTTCCGGCTGAATGCGCTGTATGCCGATGCGTCCGGAGAGGTGTTCGATCCGACCGGGCATGGGGTGTCGGACGCGGCGGAGGGGCGGATCGTTTTTGTCGGTGAGGCCCGGACGCGCATCCGCGAGGACTATCTGCGCATCCTGAGATTCTTCCGCTTCTACGCCTGGTACGGGCGAGGGGAGCCGGATGACGAAGCGATGGCTGCCTGCGCGGCCCTGGCCGAGGGGATGACGCGGCTGTCGGCCGAGCGGGTGTCCAAGGAAATGCTGAAGCTGCTGGCCGCGCCGGACCCGCGCCGGGCGGTGGCGGCCATGCGCGAGGCCGGCGTGCTGGCGCAGGTGCTGCCCGAGGCGACCGATCTGGCGACGTTCGAGGCGATGGTGGAGCGGTCGCCGGACGCCGAGATGCGGCTGATGGCCCTGCTGCCGCCCGATCAGGATGTGGTGAAGGCGGTGGCGGTGCTGCTGCGGCTGTCCAATGCGGTGCGCGACCGGCTGACGGCGGCGGCGCGGGCCTGGGCGGTGGTCGATCTGGAGATGACGGATCAGGCGGCGCGGGCGGCGATCTATCGGCAGGGGCGGCCGGGGTTCAAGGATGCGGTGGTGCGGCGCTGGGCGGAAGCGGCGGATGGGGAGGGCAATGGCGAGGCGGAGGCGCGGCGGTTGCTGGCGCTGGCCGACGGTTGGACCGTGCCGCGGCTGCCTGTCGGAGGACGGGAGCTGGCGCGGCTGGGACTGGAGCCTGGGCCGGAGACGGGGCGGGTGCTGAAGGCGTTCGAGGACGGCTGGATCGCGGACGATTTCCCGACCGAGGGGCATGAGGCGCGGCTGAAGGCGCTGATCACTGCGCCAAAGTGAAGGTCGTGATGACCGGGGCGTGGTCCGAGCCGTTGGGGCGACCCAGGCGGCGACGGGTGAAGGTCAGGTCGGACGAGCGGTAGACCTGGTCGATGGTCATGCCGAAGACGGGGGGCAGGGCCGTGGGCCAGGTGCCCAGAATGCCGGGGGCCGGGTGCAGGCCGACCTCGTCGCGGACCTGACGGCCGATGCGGGCGGATGAGACGCTGTTGAAATCGCCGGCCACGATCATGGGGCCGGTGGTCGTGCGGCGAAGGTCGGCCAGGTTCTCGGTCTGGATGACCTGGCCGTGCTGGAACTCATAGGGCCAAGGGCGGGTCAGGTGGACACCGACGATGTTGATTGGCCCCAGAGGGGTCTGGGCCACGGCGGCGACATCGTGCAGCAGGTCGGGGAAGGTCGGCACCTGTGTCAGGGGAAAGCGCGAGGCGATGATGGAGCGCGACGGCCCGCGCATCTGGGCCGGAAGGGTGGCGTGGACGCGGTGCGGATAGTCGCCCAGCAGGGCCTCGATGCCGTCGGCGGTCTGGAGGCTGAGTTCGACCAGCACAATGATGTCGGGATCGGCCTGATCGATCGAGCGGCGCATGCGGTCGATGTCGGTGTTCAAATAGTGGACGTTGGCGGAATAGAGGGTCAGTTCGGGTGCGCCGGGGCGGGCCGGGGGCTGGGCCGGGAGCCACTGGGGCCAGACGGCGACCAGAAGGGTGACGGAGACGATCAGGCCGAAGGCGGTGGCACGCCACAGCCGGGCGACGGCGACGAGGGCGGTCAGCAGGACCGTGGCCGTCAGGGCCGGGGCGGTGAACTGGGCCAGGATGTCGATCCAGCGGTGGCCCGAGCCGGACAGGGCCGCCACCGCCAGGGTCAGCGGGGCGAACAGGCTGAGGCCGATCAGGACTTCGGCAATGCGCCAGGCCAGGCCGCCCCGTGCGAAAGGAGGGCGTGCGGGCAGGTCCGGTTGAACGGGTGACGTCATCGGGCGTTGGAAGCTTTGCGGCAGGAGACGAATGAATGGCCAAGCGGACCATCGGCGATATCGAGAAGATCTGGGCCAATGTCGAGGGCATCAAGAAGCTGTCGGACCGGGCGGTCGGCATCGGGCCGTTCGGCATCGGGCTGGACGGCCTGCTGACGTGGATCCCTATCGTCGGCACCGTCTACACGGTGGGGGCGGGGGGATGGCTGCTGACCCAGGCATTCCGGGCCAAGGCGTCGCCGATCACCCTGCTGAAGATGGCCGGCTATCTGGGTGTCGATACAGCGACGGGCGAGGTGCCGATCCTGGGCGACGCGGTCGACTTCTTCTTCCAGGGCCACCTGCTGGCCGCCAAGGCCCTGCAGGCCGAGATGGAACAGACCCACTGGGTCGAGGCACGCGAGGCGGACGCCAAGGCCTCAGGCGAGCATGAGCGGCATATGGAGGTGGTGGCGCGCGATCCGCAGTTGAAACGGGTGGTGTATTTGCACGATTGAGGCGGTAACTTCGCTCAAAGGCTGCACTTGACCCATAGGTATCGTCAGCCACGCCGCCCTCGGCACTAATCGAGCGACTAATTCACGATGATCCGCTCTACTAGAGCGCCTTGTCTTACCCTTGATGCAACTAACTCGACAGCTGTGACCGCGAGAATCAAGCCAGCTGCGATGAAGCCCTGATCAACGGACATTCCTGAGCGAAACGACGAATACACCCCTGCAAAGCCAGCCGCTGTGCAACCGACACTTCCGAGGCCATAGATGTAGTTCATAGCTACATGCCGCGTGCCTGATCTCGCCAAATCCCTTCGGACCTTATCGTTCTTCGCCTTGTCGTCGTCGCTGGCATCAATTCCGCCAATTAGCCAGAAACCAGTGTCAGTGTGGTTCCAGTGCATATAAGCGCCCAAGACCAAGATTATTGCCGCTGCGAAGAGAGGGGCCCCGGGGGCCACGACCGAGGGAGTGTCGGCGAACACTAAAGCGGCAGCAGGTAACGCACCAACCGCTCCGTGAACTGCGCCTATTCGGACGCCTTCCAATGCCTTGAAGTCTGTTCCGTTCATTGTGGCACTCGATACGGAAAATCAGAGCGACGCAAGCAACCTCACAGAGTTCTTGACCTCGGTAAGTTAACCAAGCGGCGTAGGCTCCTCGGCCAAGCGCACTTTTCTTGGTGCCCCCTGATTGCCACGCTAAGTATATTTCCATATGTAACGCATACGAACCGTATATACCAGGACCACCCCATGGGCATCGTCAACATCGAGGATGAGCTGCACGAGCAGCTGCGGCGGGCCAGTCGGGTGTCGTGCCGGTCGATCAATGGGCAGGCGGCGTTCTGGATCCGGATCGGCATGCTGTGCGAGATGAATCCCGGTGTGAGCTATCAGGATCTGGTGGCGCGCGAGCTGAAGGCGGCGGGGGTGGATGCACCTGTGGCGGAGCCGGTCGCGGCGTGACCAAGACGCCGGCGGAAGTGGAGCTGATGGCCGAGGCCGGGCGGTTGCTGGCGCAGGTGTTCACCCATCTGGACAGCCTGACGCTGGCGGGGATGAGCACGCTGGAGATCAACGACCGGGTCGAGGCCTTCATCGTAGTTGAGCTGAAGGCGCGGCCGGCCAGCAAGGGCCAGTATGACTATGGCTTCGTGCTGAACAGCTCGATCAATGCCGTGGTCTGTCATGGCGTGCCCTCGGCGGACGAGGTGCTGAGGGACGGGGACATCGTCAACCTGGACATCACGCTGGAGAAGGACGGCTTCATCGCCGATTCCAGCAAGACCTATCTGATCGGGGCGGTGTCGCCGGCGGCCAAGCGGCTGGTGCAGACGACATATGAGGCGATGTGGCGGGGCATACTGGCGGTAAAGCCCGGCGCGCGTCTGGGCGACATCGGCCATGCGATCGAGCGGCATGCGCGGCGGGCGGGCTATTCCATCGTGCGCGAATACTGTGGCCACGGCATCGGGCGCGAGATGCATGAGGCCCCGCAGGTGCTGCATTTCGGCAAGCCGGGGACAGGGCTGGTGCTGAAGGAAGGCATGACCTTCACCATCGAGCCGATGCTGAACCAGGGCCGGCGCATGGTCGAGACGCTGGACGACGGCTGGACCGTGGTCACCGCCGACGGGAAGCTGTCGGCCCAGTTCGAGCATACGGTGGCGGTGACCAGGGACGGCGTGCGGGTGCTGACCCTGCGGCCCGACGAGGTGCGGGGCGGGATGCGCCGGGCGGCCTGATGATCAGGCGCTTCGTGCCTTGTCCCGCAGCGACAGGCAGTAGCCGAAGGTGATAGCCATGCCCAAAATGATGGCACCGCACCCGCCGATCAGCGCCACGTTCAAGGGCGCGAAGGCCCACAGTCCGGCATAGATCAGGCCACTGATCGCCAGCGACCAGCCGCCGACGCGGGTCGCCTGATGGGCGCGGGCGTTGGGCACCATTCTCTTGGGCATCCGGTTTCCGAACGAAGCGACCATCAGCCCCGTCGCGCCCAGCACGATGCGTGTCGTCGTATCATGGTCGATGTAGCCCTGGTGTCGCGCGAACGACGCGATGAGGGCCAGGACCAGTATGCCGCCGCCCCAGGCCAGGTCGGTGATTACATCCTTTTTCATCTTGCAGTCTCCTTGCCGGGCTGAGGCGCGTCCTCGCCCAGGCCGAATGAGTGGACGAAGCCCAGCAGCGCCTCTTCGAGGACCGAGAGCTTCAGGTGATAGATGACGGATTTTCCGGACTTTTCGGCGTGAACGAGATCGGCCTCCTTCAGCACCGCGAAGTGCGCCGACATGGTCGGTCTGGAGACGTCGAACCGGTCACTGAGATCGCCCGCGCTCATCGGCCCTTGCCGCAGCAGTTGCAGCACGCGGCGGCGGGTCGGATCGGAGAGGGCTCGGAAAACCTGGGACATGATAAGACAATTAGCTAAACGTCTAAATGAGTCAAGCGCGCGTTTCGCGGGCAGCGTCCAAGTGCTGAGAGTTCGGCGATTGTCCGCATGATCAGATCTTCCAAGTCTTTGATTTATATTCCGGATTGGGCGCGAGCAGCGTCATGAGACCGCCATAGGAAGCGGCTGGCGCAGACTGATCTCCGACATTCCCCCGGAGATAATCGCATGAGCGCCGACCGAACCGCCCGACTGGAGCTGCCGTATCTGGCGGCCGGGCAGATGCAGAAACACGTGACCCTGAACGAGGCGCTGACGCGGCTGGATGCCCTGGTGCAGACGCTGATCGTCAGCCGCACGATGACGGTTCAGCCTGCGTCGCCGGAGGAGGGGGCGCTGTATGTGCTGCCCGCCGGGCGGACGGGGGCGGACTGGGCGGCGCGGGCGGTGGGGACGGTGGTCCGGGCCGACATGGGCGGCTGGGTCGAGGTGCCGGTGCAAAACGGGCTGATCGCTCTAGTGCAGGACGCCGGCGAGCTGATCGTGCGGTCGGGCGGCGACTGGGTGGCGCTGGGGTCGCGTCTGCGGGCCTTGCAGGGACTGAGCCGACTGGGGCTGAACACGACGGCGGATGCGACCAATCCCTTTGCGGCGCGGGTGAACAAGGCGCTGTGGACCGCGCTGGAGAGCGGGGCGGGCGGTGACGGCGATCTGAGGCTGACGTTCAACAAGGAGGCGGCGGGCGATGTGCTGTCGCTGCTGTTCCAGAGCGGGTTTTCCGGCCGGGCCGAGCTGGGGCTGATCGGGGGCGACGACCTGACGCTGAAGGTCAGCGCGGACGGGACGACCTGGCATGAGGCGCTGAGTGTGGACCGGGCGACGGGTCAGGTCAGCCTGCCCAGAGGCGTGGGTCGGCGCGAGGTGACGGTGTTCAACGCCAGCGGCCCCTATGCCGTGCCGAGCTGGGCCAGAAGCGTCGAGGCCATCGTGGTGGCCGGGGGCGGTGGCGGCGGGGCCGGGGCGTTTGGTGCCTCTGGCGCGCGCTTCGGCGGCGGAGGCGGGGGTGGAGGCGGCGTCAGCCTTGCCAGCTGGTCGGCGGCGCGGGTTGCGGCGGGGCTGGACGTCGTGGTCGGCGGCGGAGGCGCGGGTGGTGTGGCCGGACCCGGCGGGGGTGGTAGCGGCAGCATCGTCTACCGTGGCTCGCAGGCCCTTCTGAAGGCCATCGGGGGCGGTGGCGGGGGACTAGGTACGAGCGCCAGTGGTCCTGCTGGATCGGCCGGGCTGGGGGCCACCAGCACCAATCCGGGCGGGGCGTCCAGCGTCAGTGCAACGGCCGGTGCGGGCGGCAGCTTTGGGCGGACCGATGCGCCGGGCGGCGGCGGCGCGGGCGGCGGGCTGGACGCCGGCGGTATCGCGAGAGCGGGTGGCGCGGGCGGTGATGGCGGTCTTTGCACCGCGACCTGTCCCGGGGGCGCGGGTGGGATCGGAGCGGTGGGCACGGCAGGCAGCGGCCCGAGCGATATCCTGCTGCAATGGGCAGGCGGCGGCGGAGGCGGCGGTGGTGCGGCGACCAGCGGCACGGGCTGGGCCGGCGCAGCAGGTGGTCCCGGTGGCGGCGGTGGCGGCGGCGGGGCCGGGGTCAGCGTAGGCGGACAGGGCGGTGCGGGCGGCAGCGGCATCGTCTGGCTGATCGCCGTCGGATGAGCCGCATCATGACCCGCAGGCGCATGCGCGAAGACACCGACCTGCTGGATGTCGAGGCCTGGGACACGCCCCGTCGGCTGAGTGACGAAGACCTGCACATCCATGACCTGAACGGTCGCGACGGCCCAGGCTGGCGCAGCGCCGTCGGCCTGTTCGATCCGGAGGATGGACGATGAGCGACCTGACGAAGACGTCTCCACCGACCCTGGCCGAGGGGCAATGGCTGTGGCGCAGGCTGTATGTCTATGTCGGCACGGCCGTGTGCTGGCTGCTGCTGGATCGTCTCATCGCCGTGGTGCCGCCCGATGCCGCGCCCAGATTGGCGGAAGGGCTGATGGCGCTGCTGGCGCTGACACTGGTGCTGTATCTGGTCGCGCCGACGGCCCAGCAACTGATCGTGGGTCTGAGAAGCCTGCCGCCGCGTCTGAACGATGGGGGCCGGTGATGGGGTTCGGTCTGTCGAAGCGGTCGCTGGTGCGGCTGGAGGGGGTACATCCACGGCTGGTGGCCCTGGTGCGCGAGGCGATCGCCCTGTCGCCGGTCGATTTCATGGTGACGGAGGGGCTGAGGACGCCGGAACGTCAGGCGGCGCTGATCCGGGCGGGGGCCAGCCGGACCAAGCGGTCGCGGCACCTGACAGGGCATGCGGTCGATGTCGCGGCCCTGGTGGACGGTCAGGTCCGCTGGGACTGGCCGCTGTATCCACGCATCGCCGCGGCCTTCAAGGCGGCGGCAGTGCGCCAGGGTACGCCCATCGTCTGGGGCGGAGACTGGCCGAGCCTGCGCGACGGGCCGCATTTCGAGCTGGACCGCAAGGTGTTCCCATGAGGATGCCGGGGGTGTTGCGTGCTCTGACGCCCTGGGGATGGGGCCTGATGGTCCTGGTGGTCGTCGTACTGGCTGTCGGTATCGGGCGAGGGCTGGGCCTGCGCTGGGATCCCTTTGACGTGGCCGGACGGCGGCTTGAGGCGGTGGAGACACGGGCCGAGACGCTGGACCGCGACCTGTCCGCCCGTCGGCTGGAGGTCGAGGGCGCGCAGGCGCAGGCGCGTCGGACGACACGCCATCATCAGACATTGAATGTGGTCGCCGCAACGACGGCTCGCACACTGGGAAGGACGGAACAGGCCCATGATGCTGAAATCCTGCTCGAGGCTGATCGTGCCGATCGGCTGCGCGATCATGACCGCGAACTGTGCCGCCTCTCGCCCGCCGTCTGTGATACCGCCACGACTGACCCTGCCGGATGAGGCCGTGCAACCTTGTCAGTTGGCTGTGTTGCCGGATCGGCCGACGCGGGCAGACCTGGATGCTGCCTATGTAAGGCGAGGGGCGCAACTGGTGGCCTGCGAGGCGTCACGAGCCCTGGCGGTCGAGACGCTGATGGCTGAACGGGCGCTTCAGGATCGCTGGCGGTAGGGGCCAAGCGGCACAATGTGCAGGGTGACTCGGCAAAACCTGCCGACACCCGGCACATTCTGCCGGGTCGCGGACGTGGTAAACAAGAAGTACCGTAATGAAATCAGCGCCGACCGGTTTGGCACGATCGATAACCCGATGGTCCCGTCCTTGCTGAAGAGGTTTCGAACAAAATGTTCCCGGCAGCCAAAATGGCGTCGGACACCTTGAAACAAGGAATATCGTCATGGCGCTCAACAGCGTGAACACGAACGTCGGTGCAATGGTCGCTCTGCAGAACCTGCAGAAAACCAACGCTGAACTGGCAACCACTCAAAACCGCATCAACACCGGCAAGTCCATCAACTCTGCCAAGGACAACGGTGCCATCTGGGCGATCGCCCAGAGCCAGCGCTCCGAGTCCGCCTCGCTGAACGCTGTGAAGTCTTCGCTGCAACGCGGTCAGTCGACCGTCGATGTGGCGCTGTCGGCCGGTGAAAGCATTTCGGACCTGCTGACGCAGATGAAGACCCTGGCCCTGTCCGCTTCGGACACCAGCCTGGGCACATCGGCTCGCGCTTCGCTGAACGAAGACTTCATCAACCTGCGCGATCAGATCACGACCGTTGTGGCAAACGCCAGCTTCGACGGCACGAACCTGATCAACGCAGGAACCGCAGGCTTCAAGGCTCTGGCCAATGCCAAGGGCTCGTCGACCATCAACGTTGCTCAACAGAACCTGTCGCTGGGTGGCACGATCGTGACCGTCGCAGCCGCCGGCGTTCTGGATACGGCGGCCAATGCGACGACCATGATCGCCACGGTCGACGCTTCGATCAAGAACGTCTCGACGGCTCTGTCCAAGCTGGGCACGGGCTCCAAGGCGTTTGAAAACCACCTGACCTTCGTCGGCAAGCTCCAGGACTCGCTGGACGCCGGTGTGGGCAATCTGGTGGACGCCGATCTGGCCAAGGAAAGCGCACGACTGCAGTCGCTGCAAACCAAGCAACAGCTGGGTGTGCAGGCTCTGTCGATCGCCAACTCCTCGACCTCGATCCTGCTGGGCCTGTTCCGCTAAGAACAAGCCACCTGGAAGGGCGGGGCTCCGGCTCCGCCCGACCACCCTATTCAGTAATCCCGACAACCAGTTCCTTTGAAGGAAGCCGTCGACGAAAGGTCGGCGGAGGGAGACATGAGCAACAATGCCGCCATAGCCGCTGTGACCACCGCCGCCGTCATGCCCGTCTCGGGAGGATCGGCAACCAGCGGTAACTTCAACGGCTCCAAGTCCGCCGAGAATGCCGAAAAGGCCTCGCGCTATCGCCTGGTGATCGAGGAAGGTCCCCAGGCCGGATCGTTCATCTACAAGACAATGGACCGGGTGACCGGCGAGGTTGTCCGCCAGTTCCCCCGCGAACAGGTCGTCCGGATGATGCAATCCGACCACTATGGTGCGGGCGCGGTGATCGACACCACGGCCTGAGATCAGCGCACATCTCTATCTCGCCACGCAGGAGCGATCCGCGTGGTTATCGTGCGTTAACCATGTGTCCATCCTTGCGCCATAGCTTGATCCAAACATCTAAGGGTCGAGTCGGATGACGAATAGCGTCCATACCAATGCCTCCGCTGCCATCGCGCTGCAGAATCTGACGCGCACCAACGACCGGCTGGGCGAGGTTCAGGGCCGGATTTCCACGGGGCTGAAGGTCCAGGGAGCCAAGGACAATGCGGCCATCTGGGCCATCGCCCAGCAACAGCGAGCCGATGTGGGTGCGCTGAGCGCCGTAAAATCCAGCCTGGATCGCGCGACCTCTCTGGCGGATGTCGGATTGTCGGCCGGCGAATCGATCTCCGACCTGCTGAACCAGCTCAAGGAAAAGGTGGTCCTGGCGAAGGACGATTCGCTGAAGACCCAGTCGCGCAAACTTCTGGACGACGACTTCAAGGCGTTGCTGCGCGCCATTTCTTCGGCCGTCGAGAATGCGACCTTCGACGGCGGCAATCTGCTGAATGGCTCGTTGACCAATGGCGTGAAGTTCCTGGCCAATGCCGAGGCGACGTCGTTCGTGACGCTGTCGGGGGCAAACCTGACCCTGGGCGGCACCATTATCGAGCTGTCGCTTTCGGACAGCCTGGCGACGCTGACCGGCGCGACCAACGCCCTGACCAAGCTGGACGATTCCATCGCTCAGCTGAACTCGGCCCTGGGTTCGATGGGGGCTCAGGCCAAGCAAATCTCTGCGCACCGCACCTTCGTCGGCAAGCTGGTGGACACGCTTGAGGCGGGGATCGGCAATCTGGTCGATGCCGACCTGGCCAAGGAAAGTGCGCGGCTTCAGGCCCTTCAGGTTCAGCAGCAACTGGGCGCGCAATCCCTGTCGATCGCCAACCAGGCCCCGCAGATCATTCTGTCGCTGTTCCAGTAGGCGACAGCGTCAGTTCAGGCGGCGAGGGGCGGCGTGGCTGATGTGGATGGCGGCGCGGCGCACGCGGGCTGGCTGCGCGATTGAAAGGCCGTACAGGGACAGCAGCGAAAGCAGCGGTTCGAAGAGCTTACTCAAGACGCAAATCTCCTTCGGCAGACCGGTTCAGGGCACAAGAAGGCACGGCATCGAAAACCCTTGTTAGCTGAGTCGGGCTGTGTGTCGCCAGAGGGCTGGTATGCGATTCCTGTGGGTCGTTAAGTCCATGTTACCCCCAAGGTTCCAGACTGGCCGACGGAGACGCGGTCTGTGATTAACAACAGCTATCTGCTGGGCCTGTTCGGGGGCACGTCGGCTACGACGTTTTCGCCCATATCGACGGCTGCGCCGAATGCGGCAGCGAACAGGCAGCCCACTCCGCCCTGGTCCACGACGGTGGAGGCCCCAAAGGCCAGCGATCTCGTACGGGCGGCACTGGGCGGTCGCAAGCTGATCAACGAGGATGCAGCCCAACTGGACGTCCGGTCGGCGTCGGCGGACTACAAGAAGCTGTTCGCCCTGTATCAGGGTCTGGATACACTGAACGCCCTGACCAATCGCGCCGCGACCAAGGGGGTGAGTAGCCTGGAACTGAGCCAGCTGGACAAGCGGTTCGCTTCTGGTCTGAGCGAGATAGGATCCTGGCTCACCTCGGCAGACTTCGACGGCATACGTCTGGCGCAAGGGACGGCCGGAGCGACCAGCAAGACGACGGCGGCGGTGTCGCGCGACAGTGCCGTGTCCGTGACTGGCCCGATCCACGAGGGTTCGCCAGATGCGCTGAGCCCTGCTTTCGCGGGCGATGTGAAGTTCAATATCGGGATCAAGCGTTCGAACAGCGACGCCACCGTGTCCATCGATCTGGCCGAGATGGGGGCAACCCCACGCACGCTGACGGCGGTGCTGAACCACATCAACGGCAAGCTGCAGGCCGCCGGCTTTGAGACCCGTGTCGGGCGCGAACTGGTCCCCGTGGCCCCCAAGACGGTGACGGTGGGCGGCAAGCCGGTCACCCTGCCACCCGGACCCGATCAGTTTGCGCTGGTCGTGCGGGGAAGTGTTGGCGAGACTGTCAGCTTCTCCGCAGGCGAGCGGGCGGACGCCGTCTACGTCGTGCAGGCCAGCGGGACGACGGGCGGCCAGCAGGTGCTGAAGTTCCAGACCGACACGGGCGGGACTGCGCCGGATGCCGTGGCGCGTCCGGGTGAAACCTATTGGGTACCGGGCAGGGCAGGACAGACGGCCTTGCCAGCGGGCGTAGAGACCGTCCGGGCCAGCGCCACAGGCCCGGACGGGTCGCTGTGGCTGGTCGCAGATCTGGAAGCCGGGCCGGGCAACCAGCCGATCAAGGGCCAGAAGGATGTGGCCCTGATGAAGATCGATTCGGCCGGGCGCGTCGTCTCGACCCAGACGCTGGGTGCGGCTTCGACGGCCAGCGGCTATGCGATCGCGGTCGATGCGGACGGCAGGGTCGCGGTGGCAGGCTCGGTGACGGGGGCACTGGAGCCGGGCAAGAGCGGCGATGTGGCAGGCGTGGCCGACAGCTTCGTCACGATGTTCGACGCCGAGGGCAAGGAGATCTGGACCCAGCGACGCGGGGCGCGGGCGGCCGATGAGGCGACGGCCGTCAGCTTCGGTGCCGATGGGATGGTCTATGTGGCCGGGCGCGCCCAGAGCGCCATGACCGGCGGCGTCGCCCAAGGCGGTTGGGACGGCTATGTCCAGGCCTTCAGCGAGACCCAGGCACACATCTATGCGCCCGTCGTGGCAACCAGCGCGGGCGTGCAGCAGTTCGGCACCAGCGGGACCGACGGCGTGGACGCCATCGCGGTGGACGGGGCCAACCTGTATTCCGCCGGTGTCGAGAACGGCAAGATGATCGTGCGACACTTCAGCCTGGATGCCGGCGGCAAGCCGACGCTGGTGTCGTCGCGCGATCTGGGCTCGGCCAGTGGCGAGATCGCAGGCATTTCGGTGTCCAATGGCCAGGTGATCCTGACCGGCACGACGCGCAATGCGGCCCTGGACATCGGCATGGTCAATACGGCCCATCACGGCGGCACGGACGCCTTCGTTGCAGTGTTGCAGGGCGATCTGGCAGCGTCGGGGCAGGACCGGCTGACCTATGTGGGCACCGCCGGAAACGACACGGCGGCGGATGTGAAGGTCGTCGACGGCAAGGTCTGGGTGACGGGCGTGGCCGACAGGCCCGAGGGGGCCAAGGAGACCGATCCGACCAAGGCCTATCTGGCCCGCATCGATGCCCAGACCGGGGCCGAAGAGTGGCGCAGGGACTGGGAGGGCAATGGGGCCCAGGCCGCCCCCCTGACCCTGGCTGTCGCCAAGGACGGAGCCAGCATTCTGGATCGGCTGGGCCTGCCGCAGGGCGAGATCGACCAGAGTGGCTCCAAGACGCTGACCGATGCGACTTCCCTGAGGGTCGGGGATCGCTTCTATGTCTCCGGTGCCGATGGCGGGCGGCAGGTGGCAGTGACCATTGATGCCCGCGACACCCTGCAATCCCTCGCGCGCAAGATCGAGCAGGCGTCCAATCGCAAGCTGAAGGTCACGCTCACGACCGAAACCGCCAAGGCCCAGGCGGGGGATACGCCATCGGCCCTGTTCGCCGGTTTGCAGCGGCTGACGATCACGGCGCGTGATGGGTCGACCGGGGCGATGTTGACGGCCGGGGAAACAGGCCGCGACGCGCTGGCTGGCCTGGGCCTGTCACAAGGCTATATCGGCGCGACGACAGGCGAAGACATCATTCGCACCTTCGGGCTGAATCTGACGGGCGGCATGAACCTGGGCAGTCCAGAAGCGATCAAGGCGTCGGGTGAGAAGCTTCAGGCGGCGATGAAGGCGGTGCGCGACGCTTACAGGGCGCTGGACCCCACGACGACGACGGCCAAGCCGGTCGGGCAGGCGCCGGCCTATCTGACGGCGCAACTGGCCAACTATCAGGCGGCACTCGCCAGATTGACCGGATAAACGGGATAGTCTGCGAACAGCGTTGACGCATCGGGGTCGGGCAGGGTTATTGGGGGCCTGTCCCACGTGAGTGCCGAATGCCCCAAGACAACCGCATCCTGATCGCGATCGGCGCTGGCATAGCGATCATAGCGGCCGTGGTGATCGCTCTGTTGCTGAACGGCGGCCGCGACGAGCCTGCGACACCGCCCCCGGCCGCCCAGGGCGGGCTGACCATCGATGTCGCGGATGCGCCGGGCCTCGATTCCGAGCGGGAGCTGCGCTGTTTCGTCAATGGACAGTTCGTCGGCATGGCCAATCTGGCCGACTGTGCGCGTCAGAACGGACTGGCGACCGAGGCCATGGATGTTGGCATCGACCAGAGCGGCCAGGCGGCCGCCTTCGTGCCGCCTGCGGGCCCACCGCCTGTGGAAGACCTTCCCGTGATCGAGCTGGAGCCTTATCCTGTCGATGTGACCGAACCGGAGCGGCCGGCCAGCCGACCGACGCGCGCTGGCAGTGCCTGCCTGCGCCACACCGGCTCCGACTGGCGGTCGCTTTCGAACAACATGAGCCTGGAGGCCTGCGTCCAGGCGCTGTATTCGGGAACCTGCGTCCGTCCTGGCGATGCTCAGTACGGCCGCTGGGGCGACACCACCGTGCGTCTGGTTGCCGGCCGGGTTGAACAATCCGCCGACAACAGCCGTTTCAGCACCCTGGTCGAGCAGGACCGCAGTTGTCAGTTTCCGGAGTTGCGCTGATGAAGCCCGCATTCATGACCGCCGTCGCCTTGGGGATCGGGGCGTTTGGGCTGGCCGCCTGCGAGAAAGATATCAAGGCCCCGTTTGATCAGGGCGTCTGCTATGTCGTCGAACTGGGTGAGGAGGACTCCGATCCCGTATTCAACAAGGTGGCCGACAACCAGCCGCAGATCGAATATTGCGCCGCGCGCCTGGAGGAAGTGCGTCAGCGCTTCCTGAACCTGGGGGGGACCCGCACGGAACTGGTCGGTGCCTATCAGGGCAGCTTCCTGTTTCTCGATTCCTCGGGCGCCCGCCGGGCCCAGACGCTGAACGGGACGCGGTATTTCATGATGGCGCGCACGGGTGACGGGCGACTGGCCGTTCCCGGGACGATCGAACAACGCCCGGCGTCACCCGCACCCGCACCTTGACGGCGTGAACAAAAAAAGAACATACAGGCGCGATCGGTGATTGCGTCTTAACGGCAACAACAGGAAATTCGGTCATGGCGGGCAGCGTCAACAAGGTTATTCTGGTCGGCAATCTGGGCAAGGACCCGGAGATCCGCACCCTCAACTCCGGCGAGCGCGTCGCCAACCTGTCGCTGGCGACGTCCGAGAGCTGGCGCGACAAGTCGACCGGCGAGCGCAAGGAAAAGACCGAGTGGCACCGCGTGGTCATCTTCAACGAGAACATCGTCAAGGTGGCCGAGAACTATCTGAAGAAGGGCTCGACCGTTTATATCGAGGGCTCGCTGCAGACGCGGAAATATGAGCAGGCGGGCGTCGAGAAATACACGACCGAGATCGTCCTGCAGAAGTTCCGCGGTGAACTGACCATGCTGGGCGGCCGTGACGGCGGTGGCTCGGGCGGCGGTGGCGGCGGATCGCGCGGCGACGATGACTATTCGTCCGGCTTCTCGACCGGCGGAGCGAACAAGCCGAGCGGTCCCAAGGAAAGCTACGACCTGAACGACGATATTCCGTTCTGAAGCCAGACAGGCGTCACACCCCCTAACCCGATGTGATGGGCGGCACGGTGCAGGCCGCGCTATGCCGTCCCTATGATCACGCCCGACAAGCCGCACAGTCCGCTGACCCTTGTCGAGATCGCCGCCATTGTCGCGGTGGTCGTGATCTGGGGCGTCAACAATGCCGCGGCCAAGCTGGGGACCGAAACCCTGCCGCCGCTGCTGATGGGGGCAATGCGCTTTGCCCTGGCGGCGGCCTGTCTGATCCCGTTCGTGCGGCCACCCTTTCCCAACTGGAAGAGCCTGCTGATCATCGTGGGCGTGGGCGGGCCATTGCACTATGGCCTGATCTATCTGGCGTTCTGGCTGGCCCAGGACGTCAGTCCGGTGTCGGTCGCGGCGCAGCTGTGGGTGCCGTTTACGGCCCTGTTTGCCTTCCTGTTGCTGGGGGAGCGACTGTCCAGGTTTGCCCTGACCGGCATGGGTGTTGCCTTTGCCGGTGTGGCCTGGATGACGCTGGATCCGCATGCGATCGAGGACTGGAAGGCTATTCTGGTGGCGATCGCGGCCAGTTGCGCCTGGGCCCTGACCACAGTCATTGCGCGCCGGACCACCTCGATCCCGCCGCTGAAGATGCAAGGTCTGCTGGCGCTGGTGGCGCTGCCGTCGCTGGCTTTTGCCTCGGCGGTGTTTGAAACGGGCCAGTGGCAGGCGGTCCAGCAGGCCGACGCTCTGGTCTGGGCCTGTGTGATCTGGGCTGGACTGGTGTCATCGGTGCTGGCCACGACCCTGGTGTTCTGGCTGGTCCAGAAACGCGAAGCGGGACGGGTGACGCCCTATCTGCTGGCCACGCCGGTGGTGTCCATCCTGATCGGCTGGGGTTTCATGGGCGATGTGCTGACGACGCAGATACTGGTCGGAGCCGCCCTGACCATGGGCGGTGTCGGGATCGTGGCCTTGGCTGAGCGGGGCTTGAGGGCTGGGGCGACCAAGGGCTGAGAATCAAATCAGGCCCGAACGCGTGGCGTCCGGGCCTGATTCTGTCGTGCGTAATGTCTGGCTCAGAGGCCGGGCAGCTTGAACCCGCTGTCGCGGCGCGGGGCGATGCTGATACCCGAGTTGCCGACCAGGGCTTGATAACGTGCGTATTCGGTGGCGGGGTCGATGACGACGGCACCGTCGGCGGTCTGGGTTGTTGTGGCGGCCTGGCTGGCGGGGTCTTCACGACGCCAGAACATAATGCGGTCGGCCCAGCCGGATTCCTTGTGCGCAAGATCGCCGAACTCATCGTCCACGACATAGCGGGCGAGGGGATCGGCGCGGTCGCCGCCGGCCTGGGCCACCAGAATCTGCTCGCCGGCCGAGCGGGTCACGGCCTGGCGCTGACCCAGAAGGATCTGGCGTGCTGCCGATTCAGGAGCCAGTTCCTGAGGGCGGGGCTGACCCGGTGCCGGCGGCGTCAGGCCGTACTCCGGCGGCACGGTCAGGGGGGCGGTGGAAACCGTCAGGAATTCGTCCGGCGTGACCTTGGCCAGACCAACGCTGCGCGACAGGGTGCTGCATGCCCCCAATGCCAGGGTGGACGCGGCTACGGTCAGAATAGTCAGGGTACGAAGGCGCATGGTCACTCTCGGTGTCGGACTGGATCGCGCAGCCGAGGCGGGCGCGCATGTCAGACCGTGGATGAAGCGTTTGATTACGACTTTTCGGCGGCGCCGCCAACCTTGGCCGCCTGTTCGGCACGCAGACTGTCCCAGATCAGCAGGACGACACCGATGGAAATGGCACTGTCGGCGACGTTGAAGACCCAGGGGAAGAACCCCGTGCCAGAGAAATCCAGAAAGTCGACGACGAAGCCAAACCGGATCCGGTCGATAACATTGCCGATGGCCCCGCCCATGACCAGACCGATGGCGGCGATCAGCAGGCGGCGGTCGGCCTTCAGAGCCCACCAGCCCAGGGCTCCGGCTACGAGGATCGAGAAGACGCTCAGATACCAGCGGGCCGAGCCGTCGCCGAACAGGCCGAAACTGACGCCGCGGTTTTCGACCCAGGTCAGGTTGAAGATCGGCGGCAGGACGGTGACCTGCCCCATCTCCTGCAAGTCCAGGCCTGAAATGATCCAGGCCTTGGTCAGCTGGTCGAAAATGACGATGAAGAGGGCCAGGCCGAAGGCGGCATAGGCGATGCGTGGGATTTTCATTCGGGCCGCTGAATTGTGAAGCGCTCCGGTTAGCAGCCCCGTCGCAGCCCGCGAAGAGGCAAAAAGCGCGGAAATGCACGGTGCGATCGCGTTGAGAAGCGGTTTCCCGGCCAGAAAGGGTTGCCGTCAGGTCGGCATCGCCCCAAATGTAGCGCTTAAACAACCGAGTAATTCTCTGCCCATATCGAAGGAGCGCCGATGCCGCATGCCGACAGCCTGATTCTGATACTGGTCGGCGGCTTCGTGCTGGCTTTCATCTTCGGCATGTTGGCGAACCGGCTGAAGCTGTCTCCGCTGGTCGGCTATCTGGTTGCGGGGATTGCGGTCGGACCGCATACGATCGGCTTTGTGGCCGACCCTGAACTGGCTCCGCAGCTGGCCGAGATCGGCGTCATCCTGTTGATGTTCGGCGTCGGGCTGCATTTCTCGCCCAAGGACCTGATGAAGGTCCGCAAGGTCGCGGTGCCGGGGGCTTTGGTGCAGATCGCCTCGGCTATCGGACTGGGCTGGTTGCTGGGGCGTTTCCTGCTGGGCATGTCGGATGTCGAGGCGCTTCTGATGGGCTTTGCGCTGTCGGTGGCATCGACCGTCGTGCTGATGCGGGCCCTGGAAGAGCGCCGGCAGAACAAGGGTGAGATCGGACGAATCGCGGTCGGCTGGCTGATCGTCGAAGATCTGGTGATCGTGCTGGCGCTCGTCATGCTGCCGATGATGGTCGTCCCCGCCGGTCAGGAAGTCGCTGCCGGACCGCTGGCGCTCAGTATGGCCTGGACGCTGGTCAAGGTGGGCGCGTTCGTGGCCTTCATGCTGATCGTGGGGGGGCGCGTCCTGCCCTGGCTGCTGATCAAGATCGCCCATACCAAGTCGCGGGAGCTTTTCACGCTCGGGGTCCTGGCCATTGCGCTGGGGATCGCCTGGATTGCCTATCAGCTATTCCACTCGTTCGCCCTGGGAGCCTTCCTGGCGGGGCTGGTGCTGAACGGAACGCCGCTGGGGCACAATGCGGCGGAGCGGTCGTTGCCGCTGCGTGATGCGTTCGCGGTGCTGTTCTTCGTCTCGGTCGGCATGCTGTTCGACCCCATGATCCTGGTTCAGCAGCCCTGGGCCGTTCTGGGCGTGCTGGGCATCGTCATCGTTGGCAAGACAGTGGCAGCCCTGGTCATCACCACGGCTTTCAAATTGGATCGCAAGACCAGCCTGACCGTGGCGGCATCCCTGGCCCAGATCGGGGAGTTCAGCTTCATCCTTGCCGCTCTGAGCATGAGCCTGGGGGCCATGAGCCAGGAGACGCACGACCTGATCCTGGCTGCTGCCCTGCTGTCGATTTCGCTTCACCCGTTCGTGTTCAAGCTGATCGACCGGATGGGGGCCGCGCCGGATCCCCAACGGATCGCCCGCGCCGAGGCTGCAGAGGCCTCGATCGCGAGCGGGCCGAAGGTGACCGACCTGGTCTAGGCTGCGGTCAGAGCACCCCGATCATTGAGGCAACCAGCGGGTGGCGGACGATGTCGCCCTCGGCCAGTTTGACGACCGAGATGTCGGGCACGGCCTTCAGTCGCTCGGCGATGTCGGCCAGGCCGGAGATGCCGGGCAAGAGGTCCGACTGCTGCGGGTCGCCGGTGACCACCATGGTCGAATGCCAGCCCAAGCGGGTCAGCAGCATCTTGAGCTGGACGTAGGTGCAGTTCTGGGCCTCATCGACGACGATGAAGGCGTTGTTCAGTGTGCGGCCGCGCATGTAGCCGATGGGGGCGATCTCGATCAGCCCCTCGGCCATCAGGGCCTTGACCCGCTTCATCGACAGGCGATCGGACAGGGCGTCGTAGAGCGGGCGCAGATAGGGGGCCAGCTTGTCCTCCATGTCGCCGGGCAGGAAGCCGATGGATTCGCCTGCCTCGACAGCGGGACGGCTGAGGACGATGCGGCCGATCTTTCCGGCTTCCAGAGCCTCCACGGCCTTGGCAACGGCGAGGTAGGTCTTGCCCGTGCCTGCCGGACCGAGGGCCAGGACCAGATTGTGGTGGTCAATGGCGGCCATCAGTTCGGCCTGACCTTCGGACTTGGGCTTGAGGGTCTTCAGATAGGCCTGGTCACGGTCGTCATTGGACGGAAGCGGCGACCAGCCTGCGTGTGTTGGCAGACGTCTCACCTTGGCATCGTCCATGAACTGGCGGGTATCCAGGACACCGTGTTCACGGCCGGTGTCGCGGGTCTGTCGCTTGATGGCTGCACGCTTGGTCATGGACGCCTCATTCCTTCAGGCATGAAAAAGGCGATGCCGCAAAAGCATCGCCTGGGGAGACAGTGGGGAGGAAGTCGAGGACGGGAACGCAAGCGCCGGGTCACAGACACGCCCTCTGATCGAGGGGGGGACTGACAGCGGAGAAGACCGCCGACCGGAACGCGTCACGCGCGTCCTCCTTGGGCTATGACCGGACCGGGCTTGATCCGGTTTCGGATCCGGGGCCGAAATGGCGACCTCGAATCGCATCAACAGAATGATGCTAGCGTGGTTTACGATGGGTTAAAGCGCCCAATCGACGAAGAATAAGGTGATGATTTCATGACGGTTTATGCGTTGGCGGACAAGAAACCGCAGCTTCCGCCAAAGGGCGAATACTGGATTGCACCGAACGCGACTGTGTCAGGTGACGTGATTCTGAAGCCCGGCGCCAGTATCTGGTTCGGGGCGGTCGTGCGCGGCGACAATGATCCGATCACGATCGGGCGCGACACCAATATTCAGGATGGCAGCGTGCTGCATTCAGACCCCGGAGAGCCTCTGACGATCGGCGACGGGGTCACGGTCGGGCATATGGTGATGCTGCACAGCTGCGAGATCGGGGACAACACCCTGATCGGCATCGGCGCAGTGGTGCTGGGCCGGGCGAAGATCGGGAAAAACTGTCTGATCGGGGCCAATGCCCTGATCACCGAGGGCAAGGTGATCCCGGACAACAGTCTGGTCATGGGTCAGCCCGGCAAGGTGGTGCGCGAACTGGAGCCCGGCCAGATCGAAGCGTTGAGGGTGTCGGCCCAGCACTACGTCCAGAACTGGAAGCGCTACATCGACGATCTGACCGAGGTGTCAGAGTAGGGAAGGGTTTCAGGCGATGCGGCGGCCGTGGATGGCGGCCAGGCTAAGGGGCGGGCGGCCTGTCGTGCCGACGCCAATGCAGACGCGACCCGTCAGCAACCGGCTGTCGCCTTCACCAAAAGCCAGGGTCGAAAGGGGTGCGTAAAGACCGACCACGCGGTCGATCTGTCCGGAAGGCCCGCGCAAGGGGGCCAGGGTGACCTCGATCAGATCACCGGACAGGCCGATGGCGGCCTTGATGACGACGGGGCGCGCTTCCTGAATGCACTGAGCCAAGGCGGCCGAGACCATGGCGTGCGAGGTTTCGCGCCACAGGGTCAGCAGCGAACGATCTTTCTGCGTCAATCCGTGGAACGACTCGATCCAGCTGCCGGCGGTCCGCAGTCTGCAGCCACCCACATTGATCTCGGCCATGAACAGGCGGGGCAGGCGAAGGCCCATGGCATCGGGATGAAAGCTGTTGCGATTTGGAACGCCAGCCGTGGTCGATGGCCGGCGCGACAGGCTCGTCCAGTGATCGATCAGCAAATGTGTGTCGGCATGGAACATCGAAACGGCCTCCGGCTGCCGCGTCGCAAGACCTACGCCGGAGTTGGGCCGGGCGAAGGCAACGGAAATGAAAGGCTTTTGCTGTCTTGATGCCGGCTGGAGCGCCGCACCCCTTGCGGCGCGCGTGCGAAATTTCTGGAGGGTCGGCCCATGCGGGTGCGGATCAAGACATGGCTGCCGGCCCTGGTGGGCTTCGTTGCCCTGACGGCCTTTGCCGACAAGGCGGCGGCGCAATGCGGCGCAGGCTGCGAGCCCCCGCCGCCGCCGTGCTGCGAGCCCCCGCCGCCACCACCGCCGCCACCTCCGCCCCCGTCATGCTGTGGCCAGCCGCCATCACCGCCGTTTGGCGGCGGGAACTTCGGCGTGAACGTCAATGTGAACGTCAACGCCAATGGCAATGCGAACGGCAATGCCAACTCCAATGCGAACTCCAACTCCGGCCGTGGCTTCATCGGTGCCCGCTCGGGCGGAGGCTTCTACGGCGGGGGTGGGGGCGGCTCCGCCTATGTGACGGTCGATCAGCCCTATCCGACCTCAATCAACGGCTTGAACGTCGAGGGTGGGGTGACACGCCGGCTCAACCGCGTGGCCTTTGAGGCGAGCCGTCGGGTCGAGAAGCGCGTCGTCATCCAGGCCTTCTGCATCGATGCGCGCAATGTGCCCCACGCGGCGTCACAGGTTCGCGCGGGTCGTGACGTAAGCCTGGACTATGAGGGCGAGCTGTATCGCTGCCTCGCCGGAACCTATCTGCAGGCCACAATCGCGGACTACTCGGGCGACATCAATTTCGACCACGGCGAGACCATGCGCTGCGAGCGTGGTCAGGCCCTGTGGTTCGGCAATGGCGGGACGGTCGAGTGCCGGACCCAGAAGGCCGAGCGCGACTGCAACGAGCGTTCGCTGCTGCGCCGCTATGGGGCCGGGGTGAAGATCCTGACCCTGTTCCGTGAGGAAACCTACACGGACTACCGCGAAGAGTGGGTCGAGGAAGCCGCCGCCATGGTGTCCGGCGCGACCATGACCCTGGATGGTGGCGTGGGTGGCCGGGTATTCTGAACGGGCGTGAATGCCCCGTTCAGGTGCGGGTCAGCCGCACCGGCCTAGAGATACAGCGTCGGCTTCGTCGACGATCCTGAGAAACGAACTGGCCCCGGTGGAGCGATCCACCGGGGCCTTTTTTCGTCCTGGTGATTGTCCTGCCTATTGGGCGGCAGGTGTAGCAGCAGCGGTCGCCGGGTTGGCGGACACGACGAGAGCGCGCCAGGCGGTATCCGACTTCAGATACTGCTGGGCGAGGCGCTGGATGTCGGCCGGGGTGATGGCCTCCAGGTCCGAGATGTGGCTGAGGGTCTGCTCGACATTGGCCGGCTTCTCGGCGACCTCCGACAGTTGACCCAGCCAGTATTCATTTCCCGCCTGACTGCGGCGCAGGGTCTCGATTACGGGCAGGCGAGCGCGGTTCAGTTCGTCATCGGTCACCGGCGTGTCGCGCAGGTTGGCGACGATGTCGCTGACGGCCGTCCAGAAGGCGTCGGCCTTGTCGGACGCGATCTCGGCCCGGATGGAGATGGAGCCATAGCCGGGGAAGACGTCCGAGGCGCTGGCACCGACGCCGGGCGAATAGGCCAGAGCCTGACGCTCGCGGATCTCGTCCAGAACGCGCAGCTTGAGGACTTCGGACAGGATGCTGGCCTGACGGGCAGCGGTCCGGTCATCGACAGCATCGGTGGTAGGCCAGGCGATGTAGGCCAGGGTCTGTTCGGCCGGACCGTTGTGGGTCAGTCGGACAGGCTCGGCGTTACCCGCCGGGAAACGGCGCTGATCTGCACCGGGAGCGGGGGCCAGGTCGGGACCACGCGCAGGCAGGGCACCAAAGGTCGAGGCAATGCTGGCGATGGCATCATCGACGGTGACGTCGCCGACCATGACAACGTCGATCGGGCCGGTGGACAGGCCCTGGCGAACGCCTTCGCTCATCTGCTCATTGGTCCAGCCGGCGATTTCCTCTGCAGTCGGCAGAGCTTCGCGCTTGTCTCCGCTGGCCAGAAGTTCGGAGGCCTGAAGGCTGAAGGCTCCACCCGGTGTCGCCATCTGCTGGGCAATGATCTGGGGGAAGAAGGCCTTGATCTGCTGGAACGGCGCAGGACGCAGACCCGGATCGGTCAGATAGGCGGCCAGAACCTGAGTCTGCAGTTGCAGATCTTGTGGCCGGGTCGCACCGGACAGGACGTAGGAATCGCCGTCCAGCGAATAGCCCGCCGAATAGATGCGGCCATTCAGGACGCGGCTGAGTTCGTCCGCTGTAAGCTTGCCCAGACCACCGGCCGCGAAGACCAGCGGTGACAGAGCCTGAGGCTCGATCCGGTCGACAGGCAGGCCCAGTTCGCCGATGCCGGTGCGCACGCTGACCAGAACCTGTTCGTCGCGGAAGTCGGTGGGCTTGACCGTCAGGCGCACGCCATTGGCAAAGGTCACGACCGTGGCCCCGACCGAGGCGATTTCGGTACGGCTGGCGACCGTGCCGGGGGTGCCGAACTCGGCATAGGGCCACTCCAGGTCAGCTTGAGCAGCGGGGGCGGCGACGGGCACAAGGCGTGAAGCCTCCAACGCCGCGGTGACGGCCGCTTCGCCGCCTTCGATCTCGACGGGGGTGACAACCAGGGCCAGCGGGCCGCCACCTTCAAAGACAGGCTTGATGGCTTCATTGACCTGGGCTGCGGTCAGGCCTTCGGTCGCAGCGTTAAACAGGTCCAGATTGGTCTGAGGCGCGGTGAAGACGGTTTGGGCGTTGACCGAGCCGGCCAGGGCTCCAGCCAGAGCAGGCGTGCGCCGCGTGGCGGCACCGGCGACGGCGTTCTCCAGCGCGGTGCGACTTTCCGTGATTTCTCGCTGAAGTTCGGCGTCTGAAACACCGTACTGGACCAGGCGGCGCTGCTCCTGCTCGATGGTTTCCAGCGCCCGCTTCCATTCGCCGGGATTGAACTGGGCGGAGACTGAAGCGATCGCGACACTGTCGGCCAGTTCACCTTCACCGCCACCGGCGCTGATGAAGGGCGGATTATCGGCGCGGGCCAGTTCGCCCAGGCGGCGGTTCAGGACAGCTGTGCCGAGGCTGCGCAGCAGGTCTTGCCGACGCTCTGAAACAGTGTCGGGATTGCGGTCCGGCGCGCGGGTCCAGTTGATCTGGATGGAGGACTGAATGCCGGGCTCGACCAAGATGGCGGTTTCCGGTTCACGCGGGGCGACGGTGCCCAGATCGGGTTCAGGGGCGGCGGGACCCTTGCCCTGCCATTCGCTGAACTCGGCGCGTACCTTGGCTTCCATGACGTCGACATCGAAGTCGCCGACGGCCACAAAGGTCGCGCGTTCGGGGCGATAGTAGCCGTTGTAGAATTCCACGAAACGCTCGCGGGGGGCCGTGCGGATAATGTTCAGGTCGCCGATCGGCAGGCGATTGGCCAGGCGCTGGCCGGGTGCCAGCAGGCCGATCTGGGCCTTGATGGAGCGCAGGCCAGGGGTGTTGCGCAGGCGTTCTTCGCCGACAATCACGCCGCGTTCGGCATCGACGGCTTCTGGAGCCATCAGGGCTTCGGAGACCTGTTCACGCATGATGCGCAGGGAGGTGTCGACGGTCTCGTCGTTCGTCCGAGGCAGTTCCAGCATGTACACCGTCTCGTCGAAGCTGGTGTAGGCATTGGTATCGGCACCGAAGGCCAGGCCCAGACGCTCGAGAATGCGCAGCAGGTCGTTCTCGGGGATGTTCGTCGTGCCGTTGAAGGCCATGTGCTCCATGAAGTGAGCCAGACCCAGCTGGTCCTCATTTTCCATCAAAGAGCCGGCGTCGATGCGCAGTCGGAAGCTGGCCTGACCGGGAGGCGTCGCATTGCGCAGCAGGGCGTACTGCATGCCATTGGGCAGGGTGCCGAAACGGACGTTGCTGTCTGCGGGAATGTCGCTGGTCGCCTGGGCGAACGGATCGGTGGGGGCCTGAGCCTGGGCCAGGGCCGGGGCGGCGGTGATCAGGACGCTGGCCGAGGCGGCGACGAGTAGAAGCAGGCGACGAGGGGAACGCATAAGACAGTCTCTTTCCGAAGGGCGCAGGGGCCTTCGATGAGGCCGCGCCGGTCAAGGTCTGGGACTGTGGCAGGAAGTTGTCACGGTCCTGTGCCACCTTTCGGTGACAAGGACGCTTGACGCAAGTTACCGAATGTTAATTTCCGGGGCGTGAGACATAGAAGGTCGCCGAGTTGCCGGTGGCATTGGCCCCCGTGATCACGGCGCGGCCCGACCCGGCGACGGTGGTGTTGGCCGTCGCGGAGACGTCACCTTCGTTGGTCTGGGTGTTGCGGACTTCCATATAGCCATTGCAGGTCGAGCAGCCGTAGCCGGTGACGTTGTTGCCCACGGCGTCGGCCCCGACATAGACGTCGTAGCCATCGGTGCCGCTGAAGGTGGCGGTGGAATCGACGCCGCCCGTGTTCAGCTGGGTATTGTCCAGCTCCAGATAGATGTCGTTGTTCCCGACGGACAGATCGTTGCCGGCGGCGCGCGACGAGGCCGTGGTCGCACCATAGTCGAAGGCGGTGGTCAGGGCCGAGGAGCGGACGAAGCTTCCGTTCTGCTGATCCGAGGCGACAACGACGCTTCCGCCCTGATTATACAGATTGGCCTGGTTGGCGCTGGCGCGGGCGCGGGCGGCCAGGTCCCAGGCGTTGCCGGCGCTGGAACTGGCTTCGGCCTCGATGAAATCGCCGGTCGAGCGCTGGCCGATGGTCAGGTTCTGGCCAGAGGTCTGGCCGGAGTTGACCTCGACCGCATTGGCGATGGCCTGGCTGGTCACGCCTGCGGTGGCGGGGATGTATTGCGCCTGGATACGGCCGAACGAGCGGACGGTGGCCGAGGACGACTGATCAACAGAGCCATCGATGAAGGCCCCTTCGCCATAGGCCGCGACGGTGTTGGAAATGGCCGTGGCGTTGATGTTCGCACCGCCCAGAAGGCGTGCCGACCCTGCAGGCCCCACCTCGGTGGTCGCGCTGACCAGACCGCCGGTGTTCGACTGGGTCGCGTCCAGCGTCACGTCGGCCCCGTAGCCGCTGGCGGCGAGATAGTTGCCGGCGGCCTGGGTCGTCGCATTGATCACGCCATAGGTGTCGCCAGAGGCGTTGATGTCGGTGCGGGCGACCGAGTCGCCGCGCATATCCTGCGTCGAGGTGACCGTGATGCTGCCGTTGTAGACGGCGCCGCTGATCGTATTCCCCTGGGTCACGGTGGTGACCGTGACCTGTTCCTGGGCATTGACCACGTTCAGCGTCTGGCCCGCGATGACATCGCCCAGTTGCAGCTGATTGTTCAGGACGACGCTGTCATCCTGGGGCGGGGGAGGCGTTTGCGCGCAGGCGTCAGTAGCGACTGCGGCGAACATCGCCGTCGCGAGCATCGTGCCAGCGAGACGGATCCGCTCGTGTTGCGCCATTGTTCGTGTCCGTGTTGGGGTAGGCGGGATAGTAGCCGCCGGTCGGGCCGACGGTGCCGCCCAGAGGATCGGGTCCGGCCGACAGGCAGACCTCCGGTCCCGGAGCGCCATACAGATTGGCCATGAATTCGACGGTGGCGCGCTCGATCAGTGCCCGCACCGCCAGCTGGACGGGTTCCAGCCCGCCTTCGCCCGCCGAGATGTCGAAGACGTTGCCGTTCAGGAAGTCGAAGACGCCGGCGGAGATTTCGCGGCCGATGATCTGCTTCTGATAGGAGACGACATCGACGACCTCCATCGTCTGGGTCTGGACCAGACGAAGGTCGATGGCGACGTTCATGACGTAGGATTTGCCGCTGAAGGCCGTGGACAGCGGCGTGCCCGTCTCGACCTGACCGGCGGCCGCGTCGAAGCCACCCGAGCGGATGTTGTAGTTCACCTCGGTGATGCCGCCGACGACGAAGAAGTCGGAGCCCGGCACCTGGCCGGCGATGATGCGGCGATATTCGGTGTCGCCACCCTCTGCCGCCTGGTCGCCGATCAGGCGGTTGTTGGCGTAGCGCAGCTCCATCTCGGAGACGGAGGTGTCATAACGTTCGACGATGTGAGCACCGGACTTGGCCAGGGCGCTCATGGCCATCAGGGAGGCACCGCCAGTGATCTGGCGGCCGCCGTCGGCCGAGACCGTGCCGGTGTAGTCGCTGATCCGGCCGACGGCCATGCGCGGGGAGGGCAGGTTATAGCGGCGCGCGTAATCGGCCATGCAGTACAGGGCCGCCGAATAGGGGGTCGGGTTGGCGGTGACCGGCGCATTGCCGATCGGCGTCGCATAGCGCCCGCTGGAATCGGCCGTGGCCGAGATACAGCCGCTGAGCAGGGCCGCTGTCGCGCAGGCGACGCCGGCCACGCGAAGGCGGCGAGAGATGGAGCCTACGCTCATGGAAGCCTCAGGGTGCCGTTCAGGCTGGTCCCGGCGTTGACGTTGCCGTTGTTGACCTGACGGGAGTTGACGATGACCACATTATTGTTGCCCTGAACCACGACGTTCAGGTTGTTGCCGATGGCGGTTGAGCCGCCAATGGCCGTGCCGTTTCCGTTCTGGCCCGCACCCGCATAGGCCGAAGCGACGCCACCCGACTGGCGGGAATAGGCGCTGGCACCGGACTGGATCAGGCCGTCAACGATCAGACGGTTGCCGTTGGCATCGCGTGTCGAGCCGGTCTGGGCCTGGCTGGTCGTGTAGCGCGAGCCGCCGTAGCCGGACTGGTAGTTGGCCATGCCAGTGGAGCCTGCCGACTGGGCGACGGCCACGGCGGGCAGCGCCAGCAGCGCGACCGCCGCGAGGGGCAGGATGGAACGGATGGACATGAGCAATCCTCGGGCCAAAACGACGCGGGTCGCACAAGACCCTGTGTGCCACTCTGGAGCATGGTTATTAAGAACCGCTTGCCATGGTGAACATCGTTGTGATTCAGCGCTCTGACCCGACCGGAGACACGCCCTGACCGACCGTTCCGAACCGCCGATCTTCAATGCGCCGCTGGTGGCGGTGCTGCTGGTCGCGTCAATGCCTGCACTCTATATTTTGCAGACAACGCTGCCGGACGGAGGGTTGTCGCTGGCGTTCCGGTCGTCAGCATTGGTGGACCGCGGCTGGTGGCCCGGCGTTCTGACGTCGATGTTCGTCCACACCGGGTGGGGTCATGTCATCATGAACGCGCTTGCGGCCCTGGCCTTTGCGCCGGCCGTCGCCAGGCTGTTCCCCGGAACGAAGGGCGGCGCTGTTTTTCTCCTGCTCTATATAATGTGTGGTGCCGTCGCGACCGTTGGCTATGGGCTGCTCTATCTGGACAGTTCCGTTCCGGTTCTGGGAGCCTCAGGGGCGGTGTTCGGCATGATGGGAGCGGCGCTGAGGTTGCTTGGGCGAAGGGGGAGGGGGCCGGTCCCGCTCACAAACACGCGATTCCTGACGAACTCGGCGATACTGATGCTGGTGAATGCCGCCGTCGGTCTGATCGGCTTTGCCCCCGGTATGGGTGGGCTCCAGATCGCCTGGGAGGCCCATGCCATAGGCTATTTGGCAGGGGCCCTCTTGATCGGCCCCTGGTTCGCCTGGTTTGCGCCGAAGCCGGATCAGTTTGATTCTCGGGCCGATGTGAGCGACCCTCTCGTCTGATGCGGTCCGTCCGCGGCCGCGCGCAATACCCTGGGAGGGGAAGCCGATGCTGGTCGCCGAGATTCTCAAGGACAAGGGCGAGGCTGTCTTTGTCATCCGCCCGGATCTGCGTCTGTCCGATGCCTGTGCCGAGCTGGATCGCAGGCGGGTCGGAGCCCTGATCATCTGTGACGAGGAAAAGGTGGTGGGTGTGCTGTCAGAGCGGGATGTGGTTCGCGCTGTGGCCGCAGACGGAATCGCCGCGCTGGAGCGCCCTGTCTCTACATATATGAGTGCCGATGTGGTGTTCGCTGCGCCAGCAGAGACCGTTGCGATTCTGATGGAGCGGATGACGGACCGCCGAATCCGGCATCTGCCGGTGCTACGCGACGGGCGATTGGCCGGGGTGATCTCCATTGGCGACGTGGTGAAGTGCCAGATTGCCGAGGCCACCCATGAGGCGGAATCCCTGCGTACATATATAGGGGCAGGATAGCGCCCTCTGCGGTGACGCTTTGAGCAATCCGGGGTCTGCGAGAAACTTCACAAAAAATGCGGATTCCGATTGCGGACAAAAGGGGCGCTGCGTATATCCCCGCCTCGCTCGGAAACGGGCCGGACGCCGGGGCAGCAGCGACGAAAGTCTCTCTCTGCTCCATCAGGAAAAGGGAACGGTTCGTTCTTGCTTCCGAAGGGCTGTTCGGTTAAGTTCCGCGCCTTCGATCGAATCGTCGGAACGAAAAGAGGGAAGCCTCTCGGGCTTCTCCTGACGGTTTTCTGCGGCCTGGAAGCCTTGGTTTCCTTCGCCCCGGAATGGCTGAAGAGCCCGGTTTGATACGGAGAAGCGGGTCTTTGGACAGCCGCCTCCGCCGCCTTCGAGGTGGACTTGCAGAGGCTGGTTCTTCTTTAAAAAGAACCACTTGACGCAGAAAAATGAGGCGCTAAACACCGCGCCTCACTCGCCTCCGGGCGGGCTGCGGAAGAGGGTTCTTCTAGAAAGAACTGCTTGACATGGAATACCGGGGCGACTACATCGCCGCCTCCGCCGCTCACCGGCGCTAAACAGTGGGGCCGGTTTTTCCGGTCTTGGTCTTTGAAATCGTTGATCTGGAAAGAGAAACGCAGGCGGCGGTGTCCTAGCGACGGTTCTTCGGAACTGTCTAACGACGCTGACATCTGCGGTCTTTTTGAAAAGACACCATAGACGCCCGATCTTCGGATTGGTCGTTCGTGGGATCTCGTCAAAGAATACGTAGAACTAATGCCAATCGGTTTTCGAACCGATCTGCTTAGGTCAGATAGTCAACTCAACCTGAGAGTTTGATCCTGGCTCAGAGCGAACGCTGGCGGCAGGCCTAACACATGCAAGTCGAACGGACCCTTCGGGGTTAGTGGCGGACGGGTGAGTAACACGTGGGAACGTGCCTTTAGGTTCGGAATAGCTCCTGGAAACGGGTGGTAATGCCGAATGTGCCCTTCGGGGGAAAGATTTATCGCCTTTAGAGCGGCCCGCGTCTGATTAGCTTGTTGGTGAGGTAATGGCTCACCAAGGCTACGATCAGTAGCTGGTCTGAGAGGATGACCAGCCACATTGGGACTGAGACACGGCCCAAACTCCTACGGGAGGCAGCAGTGGGGAATCTTGCGCAATGGGCGAAAGCCTGACGCAGCCATGCCGCGTGGATGATGAAGGTCTTAGGATTGTAAAATCCTTTCACCGGTGAAGATAATGACTGTAGCCGGAGAAGAAGCCCCGGCTAACTTCGTGCCAGCAGCCGCGGTAATACGAAGGGGGCTAGCGTTGCTCGGAATTACTGGGCGTAAAGGGAGCGTAGGCGGACATTTAAGTCAGGGGTGAAATCCCAGAGCTCAACTCTGGAACTGCCTTTGATACTGGGTGTCTTGAGTGTGATAGAGGTATGTGGAACTCCGAGTGTAGAGGTGAAATTCGTAGATATTCGGAAGAACACCAGTGGCGAAGGCGACATACTGGATCATTACTGACGCTGAGGCTCGAAAGCGTGGGGAGCAAACAGGATTAGATACCCTGGTAGTCCACGCCGTAAACGATGATTGCTAGTTGTCGGGTTGTTTACAACTCGGTGACGCAGCTAACGCATTAAGCAATCCGCCTGGGGAGTACGGTCGCAAGATTAAAACTCAAAGGAATTGACGGGGGCCCGCACAAGCGGTGGAGCATGTGGTTTAATTCGAAGCAACGCGCAGAACCTTACCACCTTTTGACATGCCTGGACCGCCAGAGAGATCTGGCTTTCCCTTCGGGGACTAGGACACAGGTGCTGCATGGCTGTCGTCAGCTCGTGTCGTGAGATGTTGGGTTAAGTCCCGCAACGAGCGCAACCCTCGCCATTAGTTGCCATCATTTAGTTGGGAACTCTAATGGGACTGCCGGTGCTAAGCCGGAGGAAGGTGGGGATGACGTCAAGTCCTCATGGCCCTTACAGGGTGGGCTACACACGTGCTACAATGGCAACTACAGAGGGTTAATCCTTAAAAGTTGTCTCAGTTCGGATTGTCCTCTGCAACTCGAGGGCATGAAGTTGGAATCGCTAGTAATCGCGGATCAGCATGCCGCGGTGAATACGTTCCCGGGCCTTGTACACACCGCCCGTCACACCATGGGAGTTGGTTCTACCCGAAGGCGATGCGCTAACCGCAAGGAGGCAGTCGACCACGGTAGGGTCAGCGACTGGGGTGAAGTCGTAACAAGGTAGCCGTAGGGGAACCTGCGGCTGGATCACCTCCTTTCTAAGGATGTTTCTCCAGGCCGTCTCTCACGAGGCTGTCTATTGGAACTCCAATAAACTGCGGGGCGCCGCCGTCTCCGTTTCTCTTTCCTCTTTCGCTTCCATAAGCATCCGGCATTCGGTCGGTGTGGTTGGAAGTGCGATCGCGAGCCTGGGTAATCTGCCTGGCTGTCGTGCCGCCGAAGGCCCGTAGCTCAGGTGGTTAGAGCGTACGCCTGATAAGCGTAAGGTCGGCAGTTCGAGTCTGCCCGGGCCTACCAGCCTAGCTGGACCGGCTACGACAATCGTTGACAGCTCTCCTGTGTTCGACCCTGAAATGGGGCCATAGCTCAGTTGGTAGAGCGCCTGCTTTGCAAGCAGGATGTCGTCGGTTCGACTCCGTCTGGCTCCACCAGGACCCCGAACCCCGGGACCTCGTTAGATCGCAATCAAGATTGCCACCGGCTTCAACGCTGGCTGGCATTGATATTGTAAAGGAAGAATGCGTCCGGCCTGTTCATAGGCTTCAAGGACACGTTCGAGAGAAGACATTGTCTGACAAAAATCAGGCATGGACCCCCGGCATTTCTTTCCAGTCGGCGGGATCATCCATGCATGAGTTTTGCTGAGAAACGATCAAGCGTTGAAGGGCTTCTGACGGATGCCTTGGCGTAGAGAGGCGATGAAGGACGTGGCAAGCTGCGATAAGAACCGGGGAGGCGCTAGCACCCTTTGATCCGGTTATTTCCGAATGGGGAAACCCACCTTTGTGGTCTTCCAACTCATGCCCAGTCTTCGGACTGTGTGCGAGTTGGTTGATTGCTTAAAGGTATAATGACCTGAATACATAGGGTTCATTAAGCGAACCCGGGGAACTGAAACATCTCAGTACCCGGAGGAAAGGACATCAACCGAGACTCCCGTAGTAGTGGCGAGCGAACCGGGACCAGGCCAGTGCTCTTGTGAAATAAAGTCGAACAACCTGGGAAGGTTGGCCATAGCGGGTGACAGCCCCGTAGACGTCAAACAGCAAGAGATTCGAGTAGGGCGGGACACGTGAAATCCTGTCTGAACATGGGGGGACCACCCTCCAAGCCTAAGTACTCCTCTACGACCGATAGTGAACAAGTACCGTGAGGGAAAGGTGAAAAGCACCCCAACGAGGGGAGTGAAACAGATCCTGAAATCGGAAGCCTACAAGCAGTCGGAGCCCCCATGCGGGGTGACGGCGTACCTTTTGTATAATGGGTCAGCGACTTCATGTGTCGAGCAAGCTTAAGCCGTTAGGTGTAGGCGCAGCGAAAGCGAGTCTGAATAGGGCGCTAAGTTCGACGTATGACGACCCGAAACTAGGTGATCTATCCATGAGCAGGTTGAAGGTTAGGTAACACTAACTGGAGGACCGAACCCGTGAATGTTGAAAAATTCTGGGATGACTTGTGGATAGGGGTGAAAGGCCAATCAAACCTAGACATAGCTGGTTCTCCGCGAAATCTATTTAGGTAGAGCGTCCGACGAATTCCTTGGGGGGTAGAGCACTGGATGGTTGCGGGCTGCGCGAGCGGTACCAATACTAACCAAACTCCGAATACCCAAGAGAACTATCGGGCAGACACACGGCGGGTGCTAACGTCCGTCGTGAAAAGGGAAACAACCCTAACCATCATCTAAGGCCCCCAAGTACTGGCTAAGTGGGAAACGATGTGGGATTGCTTTGACAATCAGGAGGTTGGCTTAGAAGCAGCCATCCTTTAAAGAAAGCGTAACAGCTCACTGATCAAGCGATCCTGCGCGGAAAATGTAACGGGGCTCAAGCCAGTCGCCGAAGATATGGGTTTGCACTTATGTGCAAGCGGTAGCGGAGCGTTCCGTAAGCCGATGAAGGCCAGGCGTGAGCCTGACTGGAGGTATCGGAAGTGAGAATGCTGACATGAGTAACGATAAACAGTGTGAGAAACACTGTCGCCGAAAGACCAAGGGTTCCTGCGTAAAGCTAATCTGCGCAGGGTTAGTCGGCCCCTAAGGCGAGGCTGAAAAGCGTAGTCGATGGGAAGCAGGTAAATATTCCTGCACCAGCTAGAAGTGACGGATGGCGTAACTTATCAGGGCTTATTGGATTGCTCCTGGTAGGGAAGTTGTCCCTGGAAATAACTCTAGCAGAGACCGTACCCGAAACCGACACAGGTGGTCAGGTAGAGCATACCAAGGCGCTTGAGAGAACTGTGCTGAAGGAACTCGGCAAATTGCACGCGTAACTTCGGAATAAGCGTGACTCACCTAGGGCAACCTAGACTGAGTGGCACAAGCCAGGGGGTAGCGACTGTTTAGCAAAAACACAGGGCTCTGCGAAGCAGCAATGCGACGTATAGGGTCTGACGCCTGCCCGGTGCCTGAAGGTTAAAGGGAGTTGTGAAAGCGACGAACTGAAGCCCAGGTAAACGGCGGCCGTAACTATAACGGTCCTAAGGTAGCGAAATTCCTTGTCGGGTAAGTTCCGACCTGCACGAATGGCGTAACGACTTCCCCACTGTCTCCAGCACAGGCTCAGTGAAATTGAATTCCCCGTGAAGATGCGGGGTTCCCGCGGTCAGACGGAAAGACCCTATGAACCTTTACTATAGCTTCGCCTTGGCGTTAGCGACCGTATGTGTAGGATAGGTGGGAGGCTATGAAACCGGGGCGCCAGCTCTGGTGGAGCCATCCTTGAAATACCACCCTTACTGTCGTTGACGTCTAACCGAGGGCCGTTATCCGGTCCCGGGACATGGCGTGGTGGGTAGTTTGACTGGGGCGGTCGCCTCCTAAAGTGTAACGGAGGCGCGCGATGGTGGGCTCAGACCGGTCGGAAATCGGTCGTCGAGTGCAATGGCATAAGCCCGCCTGACTGCGAGACTGACAAGTCGAGCAGAGACGAAAGTCGGCCATAGTGATCCGGTGGTCCCGCGTGGAAGGGCCATCGCTCAACGGATAAAAGGTACTCTAGGGATAACAGGCTGATTTTGCCCAAGAGTCCATATCGACGGCAAAGTTTGGCACCTCGATGTCGGCTCATCACATCCTGGGGCTGGAGCAGGTCCCAAGGGTATGGCTGTTCGCCATTTAAAGTGGTACGTGAGCTGGGTTCAGAACGTCGTGAGACAGTTTGGTCCCTATCTGCCGTGGGTGTTCGAAGCTTGAGAGGATCTGTCCCTAGTACGAGAGGACCGGGATGGACATACCTCTGGTGGACCTGTCATGACGCCAGTTGTGCAGCAGGGTAGCTATGTATGGAATAGATAACCGCTGAAAGCATCTAAGCGGGAAACTAACCTCAAAACAAGGCTTCGCTGAGGATCGTGGAAGACTACCACGTTGATAGGCCAGGTGTGGAAGTGGGGCGACCCATGAAGCTTACTGGTACTAATAATCCGATCGGCTTGATCGTTTCTCAGCAAAACTCATTCGATTTTCGAATACGACAATGTCTTCTCACAATCGTCTATCCGCCTGGTTGACCTGGTGGCTATGTCGGAGGTTCCCCACCCGATCCCATTCCGAACTCGGTCGTTAAGCCCTCCAGAGCCGATGGTACTCCGTCTCAAGGCGTGGGAGAGTAGGTCGCTGCCGGGTCTACCAGACGGATAGATGATTGTATTTACGGGCACCCTTTACGAAACTTGGGCCCGTTCTCTCGAACCCTTCTTCCTTTGCACTACCGTTTGCCGCGGGATGGAGCAGCCCGGTAGCTCGTCAGGCTCATAACCTGAAGGTCGCAGGTTCAAATCCTGCTCCCGCACCCAAACATTCTCAAAGCCCCGCATGGCTCGCCAGCGGGGCTTTTTGCTGCCCGGAATCCTGCCCGGCTGGCCGTTTCAATGACGGATGATCTCGGCTAGACCATCGCCATGGCAGACATTCTGGCGCTCTCTCACTGGATCGATGGCCGAAAGGTCGAGGCTGAACGGCCCGCCGAGGGGCTGAACACGTCGGACACGCGCGAGATCGTGGCACGCACGCCTGACGGCGGCGTGGCCGAGGTGGATGCTGCCGTTGATGCGGCACGCAGGGCCTTCCCGGCCTGGGCCGAGGCGTCGCCGGAGGCGCGGTCCGATGTGCTGGATCGGGCGGGTACGCTTCTGATGGAGCGGCGCGAAACGGTCGGGCGTCTGCTGTCGCGCGAAGAGGGCAAGACCCTGGCCGAGGGGATCGGCGAGACGGCGCGGGCGGCGCGCATCCTGAAGTATTTCGCAGGCGAGGCGCTGCGTCTGCACGGCCAGAACCTGGCCTCGGTGCGGCCGGGGGTAGAGGTCCAGACCTGGCGGCAGCCGGTCGGGGTGTTCGGCCTGATTACGCCGTGGAACTTCCCCATCGCCATTCCCGCGTGGAAGGCGGCACCTGCCCTGGCCTTCGGCAATACGGTGGTGATGAAGGCGGCGGGGCCGACGCCTGCGACGGCCGAGGCTCTGGTCGCCATCCTGCACGAGGCGGGGTTGCCCGACGGGGTGCTGAACCTGGTCATCGGGCGTGGCGGGGTGGGGCAGGCGATCGTGGATCATCCGGAGGTGGACGGGATCAGCTTCACCGGTTCGCAGGGCGTCGGGGCGGGCGTGGCGATGGGGGCGGCCAAGCGCCAGGCGCGGGTCCAGCTGGAGATGGGGGGGAAGAACCCGCTGATCGTGCTGGACGACGCCGATCTTGAGCGGGCCGTGGCTGTGGCGCTGGACGGCTGCTTCTATGCGACGGGTCAGCGGTGCACGGCATCCAGCCGGTTGATCGTGCAGGACGGCATTCACGACCGCTTCGTGGCGGCGCTGACGGAGAGGCTGGCCGCACTGAAGGTCGGCCATGCGCTGGACCCGGCGACCAACATCGGCCCGGCGGTCAGCGAGGCGCAGATGGAGACGTCATATCGCTATATCGACATTGCGACCGGCGAGGGCGGTCGCGTGGCCCAGGGCGGGCGGCGGCTGACGCTGGAGACGCCGGGCTGGTACGTCGATCCGACCCTGATTGTCGATACGGCCCCGGATATGCGGATCAATACCGAAGAGGTGTTCGGCCCGGTGGCCTCGGTGATCCGGGTCAAGGACTACGAACAGGCGCTGGACATCGCCAATGGCGTCGAGTTCGGCCTGTCGGCGGGCATTGTCACGACCTCGCTGAAACATGCGCGGGATTTCCAGCGGCGGGCCAAGGCGGGGATGGTCATGGTCAATCTGCCGACGGCGGGCGTGGACTATCATGTGCCGTTCGGCGGCACGAAGAAGTCCAGCTATGGCCCGCGTGAGCAGGGCTTTGCGGCGGCGGATTTCTTCACCCAGACGAAGACCGGGTACAGCTGGAGCTGAGGCCTAGAGGCTGAGCACAACGACCCACGCCGCGTGCGCCATCAGCCAGAGGATGGCCACGAAGTTGATCGTAAAGACCTGGCCGCGCAGGGCGACATTGTCGCCGGTGCACTGAACCGCGCTGTGGATCACGCGCCCGATCAGGAACAGCCAGGCGGCGGCGACGTCGAACGTGTTTAGCTGCCCGGTCAGGATCAGCAGGCCGAGGCCGATCCATGCGAAGACCGGGGCCTCGAACTGATTGGCCAGATTGCGCTGGATGCGGGCGGACAGACGCGGGTCGCCGTCGGCGCGGGCGAAGTCGGCCTTGGTGGCCTCGCTACGTTTGACGACGATCAGCCGTGTCCAGGTCAGGACGACATAGAGGCTGACCACCAGGCCAAAATGCAGGACCATCGGAACCAGGGCCCAAGCGGCGAGCGCCGTCAGAGCCGGTTCCGATGTCTGCATGCCCATCATGGCTGTCAGGCTCGCGCCGCGTCCCAGGCCCGGACGGCGTTCGCATCGCGAGCGCTGAGGTCGGGGTAGCCGGGGTCGGAGCCAACGTCAGGCACGCGGCGCCATGACCGGGCGCATTTGGGATACTCGGCCAGCGCTACAGTAACCGCGATGGCATCGCCCGGAACCAAGGTGGCTCCGGAGGTGCGGAAGACTTCAGCGGGATCGAGGTCTCGGAAGGCATTGATCACGTCGTTCGGGCCTGTGACGGACGGCCACGCATCAAGCGCGCCACCGATGATCTTCTGCCGCCGGGCCTCCTCCAAGGCATCGTTGACGACTTCCAAGACAGTTTGAACGTAGCCCCAGCGTGATGCTTCTTCGACGTTTTCCCACGCCCCCGGCGTCTCCGGGATCACCCGCGCGCAGTTCGAGCCGCCGTCCGGGAAACGTGTCCCCCAGGCTTCTTCCATCGTGAAGGGTGTCAGCGGAGCCAGCCAGGCCGTCAGGCGCATGAAGACTTCGTCCATCACCGTGCGGGCGGCACGGCGGCGGACCGCGTCGGGGCGGTCGCAGTACAGACTGTCCTTGCGGATGTCGAAATACAGGGCCGACAGGTCGCCGGAGCAGAACTCCAGCACCGGGCGGACGACGTCCTGGAACCGGTATTCGGCATAGGCCTGACGCACCTGGCCATCCAGTTCGTGCAGGCGATGCAGGATGAACTTCTCCAGCGGCGGCATCTGCGCATAGTCGGTCAGGCGTTCGGCCTCGTCGAAACCGTCCAGTGCGCCCAGCAGATAGCGGACGGTGTTCCTCAGCTTGCGGTAGGCATCGACCGTGGTCTGGAGGATCTGCTTTCCGATCCGCTGGTCCTCGGCATAGTCCACCAGCGACACCCACAGGCGCAGGATGTCGGCGCCACTTTCCTTGATGATGACGGCGGGGTCGGTCGTGTTGCCCTTGGACTTGGACATCTTCTCCCCGTTCTCGTCCTGGGTGAAGCCGTGTGTCAGGACGGCCTCATAGGGGGCGCGGCCACGGGTGCCGGAGCCTTCGAGCAGGTTGGACTGGAACCAGCCGCGATGCTGGTCCGAGCCTTCGAGATACAGGTTGGCCGGCCAGTGCGATGGGCGGTCGCCGGTATAACCATGGGCTGGATCGCGGGCTTCGAGCGTGAAGGCGTGGGTGCAGCCGCTGTCGAACCACACATCCAGGATGTCGGTGATCTTCTCGTAGCGCGACGGATCGTGGGCACCCAGGAAGTCGGCGTCAGGCCGGTCGAACCAGGCATCGGCCCCGCCCTCGGCGATGGCCTTCAGGATGCGGGCATCGACCTCTGAATCATGCAGCGGATGGCCGGTGTGTTTGTCGACATACATGGCCAGGGGCGTGCCCCAGGCGCGCTGGCGGCTGATCAACCAGTCGGGGCGGCTTTCGACCATGGTGCGGATGCGGTTCTTGCCCGCCGCCGGGTGGAAGGCCGTGGTGTCGATGGCCGTCAGGGCCTTGTCGCGCAGGGTGTCGCCGTCCTTGAGCGGCTCGTCCATGCGGATGAACCACTGGGGCGTGTTGCGGAAGATGATCGGCGCCTTGGAGCGCCAGCTGTGGGGGTAGGAATGCTCCAGCCGTCCGCGGGCTAGCAGGGTGCCCGCCTCGATCAGCTTTTCCATCACGGCGGGGTTGGCCGAGCCGAACTTGCCGGTCTTCTTGCCCTCGGTCTCCAGCACCTTCAGGCCCGCGAACAGGGGGACGTGCGGATAGTAGGCGCCGTCGGGATCGACCGTGTCGGGCACCTCCTTGTGGCCGTGCGCCTTCCAGACCTCATAGTCGTCTGCGCCGTGGCCGGGCGCGGTGTGGACAAAGCCGGTGCCGGCATCGTCGGTGACGTGGTCGCCCGACAGCAACGGCACGGAGAAGCCGTAGCCGCTGTCCAGCGCGGCCAGCGGATGGGCGCACTCCAGACCCGACGGGTCGATGTCATAGACGCGGGTCCAGGTGGCGATCTTCGCCGCCCTGAAGACGTCCTCGGCCAGCTTGTCGGCGATGATGAAGCGGTCGCCGGGCTTGGCCCAGGGCTCGAAGTCCAGCCCGGTCTCCAGCGACGCGACCTCGTACAGGCCATAGGCGATGTCGGGGCCATAGGAGATCGCCCGATTGGCCGGGATGGTCCAGGGCGTGGTGGTCCAGATCACGACCGACGGTGTCTGGGTGCGGAAGGCCAGCAGGTCGTCCGGATGGCTGTCCGACGTGCCGACGACCGGGAACTTGACCCAGATCGTGGGGCTGACGTGGTCGTGGTATTCGATCTCGGCGTCGGCCAGGGCGGTGCGCTCGACCGGCGACCACATGACGGGCTTGGAGCCGCGATACAGCTGGCCGGAGTTCTTGAACTTGTGGAACTCGGCGACGATGGCGGCTTCGGTGGTGAAGTCCATGGTCGCATAGCGGTTGTCGAAGTCGCCGGTGATGCCCAGCCGCTTGAACTGATCGCGCTGCACGTCGATCCAGCCAGCGGCGTATTCGCGGCAGGCGGCCCGGAACTCGGCCTTGGACACCTCGTCCTTGCGGCGGCCCTTGGCGCGGTACTGTTCCTCGATCTTCCACTCGATCGGCAGGCCGTGGCAGTCCCAGCCGGGGACGTAGTCGACGTCATAGCCCAGCAGGAACCGCGACCGGACCACGAAGTCCTTCAGCGTCTTGTTCAGGGCGTGACCGATGTGGATGTTGCCATTGGCATAGGGCGGGCCGTCGTGGAGGACGTATAGCGGTGCACCCTGGGCCTGACGGGTCTTGCGCAGGGTCGAATACAGGTCGCCCCACTGCTCCAGGATCAGCGGTTCCTTCTGCGGCAGACCTCCGCGCATGGGGAAGGGCGTCTCGGGCAGGAAGACGGTCTCGCGATAGTCGCGGCCCGTCGCGGCGTCGGTAGGGGTGTCGGGTGTGGCGTCGGCCATATCAGTCGTCCAGGCGTATCTTTGGGTGATCGTTCGCGGTGATGTTTCGATCCCGGCGAGCACGGGGCTTGAGCCCGTTGGCGCTACGCCGGGCGGCTAATCGAAATCGGGCGAAACAGGCGGACGGTCATGATGGGATCGGTCTAGCAGGGCGGTGCGCGGGAGGCTAGGCGGACAGGACGGCGCGCGCGGCGGCGGCGTCGGCGTCGATCTGGGCCTTCAGGGCGTGCAGGCTGTCGAAATTCATCTCGCCGCGCAGCAGGGCGACCAGTTCGGTCTCGATGATCTGGCCATACAGGTCGCCTGAAAAGTCCAGCAACCAGACCTCCAGCAGCGGCTCCTCGATCTCGAACATGGGACGGATGCCCAGGTTGGCGACACCGCCGACGATACGACCATCGGCCATGCGCGTGCGGGTGGCATAGACGCCGTATGCCGGTCGCATGTATTCGCCCAAGCGGACGTTGGCAGTGGGCACGCCGATGGTGCGACCGCGCTTTTCGCCGTGCACGACCTCGCCCTGTATGGCGAAGGGGCGGCCCAGGATGGTGGCGGCGCGGGCCATGTCGCCGGCCTTCAGCGCCTCGCGCACAGCTGAAGACGACAGCTTCAGCCCGTCGGGATCGTCCAGTCGGTCGATGACGCTGACCGTGAAGCCCAGCTGTTTGCCGTGGCGGCGCAGACCCTCGGGCGAACCGCTGCGACCCTTGCCGTATGTGAAGTCGAAGCCGACGGCGGCGTGGCGGATGCCCAAGCCAGAACCGAGAACTTCAACAGCAAACTGCTCATCCGTCATGGCGGCCATGTCGACGTCGAAGGGCAGTAGATACAGGCGTTCGACACCCAGGGGGACCAGGGCGCGGGCCATCTGGTCGGTGGTCATCAGGCGGAAGGGAGCAGCCTCGGGCTGGAACCAGCGGCGGGGATGGGGCTCAAAGCTGACCACGGCGAGAGGGGCACCGAGCCGTTCGGCGGCCTGACGCGCGGCGACGATGACGGCCTGATGTCCGCGGTGGACACCGTCGAAGGCACCGATGGCGACGGCGGCTCCGCGCAGATCCTCAGGCAGGTCGCGCCAGTCTGTGACGACCTGGACCAAGATCAGGCCTTGCCGGGGCGCCGACGGCGGGGAACGCGGACCACGGCGATGCCGTCCATGATCAACTTGTCGTCGACAAAGCCCTCGCAGTTCAGTTCGGCCCGCGCCGTCTCCTGATCGACCGACAGGACGGTGATGCGGATCAGGACCGTGTCGCCTATGCGGACCGGGAAGTGGAACTGGAGCGTCTGTGAAATATAGATGGCACCGGCACCCGGAAGGATGGTGCCGACCACGGCAGAGCCGAACGAGGCCGACAGCAGGCCGTGGGCGATGCGGCCGCGATAGGCCGTCTTCGATGCGAAGGCCTCGTCCAGATGGACCGGGTTGAAGTCATCCGACGCCTCGGCGAACTGCTGGATACGCTGCTCGGTGACGAAGATGCTCTTTTCGGCGGCCATGCCGACGTGAAGCTCGTCGAGGATGTAGCCGCCCGAGGCGTGCGCTGTGACCAGATCAACCATGAACGGGCCTTAGACTGAATTGTCGCATGTCACCACGTCAGATCGAGCATCGCATAGCGGGCGTGGGTGGTCTCGGCCTTCAGGAGATCTGCGGCACGGGCCGGGTCGATCAGACCGTCGGGCCCACGGGCAGCATCGCCATGGATGCCCTGCGCGATGAACAGACAGTCAAGGGCCTGGCGGTCCGCTCCCAGCACGTCGGTGACGACGCCATCCCCGATGCACAGGACGCGCGAGCGATCGACAGAGCGACCCAGTAGCGCCTCGGCTTCCTTCAGCGCCAGGCCATAGATGGGCGAGAAGGGCTTGCCGGCCATGGTTACGCGGCCGCCGAGTTCCTCGTACAGGTCGGCGAGCGACCCGCCGCAATAGATAAGCTTGTCGCCGCGCTGGACCACGCGATCCGGGTTGGCGCAGATCAGTTCCAGGTTCCTGGCCGCGCCTTCGGCAAGACGCTCGCGGTAGTCCTCGGGGGTCTCGACATTGTCATCGACCGGGCCGGTGACGGAAATGAAGGCGGCATCGGCGGCACCCTCGGCAATGTCGAGTCCGAGCCCGTCGTACAGGGGCCAGTCACGATCAGGACCGATGATCCAGGCCGGACCGGGTGCACGTTTCGACAGCTCGGCGCGAGTGGCATCGCCCGATGTGACAAAGGCTTTCCACGCGGCACGCGGCACGCCCAGAGCATCGAGCTGGGCGACAACGTCGTGGGCCGGGCGTGGGGAGTTGGAAATCAGCACAACCGCCCCGTGGTCGCGGTTGAAGCGGATCAGTGCCTCGCAGGCCTCAGGCCAGCTTTCGCGTCCGTTGTGGATGACGCCCCAGACGTCGCAGAGCAGGATGTCGTAGTTGCCGGCGATCTCGCCGAGGCCGGAGGGCGCGTGGGGCAGGGTCATAGGCGGCAGATAGCGGGTTCTGGGAGCGGGGAGAAGGGCAACAGCCCGCGCGTCCAAGGAACTGGCGCTGCGCACCGCACGTTGCTGCTTCAGATATACGAGGGAGAGGGTTCATGAGAACGATGTTGACGATGGCGGCAGTGGGGGCCTGCGGGTTGATCGCAGCGTCCTGTGCGACGACGGATGGCTATGCCTCGGCGTGCGAGCGGGATTACGCGCGCAATCGCGAGTTTGCGACGGCGTCAGGTGCGGCGCTGGGCGCGGCGGTCGGGGCAGCCGTCGCCGGGCGCGGCGACCGCGAAGCCGGAGCGGCCATCGGTGCCGTGGCCGGGGCGCTGCTGGGTAATCAGTTGTCAGCTGAAGACGATCCCTGCGGCTATGGCTTCGGCGGCTACAATCGCGACTATCGCTACGGCCGCGAGCGCATCTACTGGCAGGACGAGTATCGGCGCGATGGTTACCGCCGGTATTGACTTCTAGTGCACTCGGCGGCGCTGATCGGCGCTGCGCAGGGTGTTGCGCAGGAACTCGGCGGGTGGGTCGGTTTCGGCCAGGACCGCTTCCTTGATGGCGCGGGGCTCGCCGAACAGGTGGCCCTGGGCCATGCCGATGTCGAGTTCGAGGATGTCGACGATCTGGCGCTCGGTCTCGCACTTCTCGGCGATCAGCTCGATGCCGTAGCGGCGGGTCAGGTCGGCGAAATCGACGGCCGATATGTCCGGGCGACCGGGCAGGGGCGAGGCAATGTCGAGGTCGAGTAGCTGTTCGATCAGCAGCTCGGCCGAGACCTTCATGAACTTGACGTCGGATCGCTGAAGGTCGGCGAAGTCGAGGTCCAGCGTCTGGACCTTGTCGATGGAGAAACGGAAGCCGAGGTCAGCCAGCTTGGCCATGTTGCGGGCCTCGACCGCACCGCGCGCGTCGAAAGTGGCCTGGCCCAGTTCGAAGATCAGGGCCTGGTTCAGGTCGCGGTTCTCACTGAGGAAATCGAGGAACTGCGGGAAGAAGGCCTCGTCGGCCAGGGACGTCAGGGCGACATTGCAGAAGACACCGACCTTGCGGTCCTGGCGTGCCAGTCGCCGCACGATCTGGGCGCAGCGAAACAGCAGCAGGTTGTCGATGGCGGGCACCAGACCCTCGCCTTCGGCGATCGACAGGTATTCGGCAGGCATCATGACCCGATCGTCGGCGGCCCGCAGGCGGGTGAAGCTTTCGTAGAAAAGGGTCCGGCGCTGGGGCAGGGAAACGACGGGCTGCAGGTACAGGTCGACGCGGTTTTCGGTCAGGGCATCATGGATGGTGTGCAGCAGGACGTTTGACTGCTGCTGCCAACGGGCCTCGAAGGGGCCGGAGGCGGGGGCCTGGGTGGCCATGCGCTGGTCGATTGATTCGCTCATCTGCTGGATCAGGCTCTCCAGCATGCGGACCTCGCCGGTCAGGCTTTCGGTCGAGGTCAGGGAGCCGGCCTCGATCGCCCCGGCCAGGTCGGTCAGGGCGGATTGGGTCGATTCCATCGCATCGGCGAGCAGGCGATGCGCCTGGCGGACGGTGTCGATCTCCTTGCGCAGGGCGGCTTTGTCGGCGCGGGCGGCAATGAGGACGTGGATGGCGACCAGAAGGCCCGCAGCCCCCACGAAACCGGCAACCGCCGATCCCAGACCCAGGTTGGCACTCCACAGCCATGTGCCCAGGGTCATGGCCACGAACAGATAGCTGAAGAACAGAAAGCCCTGGGTCAGTGCACGCATGGAAACGGTTGTTCCGCCTTCCCGGATGGAATCGCTGGAGTATCAGGGTATCAGAGACGCACGCCTATAGGCCAAACGCACAGAATACGGGGATATGCATGGAATTGTTCGATCTGACCGGCAAGGTCGCCATCATCACGGGCTCGTCCAAGGGCATCGGCAAGGCGATCGCAGAGCGGATGGCGGAGCATGGAGCCAAGGTCGTCATCTCCTCGCGCAAGGCTGGGCCGTGCGATGAAGTCGCCACGGCGATCAACGAAAAGCACGGCGAGGGCACGGCCATCGCCATCCCGGCCAACATCGCCTCCAAGGACGACCTGCAACGACTGGTCGACGAGACCATTGTCGCATTCGGCCAGATCGACATCCTGGTCTGCAATGCCGCGTCCAACCCCTATGCCGGTCCGATGGCGGGGATTGCCGACGAGCAGTTCGAGAAGATTTTCCACAACAATGTACTGGCCAATCACTGGCTGACCCAGATGGTCGCGCCGCAGATGATCGAGCGCAAGGACGGGGCGATCGTGATCATCTCGTCCATCGGCGGCCTGCGGGGCAATGCCCTGATCGGGGCGTACAATGTCTCCAAGGCGGCGGACATGCAGCTGGCGCGCAATCTGGCGGTGGAGTGGGGGCCGTCGAATGTGCGGGTCAACTGTATCGCGCCGGGCCTGATCCAGACCGACTTCGCCCGCTATCTGTGGGAGAACGAGGAGGTGCTGAAGGTGACGGTCGAGCCCAATCCCATGAAACGCATCGGCCAGCCGGACGAGATCGCGGGAACGGCGGTCTATCTATGCTCGAAGGCCGGGTCCTATGTGAACGGCCAGACTCTGGTGGTCGATGGCGGGCTGACGATTGCCTGGTGAGGGCACACGCAAGGTCGGCTTTCGCCAGGATCTGAGCTGGCGGCTGGAGGCCATGGGGTTCGCGGCCTTCATCGGGCTGATGCGGTTGCTGGGGGTGCAGCGGGCGTCAGGGCTGGGCGGCTGGTTGTTGCGAACCCTGGGACCGAAAACGGGTACACAGAAGACGGTGATGCGTAACCTGCGGATCGCCTTTCCGGACATGCCGCCGGCCGAGCGCGAGCGGCTGGCGCTGGACCAGTGGGAGCAGACAGGCCGGGCCTTTGCCGAGACGGCGCTGATGGACCAGATCGTGGCCCAGGACCGGATAGAGGTCGTGGGGCTGGAGCGTCTGCATGCCATCCGCGACAGCGGCCGGCCGGTGGTCTTCGTCGGCGGGCATTTCGCCAATATCGAAACGCTGGCGGCAACCATCATCGGCGCGGGTGTGCCGTGCCAGATCACCTATCGCGCGGCCAACAATCCCTATGTCGACGCCCAGATCATCGCCGCCAGAGCGCGTTACGGCATCACCCTGTTCGCGCCCAAGGGCGGGGACGGGGCGCGGGAGCTACTGGCCGGGATGGCGCGGGGCGAGTCGGTCGCCCTGATGAACGATCAGAAATTCTCGGAAGGGCCCGAGGTGACATTCTTCGGCCAGCCGGTGAATGCGGCACCGGGACCCAGCCGCCTCGCCCTTAAGTTTGGAACTGTGTTGCAGCCCTTGTCGGTCACGCGGCTGCCTGGTGTTCGATTTCGCCTGACCGTCCATGACCCGATCGCGCTGGAGAAGACCGGTAATCGATCAGCCGATATTGCGCGTGGCGTACAGGCGATCACTCGCTTCATCGAAGACCGTGTGCGCGAGCATCCCGTGGACTGGTTCTGGGTGCACAAACGTTGGCCAGACCGGGTCTATGCGACGCTGACGGAGACCGATCAGGCGATTTGATGATCCGCGACGCGGCGCTTTTCGCCGTTGTAATTGGCATCGTTGCGGCGACGGCGGTCGGGACCGAAATAGCTGTCGGTCTTCACATAGGGCCGGGGCCGGAAGATCACGGCGTGAAGCCGGTCCAGCAGAGCCTTGGCGGTCAGCGGCTTGGTCACGAACTCGGTCACGCCGGCGTCGCGGGCCTCGAACACCCGGCTCTTTTCCGAGTGGCCGGTCATCATGATGATGGGCAGATAGGGATTGGCGCTGCCTGGACTGTTGCGGACCAGGCGGGTGAACTCCACGCCGTCCATGGGCGACATGTTGAAATCGACGATGGCCACGTCGATGTCGTGGCCCTTCAGGATTTCCAGGGCCAGGGGGCCGTCGCCGGCCTCATGCACGTCGCGCACGCCAGCAGACTGCAGCACGGCGGAGGTGATGGCCCTCATGTGCTGGTTGTCATCGACCAGCAGGATTTTTACGGATTTGTACGAGGACATCGAAAGCTTGAATCACCGGGCGTCGGAACAGACAGTCACGGTAGGCGCGAACGGAATCGGCGTCCATCGTCCACATTCGACAGGCTTATGACGGTTTGATCAGTCCACCTGGGCCAGACGTTTGAAAGCTTCGTCAGGACCGGCATAGGCCTCCTGAAGGCTGACCGACCAGTAGCGCAGGATCTCCAGTGGTATCCCGCGTCCAGAAACGGCGCAGGTGACGTAGCGGCCAGGCTTCAGGACGGCGAACTCGCCGTCGCCATAGTGGAGGGTGGCCTGGCCGGGTGCGGTCTGGGTCATGGCTTCGTATAGCGCGAGTTAGGCCTACAAGGCAGAGCTTGTCGGCTAAAAAAGATCGCCCTGTGGAGCGGGTGTGGGCTTTGGAGATGGCGCTGGTCGGGGCCGGGGACGGCCGACGGTGGGTGCCTGGGTGCCGTCGTCAGAGTCAATATGTGCCCCACGTGACCCATCGGCGAAGACAAGGCTGACGGCTTGCCCGGCGGTCAGGGCCGCTGCGCTGCTGATCATGGCACCGTCGGTTGTCTCGACGCGGGCAAAGCCGGGCTTGGGGCGTTTGGGATCCAGGCCCGCCAAAGCGCGGGACAGGGCCGCCAGGCGCGCTTCGTCTCGGTCCAGGCGGCGGGGCAGGGCGGGCGTCAGGCGATCTGAGACGGCGGACAGGCGGGCCAGCCGCTGATCGAGACGTCGGTGCAGCGGATCGGGCGACAGGCGACTGGCGACCCTCAGCAGACGATGCTGGTGGGCCGCGACATTGGCGGAAAGGCCGCCTTGCAGACGACGGTCGGCCATGACCAGGCGTTCATCCGCACGGCTCAGCCGCTGCGTCAGCAGATGTGAGCCCAGGCGGGCCGAGGTGGAGACCAGTTGCTGACCGTGAATCGAGACATTGCGCTGCAGGCCGGAACTGAGTCGGCTGCTGGCCAGGTCGAGACGCTGCTGGGGCAGGGCCAGCAGGTCTTCGGGCCGGGTCGGCAGGCCACGCGCGGCGGCGCGAAGGCGGGTGCGGCGTTCCTCGATCAGACGGCCGCCCGCGCGGGCCAGTCGCCGCTCCAGATCGGCCACGGCATAGCGCAGATCGGCCAGGACGGGCGTGGCGATCTCGGCGGCCCCGGTCGGGGTCGGGGCCCGGCGGTCGGAGACGAAATCGATCAGGGTGGTGTCGGTCTCATGCCCGACGGCGGAGATGATCGGGATGGTGGCCGAGGCGACCGCGCGGGCCAGGGTCTCGTCGTTGAAGGCCCACAAATCCTCGACCGAGCCACCGCCACGCGCGACGATCAGCAGGTCAGGGCGGGGAATGACGCCATCGGCACCCAAGGCATCGAAACCGCGCACCGCGTTCGCGACCTGGGCGGCGGCGGCATCCCCTTGGACCACGCAGGGCCAGACGATGACGCGGCAGGGCCAGCGCTCGGCGATGCGGTGCAGGATGTCGCGGATGACGGCGCCCGTCGGGCTGGTGATCACGCCGATGGTAGCTGGAAAGGCGGGGATGGCCTTCTTGCGGGCCGGATCGAACAGGCCCTCTCCCTGTAGTCTGACCTTCAAACGCTCCAGCTGGGCCAGAAGCGCACCGGCACCGGCGGCCTCCATGCTCTCTATGACGATCTGATAGGAGGAGCGGGCCGGGTAGGAGGTGATCTTGCCGGTGACGATAACTTCCAGCCCCGTCTCAGGCCGGACGCCCAGTCCGCGCACCGAGCCCTTCCAGATCACGCCGTCGATCGCGGCCTTGTCGTCCTTGAGGGTCAGATAGACATGGCCCGAGGCATGGTGATTGACCTTGGACACCTCGCCCCGCAGGCGGACGTGGCCGAAGCGGTCCTCCAGCGTGCGCTTGAGCGCAAAGGACAGCTCCGACACCGACTGCGGCGGGTTGTTGTCGCGCGGCGGGGCGGCGGCTTCTGCCGGTCCGCCGAAGACGTAGTCGTCAGTCATGTGTCGGTCTTAGCGCCAGATCGTCATGCCGGGAACGCCTTTCAGCACAGGTCGTTAGCTTCACCATGCCCGCTGATCCCCAGGATACCGACCCCATCGACCAGAACCCCGACGAGCGGGAACTGGGTCGCAGAAGTGCCGCACCAGCCGTCAGCCTGTGGCTCGTGGTGGGCGTGATCCTGTTGATCGGCATCGGGGTATATGCCCTGTCCGCCATGCTTTGACCCCAGGAGACATCATGAACCGTTTTGCCATCGCCGCCGTCGCCACCCTCGGGGCCATCACGATTTCGGCCTGTTCCGACAGCACCGATGACGTCGTCCAGCCGCCCGCACCCGGTGCTGCGCCCGCGCCCGTGACGGAACAGGCCGCTGATACGGCGACGGCGCGTGCCGCCATCGCTTTCGACATGAGCCGCGATCAGCTGGAGGACGCCGACCTGCACGCGGCGGACGGCACGGACCTGGGCGATGTCGAGACGCTGGTTCTGGACGCCGGTGGCCAGCTGACGCAGTTGGTCGTCGAGCTGGAAGGACCGGGCGATGTGAAGGTCGTGGTGCCGGTCGGTGACGTGCGGGCCGCGCCGGTCCCGACCAATGGATCGGACGACCGCGACCTGATGACCGACCTGACGGCGGCGCAACTGGCGGCCCTGCCGCGCTGGACGCCGCCCGCCCGCTGAACGAACGATAAGACCTCGCTAACCGCGCCTGTGACTTGACCGTGTTCGCAGGTGCGGTCATGTCGCGGGCATGAATATTCTGCTCGTCGGATCGGGAGGGCGCGAGCACGCCCTGGCCTGGAAGATCGCCCAGTCGCCGCTGGTGCGTCGACTGGTCATCGCGCCGGGAAACCCCGGCATGGATGCGCTGGGCGAGCGGGTCGATGTGAAGGTCACGGATGCGGATGCCCTGACGGTGCTGGCGCGCGAGATGCGGGCCGATCTGGTCGTCGTGGGGCCGGAGACGGCTCTGGAGGCTGGTCTGGCGGACCGGCTGGCCGCGGCGGGCATTCCGTGCTTCGGACCCAGTGCCAAGGCGGCGCGGCTGGAGACCTCCAAGGCGTTTTCCAAAGCCTTCATGGAACGCCACGAAATCCCGACGGCCGGCTATGGCGTCTATGAGCGACTGCACGAGGCGCGGCAGGCGCTGACGGTGTTCAAGCCACCCTATGTGATCAAGGCCGACGGTCTGGCCGCCGGCAAGGGCGTGGCGATCAGTCCCGACAAGCGCGACGCGGAGGCCGAGATCGAGCGGATGCTGGGCGGTCGGTTCGGCACTGCCGGAGCCCGCGTCGTCATCGAGGAGTTCATGGACGGCGAGGAAGGCTCGCTGTTCGCCGTCTGTGACGGCCAGAGCGCTTTGCTGCTGGGCGGGGCGCAGGATCACAAGCGCGCCTTCGACGGCGATCTGGGCCCCAACACGGGCGGCATGGGCAGCTATTCGCCGGCCCCCGTCTTTACGCCCGACCTGGTCGAGGCGGCCGAGCGGCTGATCGTGCAGCCAGTGGTGGCGGCCATGGCGGCTGAGGGCGCGCCCTATCGCGGGGTGCTGTACGCCGGGCTGATGGCGACCGAACAGGGTCCGAAGGTCGTGGAGTTCAACGCCCGCTTCGGCGATCCGGAATGCCAGGTCCTGATGATGCGGATGGACGGGGATATCGTGCCCCTGCTGCTGGCCTGTGCGAAGGGTGACCTGACCCAGGCGCGTCTGCCGACGTTCTCCACCGATACGGTGATCTGTGTGGTTCTGGCGGCCAAGGGCTATCCTGACAGCCCGCTGGAAGGATCGATCATCCGGGGCGCAGAACAGGATTTTGGCCCGCATGTGCAGGTGTTTCACGCGGGCACCAAGCGCCGGGACGACGGCCAACTGGCAGCGGCCGGCGGGCGCGTGCTGAACGTCTGTGCGAGGGGGCGCGATATCGTCGAGGCGCGCGAACGGGCCTATGCGGCGGTGCGCAAGATCGACTGGCCCGGTGGTTTTCACCGCACCGATATTGGCTGGCGGGCGGTGGAGCGGGACTAGGTTACTTCGCCAGCCTCAGGTGTAGGCGAACAGCAAGCGGCCAGTGCCCATGCGCTCGCGAAGGGCCGGCAGGTCTGCGTGGGCGACGGAGAAGCAACCATATGACCGCCCCAGCTTGCCCTCGCGCGCCAGGAAGCGCGGATCGGCGTAGTCGGCACCGTGGATGATGATGGCGCGGTCTCGGGCCAGATTGTTGGAATACTCCAGCCCGTCCAGCAGCACGTTCGGCCCCTGCTGGGAGCCATAGCTGGCCCCGGCGGTGGCATAGGCCCCGAGCGAGGACATGTGACTGTCGGGCTCGTTGGAGAAGCGGCGGGCGAAGCCGGTGTGCGTCGGGTCTGAGCCGCGACCGTGGCTGGTGCGTAGGGGCGTGACGTTTCCAGCGACCAGATCGACCTCGTACAGCCGCTCTTCCCCCGAGAACTTCTGGAAATCGACCAGATACATCCGGTCGCGCAGCGGCACCTTGTGGTGATGGATGTCCAGCGCCGCCATGGCGCGGTCCATCAGGTCCTTGCGAACTATGCTGCGGGGATCGAGGGGCGGGGCGACCTGACTGGCCGCGACGACGATGGGCTGGGCCGCCGGCTGTGGCGGAATGATGCCGGGTGTGGTCGCTAGTTGGGGCTGCTGCACAGCACCCGCTGTTGCGCATCCCGACAGCAGGGCGGCACCGCCCAGAATGAATCCTCGTCTCGCAAGCCGCATACGACGCCCTTCGTGCGGTTTCATCGAAGGGAGGGTTTGTTTCAAAGTGTGACGCCGGTTTCAACCTCGGCCTTGGCGATTAGCGAGCGCAGGCTATGGTAGCCGCTGTCCTTGGGAGGGGTTTCATGCGGGTTATGGCATCGATGATAACGGCGGTCGTTCTGGCCGTCGGCACAAGCGTTGCGGCGCAAAGTCCGGCGAGCACTCCCGTATCCGGGGATGATTTAACGACGTTCGTTCAAGTTGGTCGGCTCTTGGCCGATCCATCGAACGGCGTTGTGCAGCGCGATAAAACTATCGTGATCAGAGGGAACCAAGTCGCCGAAATCCGCGACGGCTTCGTTGGAGACGGTCAGATTATTGATCTGCGCGACTCATTCGTGCTGCCCGGCCTGATCGACAGCCATGTGCATCTGACCGGCCAGCAGAACCCCAACGGGCGGCTGGAAGAGGTGACCCAATCCAATGCGGAACAGGCCTTTGTCGGCGCGCGCTATGCCCGGCGCACCCTGATGGCGGGCTTCACGACAGTCGCCGATCTGGGCGGATCGAACGAGGCCGTGTTTGCCCTGCGCGACGCGATCCGCCGCGGCGACGTGCCTGGGCCGCGCGTGATCGCCTCAGGCTCGTCCGTGTCGATCCATGGCGGTCACGGAGACATCAATGGCTACCGCGAGGACGTCATGCACATCCTGTCGCCGGAAAGCGTGTGTTCCGGCGTCGAGGACTGCCAGCGGGCGGTGCGGACGCAAGTGCGTTCGGGTGCCGACATCATCAAGATCACGGCGACGGGCGGGGTCCTGTCCAACACGGCGGCGGGTCTGGGCCAGCAGTTCTCGGACGAGGAATTGGCCGCCATCGTCGCAGCGGGTCACCGGATGGGGCGGCAGGTGACCGCCCATGCCCACGGCGCGGACGGCATCAACAGCTTCTTGCGTGCGGGCGGCGATTCCATCGAACACGGCACCTATCTGGACGCCGAGTCGATCCGGCTGATGGGGCGCGAAGGGGTCTGGCTGGTGCCGACGCTGCTGGCCGGGGACTATGTGGCGCGCATCGCCTCGGGGCCGGACAACTTCTTTACGCCCGCGCAGACGACCAAGGCGCTGGAGGCCGGGCCAAAGATGCTGGACATGGTCACGCGGGCGCATGACGGTGGTGTGCGGATCGCCTTCGGCACGGACAGCGGCGTCTCGGCCCACGGTGACAATGCCCAGGAGTTCGCCCTGCTGGTGCGGGCAGGCCTGACGCCGCTGGAGGCCGTGCAGTCGGCGACGGTGGGCGCTGCAGAGCACTTGAGAATCAGTGATCAGGCCGGGCGCATTGCTGTGGGCATGCCGGCAGACCTGATTGCAGTCGGGGGCGATCCACTGAGCGACGTCACCGAACTGGAACGGGTGGTCTTCGTGATGAAGGGCGGCGAAACCTATCGCGACGAATAGGCCCGGCTATTCGATCAGGGCATTGGCCGCGACCACAAGACTGGTGGTCATCAGATACAGACCGAAGGCCCAGGCCCAGGCTTTCCACTGGACCATGCCGGGGATCGCCATCAGCCACAGCCGCTGGATGGCGATATACCAGACGGTGATGGCCACCACGATCGCCATGCCCGTCAGGGTCGTCCAGATCAGCGGGTCGTTGACGCCCAGGCTGCCGACACTGACCAGGATGGAGGTCGCGCCCGCCAGATAGCACTGGGCGAAAAAGGGGGTGCGCAGGCTGTCACGATCGACCTTGTGCTTCGACAGTTTCAGGAAGGCCCAGGCAAAGACCAGAGGATGCAGGCTGAACATCAGGGCGCGGAAGGCCAGCAGATTCTGCTCGCTGGCGGTGATGAAGCGGCTGACCGGATTGGGCTCGTCGGTGACGGGCACGCCGAACAGTAATTCCAGGCCGTGGGCCAGCAGGATGCTGAGCACCAGAAACAGCGGCGGGCTGAGGGTTTCCAGATACTGTTTCTCGGGCTTGTCGCGCTGTTCGGCGTCCGAATAGTGCATGGTCCGCAGGGGATGGCGCAGCGTCATCGCCAGGGTGCGCGGATAGAACAGCAACCACGACATGACCTCGTAGAGCAGTTCCTCCACCGACTGCAGGATCTTCATGGCGTTCATGTGCGGCCCTCCCGCGGTCACCTTAGCCAAGGCGGGTTCAGAGGGAAGCCTTGTCATGTCTGCGAGTGATCCGGCGCGCCAGGCCTTGAAATCATTGGAGGAAGTGCCCATCTCCAGCGCTCCCAGACATCCAGCCTTACCGCCGCCCGCCTCCTCGACGGGTGGTCGTCGTCTATTTGGCCGTCGATGTCGTAACCCGAGGACCAACCCAGGAGACGCCTTGTTCGCTCAACGCAAAGCCCCGTTTACGCCCCGCTCCAACCCCGGTTCACGCTATGGCTATCGGCCCGCACCCATCCGTGCCCGTGTCGGTCTGGCCATGCGCCGGGCCATGACATTCGGCCCCATGCCGGACGCCGAAGCCGTCCTGAGAGCCAACGGCCTGTCGCTGGCCCCCATGTCAGTGGGCGAGGCAGGCATGAATGTCGGCGGCACCAGCGTACTGGCCACCGCCCAGGTATCAGACATCGACAGCGGGGCGTTGAAGGCCCTCATCGTCCCGGCGGGATCGGCCGACCCCGAGGCCGCTGCCGCTCTGAACGACGCCATCATGCGTGCCAGTGCCAAGGGCATGCCCATCCTGGCGTTCGGTGAAGGCGTGGCGGCAACGCTGCGCGCGCTGGATCGGGCGAGCGAAGACCTGGCGGATGCTCCGGCGATCATGGTCACCGGTCAGACGATCCTGCCACTGGAAGACATGGCTGCCGTTGCCGCTGCCGCCGGCAAGGTGGGTTAAAGCCAGCCTGAAGACGCGGGCTCAGCCGACCAGGGCGGCCCGCTCTTCGGGCGTCAGCATGCGCCAGCGGCCCTCCGGCAGATTGTCGAGCCGTAACGGGCCGATGCGGATACGGATCAGGTCGACGACCTCAAGTTCCAGCATGTCGCACATGCGCCGGATCTGGCGGTTGCGGCCCTCGCGTAGGATGAACTTCAGGCGGAAGGTGTCCATGCGGCTGACCCGTGCCGGCTTCAGCTGACGCCCGTCCAGCCGCAGGCCGTAGCGCAGTAGCTTCAGCTTGTTCTCGGTGACGTCGCCGCGGACGCGGACCAGATACTCCTTGTCCAGATCGGACTGCGGCCCGATCACCGCCTTGGCCACCACGCCGTCGGACGACAGCAGCAGAAGGCCGCGCGAATCCTCGTCCAGCCGGCCGATAGGGGGCAGGGACATGTCCTCGGGCGGGGCCTCGCCCGGCCCGACCAGGTTCTCGGAGGTCAGCAAGCGGACGGCCGGAATCTTGTCCGGCTCAGGCTGGCCCGAGACGAAGCCCAGCGGCTTATGCATGACGATGGTGATACCCTCGGCCAGGGTAGCGGTGGCCCGGTCGTTCAGGGTCAGGGTCTGGCCGGGCTCAAGCTTGCGGCCCGCATCTGTGACGACCGCACCGTCGATGGACACCAGACCGTCGGCGATCAGAGCATCGGCCTCTCGCCGAGAGCAGACACCCGTCTGGCCCAGCCACTTGTTGATGCGGACGGGCTCGGTGCCGTCATAGGTGCGCGAAAAGCTCATGACACCCGCCGGAACAGCAGCATCAGGTTGTTGGCCGGCATATCTCGACGAAGGGTCAGGCGCAGGCCCTCAGACCGCGCCGCCTCGGCCACCGCGTCCAGATCGCGCAGGCCCCAGTCGGGATTGCGGGCCTTGAGGCTGTCGTCGAAGGCGGCGTTGGAGGGGGCCAGAGGCACGGTAGCCTCTTGGAAGGGGCCGTAGAGAACCAGCAGGCCGCCGGGCTGGATCAGGCTCTGACCAGCCAGCCGCATCAGGCCGATCGTCGCGCTCCACGGGCTGATGTGGACCATGTTGATGCAGACGACAGCGTGGACGGTTTCGGTTGGCCAGGTCGCCTCATCCAGCACGTCGAGGGCCAGCGGGGCGGACAGATTGGGCAGAGCCGCGGCCCCGGCCCAGGCGGCAATGCTGGTGCGTGCGTCCGGCGAGGGGTCGCTGGGCGTCCAGGTCAGGCCGGGCAGGGCGCGAGTGAAGGCCACGGCATGCTCCCCAGACCCGGCGGCGACTTCCAGCACACGACCCCGCGCGGGCAGATGGGCCCGCAGTACTTCCAGGATCGGCCCGGTGTTGCGGGCCACGGCGGGCGAGGCGGCGGCCCCGTCGGGCAGTGTGGTGATCGTGTCCATCGTCTGCATGGTCGTTCCGATAGCCTGCCCGGCCTCGAACCGCGACCGGAAAGATGCCGAGGCGAGCCCTGTCATAGCTCATTGGCGAATGATTTTTGCGTCAGTTGACGGAGCGGCACCGGAGGTGTCATTCCGCGCGTAACAATGCGTGATCGTTTGCGCATCGGGAGGGGCCACGGCGACGTCAGATCGCCGGGCCAAGGACGTTCAGGAGAGTAGCATGACCCCATCCGCCATCCCCGGGCTGCACCCGGCCCCGACCGCGCACGCCGGGCTGATCGCCTGGGTCGAGCAGATCGCCGCCCTGACCAGGCCGGACCGGGTCCACTGGTGCGACGGCTCGGAGGCCGAGAAGGCGGAAATCATCGCCGACCTGATCGGCAAGGGTACGCTGCGTGAACTGGACCAGGCCAAACGCCCCGGCTGCTACTATGCCGCCTCGGACCCCAAGGACGTCGCCCGCGTCGAGAGCCGCACCTTCATCTGCTCGGCGGATCAGGCTGATGCCGGGCCGACCAACAACTGGGCCGATCCGGTCGAGATGCGGGCGCGGATGCAGGGGCTGTTCGACGGCTGCATGGCCGGGCGCACCATGTATGTGGTGCCCTTCTCCATGGGGCCGCTGGGCTCGCATATCTCCGCCCTGGGCGTCGAGATCACCGATAGCGGCTATGTGGCCGTCTCGATGGGCATCATGACGCGCATGGGCCAACCCGCACTGGACGTGCTGGGCACCGACGGCGTCTTCGTGCCCGCCGTGCATACGCTGGGCGCGCCTCTGGCCGAAGGTCAGGCTGACGTCGCCTGGCCGTGCAATGAGGACAAGTGGATCGTCCACTATCCGGAGACGCGCGAAATCTGGTCCTATGGCTCGGGCTATGGCGGCAACGCCCTGCTGGGCAAGAAATGCTATGCCCTGCGCATCGCCTCGATCATGGCCCGAGACGAGGGCTGGCTGGCCGAGCATATGCTGATCCTGAAGCTGACGGACCCGAAGGGCCGCGCCAAATATGTCGCCGCCGCCTTCCCCAGCGCCTGCGGCAAGACGAACCTGGCCATGCTCCAGCCGACCATTCCGGGCTGGACCGCCGAGACCATCGGCGACGACATCGCCTGGATGCGTTTCGGTGACGATGGCCGCCTGTACGCCGTGAACCCCGAGGCCGGCTTCTTTGGCGTCGCGCCGGGCACCAGCCGCAACACCAACGGCAATGCCCTGGCGACCATGGCGACCAACACCGTCTTCACCAATACGGCGCTGACGCATGACAACGACGTCTGGTGGGAAGGTCTCTCCAAGCCTGCGCCCGAGGGTCTGACCAACTGGAAGGGTGTGCCGCACGACCCCGCGTCCGGCGAGCCTGCGGCACATCCCAATGCCCGTTTCGCCGCCCCGGCCAGCCAGTGCCCGACCATCGCGCCGGAGTGGGAAGACCCGAAAGGCGTGCCGATCGATGCCATCCTGTTCGGTGGCCGCCGGGCCAGTGCCGTGCCGCTGGTGACCGAGGCCTTTGACTGGGAGCACGGGGTCTTCATGGGCTCGACCGTGGCGTCTGAAGGTACGGCAGCGGCGGAGAATGCCATCGGCACCCTGCGCCGCGATCCCTTCGCCATGCTGCCGTTCTGCGGCTACAATATGGGCGACTATTTCGCGCACTGGCTGTCGATGGGCCGCAAGGCCGAGGCGGGCAAGCTGCCGCGCCTGTACTTCGTGAACTGGTTCCGCAAGGACGACGAGGGCCGGTTCGTCTGGCCCGGCTTCGGCGACAATGCGCGTGTCCTGAAGTGGATTTCCGAGCGGCTGGACGGCGAGGCCGAGGCGGTCGATACGCCGGTCGGGCGGGTGCCGACGCGGGCCAGCCTGGATCTGTCGGGTCTGGACCTGACCGAGGCCGATCTGTCGACCCTGCTGGATGTCGATGCCGAGGTCTGGGCCGAGGAAGCGGCTCTGATCCCCGAATTCTACGCCCAGTTCGGCGATCGTCTGCCCCAGGCCCTGTGGCAGCAGCACGAGGCCCTGACGACGCGGATCGAGCAGAACCGGGCGGCGGCGATCGCTGCGGAATAGGCCTTCGCTCTTGCAAAAGGACGACGACCGGTCGATCTGATCGGGGTGGCGTCTTCCCCTGATGTGATCGTGATCGGTGCCGGCGTGCTGGGCCTCTGCTCGGCGGCGGAGCTGGCTGCGCGCGGGCATGCGGTGACGGTGGTCGATCCCGGTGGTGCCAATGCCAGCGCGGTGGCGGCGGGCATGATCGCTCCGGCCATGGAATCTCTTCTGGAAGAGACGACGCCCGAGCGCGCGGCCTTGCTGCGCCGCGCCCGCGATCTGTGGCCCGCCTTTGCCGAAACGCACGGCCTGAAGGTCCGGCGTGAGGGGGCCGAGTGGCGGGGTGATGATGCCCCGGCGGCCCTGGATCGTCTGAAGGCTCTGGGCTTCGAAGCGGAGGCCGTCACCGGCGGCATGCGCACCCTGGAGGACTGGCGTGTCGATGTCGGCCCGGGGCTGGCGGCTCTGGCGCGTGTGTCGGGGGTGTCGGTCGTGCGGGCAACGGTCGCGCGGCTGAGCGGCGATACCCGGCGTTGGCGGGTCGAGGCTGGCGATGGCCGGGTCTGGTTCACGCCCTCCTTGGTCGTCGCAACCGGGGCTGCGGCGGCCATCGAAGGGTTACCGTCTGCGGTTGCCGAACGCATTACGGCCATCCAGCCGATCAAGGGCCAGCTGAGCTATTTTGCGGGGCTAGCGACGCCAGCCGTCATTCGCACACCGGGGGCCTACGTCGCGCCCGCAGATGGCGGCGTCGTGATCGGCGCGACTATGCAGGCCGGTGATCGGGATCTGACCCCCGACCCTGATGCTGCAAACGATCAGGCTTCGCGGGGCCTCGGCCTTCTGGGGCTGGACCACCGCGAAGGGGTCGTACGCGTGGGCATACGCGGCGCGACATCGGACGGTCTGCCTCTGGCCGGGCCGACGCAGGCGGAGGGTCTGCATCTGGCTCTGGCTCCGCGCCGCAACGGCTGGCTGCTGGGGCCGCTGGTGGCACGGATCGTGGCCGATGGGATCGAGGGGGCAGCACCTGTGCCTGATGCCGCCGCCCTCGACCCCGCCCGCTTCGACTAGTCCTGCGGCAGGTTGAACCGCATGTTGATCGCCACGCGTGAACCTTGCGCGGCACCGTTCACGGTCTGCGGACTGATCTGGAAGTAGCGCGACACGCTCTGCGCGGCTCGGCCGAAGCCATAGCCCCCGGGCGTTTCGCCGGTGACCCGACAGTCGGTCACCCGCCCGCTGACCTCGACGAGGCAGTTCAGCGAAGCCGTCCCCGCCACGCCGCGTTGCAGGGCCCTGTCGGGGAAGACGCGGGCCAACTGTTCACCGGTCGGCTGGCGAATCCAGTTCGGACGCGAGATGACGGCCGGCGGGTCGGGTTGTGGCTGGACGGCAGGCGGCTGGTTAGGGCTTGGGTCAGTCACCGGCTCGTTGAAGGTAAGGGTGGTCCCGGTGGCCGGCTTGGGGTCTGTGGCTGGAACCGTGATGGTCTCCGTTGGCTGCGTCGGCAGCGGCGTCTTGTTGACGACGGGGTTGGGAGCCGCCGGATTGGGTTGAGGCCTTGGCGGCTCGACCGGCTTCAGCTTGGGCATATTTTCCAACGTGATGACCGTCGGGGGCGGCTCCTCCGTCGGTGCCAGCTGCAGCTCGAACCTTTGGTTATAGAGCGCCACGCCCACACCGACGTGGGCCAGGGCGACGACGCCAATCACCATCCAACTGGTCCGGGACAGACCCGGCTTGCGTCTTTCATTAAAGTCGAGGGGGCTGACACCGTGTGGGCTGCCCGCGGTTCTGATCATCATGGCCGTAACTCCCTGTCTATCGCCGTCCCCACAGCAACCCATGGGCGAATGCAGCGCTGACCTTGCGGCAAGTTTACGGCGAAGATCGCCGGGCCTCGAACAATGTTCGCCTGTGGAGCGCGGGCGACACATTAGGGTTTGATTAACCACGAAACCCCAGCCTGATACCCATGACGGTAGGAGCGATTCCCTCATCCGGCGGTGTCGAGGCGGCCATCCGGCGTGCCTCCAGCGCGACCGGCGTGGATGCGGACTTCCTGCTGCGCACGGCGCGGCGCGAAAGCTCCATGAACCCGTCCGCGCGGGCACCGACGTCGACGGCGTCCGGCCTGTTCCAATTCATCGAGCAGACCTGGCTGGCCACGGTGAAGCAGCATGGGGCCAAGCACGGCTATGGCCAGTATGCCGACCTGATCTATCGCGGCAACGACGGGCGTTGGAAGGTGCAGGGGTCGGCGCGCAACGTCGTGCTGGACCTGCGTTTCGACCCCCAGGCCGCTTCGACCATGGCGGGCGAGCTGACGGCCCAGAACGCGGCCTATCTGCGTGGGCGCACGGGGCGTGAGCCGGGGGCGGGTGATCTGTACGCCGCCCACTTCCTCGGGCCCGCAGGCGCGGCCCAGCTGATGGAGGCTATGAGCACGCGGCCGGGAGCCAGCGCAGCCTCGATCTTTCCGCAGGCCGCCGCCGCCAATCGGTCGCTGTTCTATCGCGGTGGTCGACCGACGACGGTGGCCGAGGTGCATGCCAATCTGCAACGCTCTGCCGGATCCGGTGCGCCCGCCGCCGATGCGGGTTCGGGTGCTCAGACGCAGAAAGTTCCCGACCTGTCCGAACGCGATCAGATGCTGGCGGCGCGGCTGGATCGGTTGAAACAGGATCAAAGCCTCCTGGCCCTGCTGCTGGGTCAGGACGGCCAAGGCGGGGCCAGCACAGGCTTCGGCGGGGCCTTCAGCCCGGAAAGCTCGCGCAGCTGATCGCGAATCCGGCGATGGTAAACTCAGCCTTAACCATAACGGGTTGATGCTGGCCGCGAACGCCTGCATGCAAAGCGCACTCACATGACCGCCTATCGCGCCCGCCTGACCGAGATCGACATTCGCCGCCTGATCAAGGCGACGGACGAGGACGAGCGCGCCGCGGCCGCGCACAAGCTGTGCCGCAGCATGGACAAGGCCGAACTGGACGACGAAGGCCGCGCGGCGGCCCAGAAGATACTGCGGCTGCTGGCCGAGGATGCCGCCGAACTGGTGCGCCGTGCCATGGCGGTGACGCTGAAGGCGTCGGACCTCATCCCGCGCGACGTGGCAAGACGGCTGGCGGCGGATGTGGACAGTGTTGCGTTGCCGGTTATCCACTTTTCGCCTGCCTTTACCGACGAGGACCTGATCGAGATCGTGACGGCCGGATCGTCGGTACGTCAGGTCGCCGTGGCCTCTCGCCCTCGCGTCGGACGCGACGTGGCGTCGGTGATGGCCGAGCTCGGCAGCGAACAGGCCGTGCGGGCGCTCGCGTCCAACGACAATGCCGACATCGCCGAGGCGGCGCTGGGTCGCTGCGTCGATCGGTTCAGCGGTTCGTCCGAGATCGTTACGGCCCTGGCCTATCGTCAGGTGCTGCCGTTGAGTGTCACGGAGCGTCTGGTCGATCTGGCGTCGGACGCCGTGCGCGAGCACCTGATCGCTCGCCATGCCGTGGCCCCGGAGACGGCGATCCGTCTGGCGAACTTCGCGCGCGAGCGGGCGACGATCGATCTGGTCGATCAGGCCATGGGCCAGACCGACCTGGGCGGCTTCGTCGCCGGGCTGAATGCGCGACGGGTCCTGACGGCATCACTGCTTTTGCGGGCCCTGGCGCGGGGTCAGATGGCCCTGTTCGAGCATGGGATTGCCGAGCTGGCCGGTGCGCCGCATTCACGTGCGGCGTTGATGATCCACGATGCGGGGCCGCTGGGGCTCAAGGCCATCTATGACCGGGCCGGTCTGCCGCCGCGCCTGTTTCAGGCTTTCCGGGCCGGCGTCGACACCTGGCGCACCTTGCAGGCCGAAGGGATCGACACCTCCGGTGACCTGTTCCGCCAGCAAATGCTGGAGCGCTATCTGACCCAGCGCCCGCATGCTCCTCGCGAGGACATGGCCTATCTGCTGGAGCGGCTGGATCAGACGGCCACGACGCAGCAAGCCAACGACGTGGCGGCAGCTTAGGTCGGTTTCCGTTAGCCCTGAAGCTCGGCGACCCGCGTTTCCAGCGTTTCCGCCAGTTCACGTCCGACAGGATGCTCGTCGGTCTGGATTTCGTCGCGGACCACGGCCTTGATGGCGTCGATGTGGGCATCCAGCAGGACGATCGGAGCCTCGGTCCGCTTTGCCGGATCGTCCAGTAGCTTGCACAGCGAGCCGGCCATGCGGGTCACGATCGGATACTGGTAGGTTGAGCCGAGACCCTTCAGGTCGTGGGCGCGGAAATAAAGCCCCTCGGCAGTTTCCTGGGTCAGGCCCTGCGTGCGGATCGCGGTCTGGGCCGCGTCCAGCTTGGTGATTTCGTCCTGCAGCCATTGGCCGAACTGGGCTGACATGGCCTTCAGCGCCTCCTCGGCCTTGGCGATGGCCCCGGCGTCGATGCCGCCAAATCCACCGCCGACTTTCATGCGCAGCGTGTTGGGAGGGGTAAAAAGCTGGGCCGGATTGGACACGTCAAAACTCCTGGGAGGATATTTCAGTTTCGCCTGACAGGTTTAAGAACCGGTGCACGGCAGTTTCAGGCCGTGAATTGCTCGGCCAGAACCCGCTCCTCGAAGGACCGACCGGCGTCAAACAGCATGGTCAGGGCGATGTCGCGGCGTTCCCGCACCTCTACGGCAGCCACGCGACGGACTTCGAAACTGTCGGCGGTTGCGCTGACCGGGCGTTTGTCAGGCTCCAGAACTTCGAAGCGTACCTTGGCGGTATGGGGCAGGAGAGCGCCGCGCCAGCGCCGTGGGCGAAATGCGCTGATAGGTGTCAAGGCGAGTATTGGCGCGTCCAGAGGAATGATCGGGCCGTGGGCCGACAGATTGTATGCGGTCGACCCCGCCGCTGTGGCCACCATGCAGCCATCGCAGGCCAGTTCGTCTAGGCGCACGCGGCCATCCACGCTGATGCGCAGCTTGGCACTCTGACGGGTCTGGCGCAGCAGGGAGACCTCGTTGATGGCCAGGCCGCTGTGCACCTGACCGGCTTCGGTCCAGGCGTCCATCTGCAGCGGATGGATGACGGCGCGACCGGCCATGGCCAGTCGTTCGCGCAGGCCCGATTCCTCGTAATCGTTCATCAGGAAGCCGACCGAGCCCCGGTTCATGCCGAAGACAGGCGTACGGCGCTCGAGATTGGTGTGCAGGGTCTCCAGCATGAAGCCGTCGCCGCCCAAAGCCACGATGACGTCGGCCACGGCGGGATCTACACCGCCATATAGCCCTTTCAGCCGCTCGCAGGCGGCCTGGGCTTCCGGGCGGTCGGACGCCGTGAAGGCGATCTGAAGGTCTGACTGGCTCACGACGCTACGCAAGCGGAGCGGGCCGGTCGTGTCAAACGCTCATACTCAGGCCGGGATCAGGACGCGGAACGAACGCAGCGCGGACGAGGGCGACAACTGTCCCCGTTGCCAGACCGATCCCCCGTCCCCGGCGGGCATGCCTTCGTTCAGGTGCCGGACCTCGGCGAGGATGGCGGGGAAAACAGCTCGATCCATGCCGATCGCGGCGCAAGCATAATAAAGAGCCTCGGCACTGTTGTCGGCCAGGGCCTTGCGGATATCCGCAGCAGGCAACCCGCTGAGCGCGGCAAGTCCATGCAGGAAAAGGCCAAGTCGCCTCTCGCGGATGGCGCGGACCAGATAGCCGGCCTTCAGTTGACCCGCCGCGTGCAGCTTGTCGATCAGGCGGCGTTCCATCTCGTCGCGATGCGGACTGTCAGGCGAGGTATCGGTCGGGGCCATGGCATCAGCGGTGGCCTGGTCGACCAGACCGGCCAGGCGTTCCTCGTCGATCTCGAACCGCACGGCGATGGATTGGCGCAGGGCCACACCGACCCACTGATACATCTGCTCTGCGAGCGATTCCGTCAGGCCAGGGTGGCGCGTCAGGGGCAGGCGAAGGGCGGCAATCCGGCGCGAATGCTCGACAAGGCGACGCAACCCTTCGCCGCTGATCTGGGCGCTGCGGTTGGAGGCCAGGGCTGTCAGGGTCGCGGGCTCGCCTCGGTCGATGATGGCATCGGAGACGCGGCCGCTGAGCCTGGGCCGCAGGGCCACTTCGATCTGATGCTCCAGTGTGGCCTCCAGCAGCACCCGCATCATGTCCTCGTCCTGGACTACGGAGCTGGAAGCCAACAGGGGACGGGCGATGTCGATATCATCCATCATCAGAACCTCGACGACGGCGTGCGGGGCCCAGTCAGCCTTGGCCAGACGGATGGCGAGGGCCTTTCGGATGTCGCGCTCGATCTGGTCAGCGACGGTGAGAAAGATGTCGCCGAAAGCCTTGGCCGCCTCTTCGCTGGCTCCCTGCGTTTCGCAAAGCGTCAGCACGCCCATGAGCAAGCGTTGGCGTGCATCGACGCTGGGATTACGGGCGAGTGCCAGCAGGTCGGGCAGGGGAGAGTCAGACGCGGCACGCATCATGGGGAGGACGGTCACTGGCGTCTCCGGCACACCGGTCGATTCGGCTTATCCCTGATTATAGCGGCCAAGCTAAGACAGGGTTAACGGAAGCTGAATCTTGACGCGGCCATCGAGGAGAGCGACCCTGAGTTGAAACGCAGACGAGGAACGACCCAGTGGCTGATGGACCTGCTCTCCAATCCCTGAAATCTCGTGTGTCTTCCGAGGAGTGGCAAACCCGGATCGAACTGGCGGCCCTGTACCGTCTGGTCGCCCTGCATGGCTGGGACGACATGATCTTTACCCATATTTCGGCGCGGGTGCCGGGACCGGAGCATCATTTCCTGATCAACCCCTATGGCTGGTATTTCGAGGAGATCACGGCCTCTTCGCTGGTCAAGGTCGATCTGGACGGCAACATCGTTCAGGACACGACCAGCTTCATCAATCCGGCCGGCTTCACGATCCATTCGGCCATCCATGGCGCGCGCGACGATGCGAAGTTCGTCATCCACCTGCATACCGTGGCAGGCGTCGGTGTGGCGGCCCAGGCGGAAGGGCTGCTGCCCATCGGCCAGAACGCCTGCCTTTTGCAGCATCAGGTCGCCTATCACGGCTATGAGGGCTTGGCCCTGAACCATGACGAGCGCGAGCGTCTGGTGGCCGATCTGGGCGACAAGCCGCTGATGCTGCTGCGCAACCATGGCACGCTCGCGGTCGGTCAGACGGCGGCGGCGGCATGGGTTGGAATGTTTTTCCTGGAGCGGGCCTGCGCCCAGCAGATCGCAGCCCTGTCGGGCGGGCGCGAGCATGTACTGATGGCTCCCGACGCAGCACAGGAAGAGACGAAGGAGCAGGGCAAGGGTATCGGCTTTATCTCATCCCTCGCCTGGCCGGGGGCCTTGCGGATGCTGGACCGAAAGTCGCCGGGCTACGACGCTTGAGATACGCCGGGGGGCTTTGGATAGGTGTCGCGGCTCTTGCGGTCGCGGGGCCTTGCGTGGCGGGACCATGGACCCAGCCGAAAGGTCAGGGGCAGATCATCGTCAAATATGAGCAGATGCGGGCTGATCAGGGCTTCAATCCGGACGGTAACCGGGTCGCTCTGCCTGCGGACCGACAAGACAGTTCGCTCAGTGCCTTCATCGAATATGGCCTGACCGACGATTTGACGTTCCAGTTCAAGGGCGATTGGCAGTCTGGCGAAGATGCCTTCGTTGACTACGAAGGACGGGGCCCGCTGGAAGCTGGCGTCACCTGGAGAGTCTGGCACGATGACCGGACCTCCGTCAGCCTTTATGGCGGATATGCCGATGGCGGTGAGGGCCGCAACGCCGGTTATGCTGCGCCCGGCGTGGGTGATCAGGACTGGGAGGTTCGTGCCTCCGTCGGGCGTTCGTTCACCAGCAGCGGGCGGCGGTTCAGCCCGCGCAGTAGCTTCATAGACCTTCAGGTCGCCCGCCGCATGCGGCAGGGCCTGCCAGACGAAACCCGCATCGATGCTACGGCGGGGGCTCGATACGGCGCGGACTGGATGGTCCTGACGCAAGCCTTTGGCGGACAGACCGACAATGACGGGGCGCAATGGCTGTCCGTCGAGACTTCGGTGGTGCGCGATCTGGGCACCTGGAGCCTGCAGGCAGGCTGGCGACAGTCCGTTCTGGGCCGAGAGACTCCTGCCGCCTCCGGGCCTGTGGTCGCCATCTGGCGTCGGTTCTGAACGCGGCGAATTTACGCAGCATTGCCGCGACGGAAACCGGAACAGTCTGCGTTACAACCACTTTAGTTGCGTCGACGGCGAAAGCCGCTAAGTCGGCATGCCCACTGACCGCCGGAGAGCCTGACGCGTGATCAAACGCCACTTCTTCCTCATTGCCGCCGGTGTGCTGCTTGTCCTGATGGTATTGGCCGTCGTCCTGCGCATGGCCTTTGCGGGCGACGAAAAGGCGGGCGGTCGGGGCGGCCCCGGTGGTCCTGGGGGGCGGGGTCAGGCCGTGTCAGCGGCGACGGTGGCGCAGCGCGAGTTCAGCGATCAGATCAGGGTTCTGGGCGTGGCGCGTGGCCGCCGATCGGTGAACATCACCTCCTCAACCAGCGAACTGATCACGCGCGTTCTGTTTACTGACGGCCAGCGCGTTGCCGCAGGCGCACCGCTGGTCCAGTTGCAGGCTCGCGAGGAAGACGCTGGTGTCGGCGAAGCCCGCGCGCGGGTCGATCAGGCCCGGTCGATGTACAATCGATACAAGACCCTTAGCGATCGAGGTTTTGCCTCGCCCATGATGGTCGAGCAGTACCAGACGGAACTCACGACTGCCCAGGCGGCATTGACGGCAGCGCAGGCACGTCAGGGCGATCGGACAATCCGCGCGCCTTTTGCCGGTGTGCTGGGGCTCAGCACCGTCACGGCCGGTACGTTGGTCAATCCGGGCGGCATCATCGCGACGCTTGACGACATCGATATTGTCCGCGTCGATTTCCCGATACCTGAACGGTATCTATCCACACTGCGGCCCGGTGCAGCGATCACAGCCAACATCGATGCCTATGGCGATGAAACATTTACGGGGCGGATCGCCCTGATCGACACACGCGTGAATGAGCAGACCCGATCGGTCACCGCCCGCGCCGAAATCCCTAACCCCGGCGGTCGCATCCGTCCCGGCATGGCCGTGCGGGTTGCGGTCCAGCAGGGGCAGCGCTCCTCGATCGCCGCGCCTGAGGCTGCGGTCCAGTATGAAGGCGAAGGGGCCTTCGTCTATCGCATCGCGCGCGGCGAGAACGGCTCCACCGCCCAGCGGGTGGAGGTTGAGGCAGGCGCGGTCGAGGGAGGGTTCGTTGAAATCCTGTCCGGCCTGAATGCGGGCGACCGTATTGTGGCTTCGGGTCTGAACCGTATCCAGCCGAACGCGCCGATCACCGTGGCCGGTAGTGGAAATGCCGGCAGCGCGCGTCAGGGTGCGGCGGTTGCACCGCAGGGAGCCGCCCGATGATGTTGTCCGACATGGCCGTCCGCCGCCCCGTCTTCGCGGCGGTGGCGGCGATCGTGCTGTGCGTGATCGGAGCAGCGGCCTTCTTCTTCCTGCCGGTGCGCGAACTGCCGGACGTCGATCCGCCCATCGTTTCGGTCAACACCAGCTATGCCGGGGCCTCGGCCGAGGTCATCGAGAGTCGGATCACCGAGCCGATCGAGCAGCAGATCGCGGGCATCCAGGGCGTCGAGCGCATCAACTCGACCAGCCGCGACGGCCGCTCCAGCGTCTCGATTGAATTCGCTCTGGACCGCAACATCGACGACGCGGCCAATGACGTGCGTGACCGGGTGTCCCGGGTCGTCGGCAATCTTCCGGATCAGGCCGACCCGCCGGAGGTGGCCAAGGCCGACTCCGACAGCCAGCCGATCATGATCCTGTTCCTGCGTTCCACGGCGATGAACCGGCTGGAGCTCACGGACTATGCCGACCGCTATCTGATCGACCAGTTGGCGACCGTGCCTGGCGTGGCCCAGGTCCAGATCTATGGCGAGCAGCGCTACTCCATGCGCATCTGGCTGGACGCCGCAGCCCTGGCCGCTCGCGGCCTGACGGTCACGGACGTAGAGACATCCCTCAGTGCCCAGAATGTCGAACTGCCGGCTGGGGCGTTGGAATCGGGCGAGAAGAACTACACGGTCCGCGTGGCCCGGACCTATGCCCTGGCCGAGGACTTCCGCCAGTTGCCGATCGGCACGCGCGGGTCGGCAACGGCCAGTGCGCCAACGACCGGCACAGCCAACGGTGCGGCAGCCTCGACGGCCCTGCCCAGTGGTGCGACGACCGCCATCCAGGGCACCGGGGCATATGTCACCCGTCTGGGCGACATCGCCCGGGTCGAGGAAGCGCCCGAGGAAGATCGCCGCCTGTTCCGTGGCAACGGGCTGGATCAGATCGGCCTGGCCATCACCCGGCAGGCCCAGTCCAACGACCTGGCCATTTCCGATGGCGTGACCGACCTGCTGGACAGCGTGCGTGCCAGCCTGCCGGAAGGCACGGAGCTGGTCGTCGGCTCGGACAATTCGGTCTTCACGTCGCACGCCATCGACGAGGTCTGGATCACCATCGGTATCTCGATGGCCTTGGTGGCCCTGGTCAACTTCATCTTCCTGGGCTCGCTCAGGGCGGCTCTGATCCCCTCGGTGGTGGCCCCGATCTGTCTTCTGGCGACCTTCATCGTATTGGCCCCGCTGGGGTTCTCATTGAACCTGCTCACCCTTCTGGCGCTGGTTCTCGCCATCGGTCTAGTGGTCGATGACGCCATCGTGGTGACCGAGAACATCCAGCGCCGTCTGGACCACGGCGAGCCGCCACTGGTCGCCGCCGAACGGGGGGCGCGTCAGGTGTTCTTCGCCGTCGTGGCCACGACGATCGTCCTTCTGGCCGTGTTTGCGCCGCTGCTGTTTTTGCCCGGCTATGTCGGGCGGCTGTTCGTGGAACTGGCCGCCGCCATCGCGGCGGCGGTGGCCTTCTCGGCCTTCCTGGCTCTGACCCTGTCGCCCATGTTGGCGTCCAAGATCCTGCGACCCGTCACGACCGGCGGCTGGCTGGCACGCCGGGTCGACTGGGGCATGGACAAGCTGAAGAACTCCTATGGCAACTCGCTGCAGGCCCTGCTGGGCAAGCGGATCGCCGTCGTCGGTGTCGCCGGCCTGATCCTGCTGGTCGGTGCCGGAGCCGCCGCCATGTTCCTGACCCTGCCTAACGAGCTTGTCCCCGGCGAGGATCGGGGACGTGTTACCGTGCGTGTGTCGGGTCCAGAAGGAGCGGGTTTCGACTATACCCGCCGCATCATGCTGGGGCTTGAGCCCATCCTGGCCGAATATCGCGCCAACGGAGAAGCCGAGAGCTATCTGATCTCGGCTCCCGGCTTCGGGGGTGGAAGTTTCAACTCCGGCAATGCGGTGCTGACGCTGAACGACTGGTCCGAACGTGACCGCTCGGCCGACGAGATCGCCCAGGAACTGAACGGCAAGCTGCGCACCCAGACGGATGCCCAGGTGAACGCCAGTGTTCCCGGAGCCTTCCAGCGTGGCGGTGGCAACTCCAACTCGGTGGAGATGGTCGTGACCGGGGCGGAGTATCGGGACATCTTCAACTGGCTGCAGCCAGTGCTGGCGGCGTCGCTGGAGAACCCCGGCTTCTCGCGCCCGCGCCTGAACTATGAGCCCAACTCGCCGCGTCTGCTGGTCGACGTCGATCCGGAGAAGGCGGCGGCGCTTGGCGTGTCGGCCCAGTCGATCGGGCGGACGCTCGAGACCATGTTCGGCTCGCGCCGTGCCACCACCTATCTGCGCGGCGGTCAGGAATACGATGTGATCCTGCAGACCGAGCGGGATGACCGGCGCACGGTCGAGGATCTGGAATCTCTCTATGTCGCGACGGGCAGCGGCCAGCTTGTGCCCCTGTCGGCCGTGGTGACGACCCAGACCAGTGGCGACACGCCTGATCGTCGCCGCCTGGATCGCCAGCGCGCTATCACCCTGTCGGCCGACCTCAACCCCGGCACCACCATCGCCGATGCGACCGAGTTCCTTGAAAGGGTGTCGCGTGAACAACCCCAAGGCGTAGTGGCAACCCAGTGGGGCGGCGCGGCGCGGGATCAGCAGGAAGCGGGCGGAGCCGTCGCTGCTGCGTTCGGCCTGGCGCTATTGCTGGTCTTCCTGGTGCTGGCGGCACAGTTTGAGAGCTGGATCACCCCTGCGGTGATCATGCTGACGGTGCCTCTGGCGGCGGCGGGAGGTCTGTTTGGTCTGGTGATGGCGGGGTCCAGCCTGAACATCTACTCCCAGATCGGGCTGATCATCCTGATCGGCGTCGCGGCCAAGAACGGCATTCTGATCGTGGAGTTTGCCAATCAACTGCGCGACCAAGGACGGTCGATCTCGGAGGCGATCATCGAATCGTCCACCCTGCGTCTGCGGCCCATCATCATGACCTCGATTGCCACCGCCTTCGGGGCTCTGCCTCTGGTGCTGTGGCAGGGCGCGGGCGCGGGCAGTCGCCAGACCATCGGCGTGGTGATTTTCGCCGGTGCCATGTTCGCCACTCTGCTGACGCTGTTCGTCGTGCCGGTGATCTATGGCGTGCTGGCGCGCTTCACCAAGTCGCCGGAGTACACTGCCCGCAAGATCGAGGCCTGGGAGGCGGAAGAGGTCAGGGGCGCGCCGCCGGCTCCGGCGGAGTAGTTGCAGTTGCTGGGGCGGGGGCGGGCGCATAGCCCGTCTCCACCTTCAGAAAGGCGATGACGTCGCGGCGGTCGGTGGCGTCCGGGATGCCGGCAAAGCTCATCTTCGTGCCTTTCAGGAAGGTGCGCGGGTTTTCCAGCCAGTTGTTCAGGTGATCCGCGTCCCAGACGAAGCCCGCCTGTTTCACTGCGGTCGAATAGTTGTATCCATCCGCAGCACCCGCCGTCCGACCGAAGACGCCATACAGATTTGGCCCCGTCATGTTCGGCCCGCCCTCGGTGATGGTGTGACACGAGCGGCAACGGGCGAAAACGCGCTGACCATTGGCCAGGTCGGCGGCGTCGTAGGGCGCGGGCAGGGTGGCCAGCAGGGCCGTCTTCTGCTCCGCCGTCAGGGCAGGGCGCGCGGGACGCGCGGGCTCCTGGCTCGCCTCCTGGCTACAGGCCGCCAGGGCCAGTCCGGTGATCGTCAGGACAATGAGGGCGCGGGTCATGCAGGGCTCCGGAGCTATCGGCTGGTGATACCGCAACCGCGCGAGCGGGCAAGCGGCCTGCGACGCCGCGACGGGGTGGACGCGGACCCATCGCGCCTGATAATCACTGTCAACTGAAGGCGCGGGCCCGCGTCAGCGTCGATCAGAGTACCTATGTCCGAACCCACCAAGCTCAGCCAGGCTCGTCCCGGTGACCGCGGCTCTATCCTCAAGGTCGGCGACCATTGCCACCATCAAGATCACGCGCTGGAGCTGGAACGGCGCCTGCTGGAACTGGGATTCGTCGAGGGGGCCGCTATCGAACTGCTGCACGAGGGACTGTTCGGGGGTGATCCGATCGCCCTGAAGGTAGACGACATGCGCGTGGCCCTGCGCCGGCACGAGGCCGCCAGCATCACCATTCAACTCGACAACGCGGCGACGACCTGATGGACATGGCCCTGCGTACGGCGCGGATCGCGCTGGTCGGTAATCCCAACAGCGGCAAGACCGCCCTGTTCAACGCCCTGACGGGCGCGCACCAGAAGGTGGCCAACTATGCGGGCGTGACCGTCGAGCGCAAGGAAGGCCTGATCCGTGCCACCAGTGGCCGGACCCTGTCCGTACTGGACCTGCCCGGCACCTATTCGCTGCGCGCTCGTAGCCCTGACGAGGAGGTCACGCGCGACGCCGTATTGGGCCGACTGGTGGGTGAGGCGGCACCTGATGTGATCGTGGCCGTGGCCGATGCGACCAATCTGCGGTTGGTCCTGCGCCTGATCCTGGAGCTGAAGGCGGTGGGGCGTCCGATGGTTCTGGCCGTCAACATGTACGACATCGCTCAGCGTCAGGGCTTGCGCATCGACCTGGAAGGCCTGTCGCGGGAGCTGGGCGTGCCGGTCGCGACCACGGTGGCGACGCGGCGGCGTGGCATCGACGACCTTATCGCTCAGGTCGAGACGCTGGCGACATCCTCGGACGTGGCAACCGCGACCGAGGGCGAATGGCACGCCCCCGACGCCGCCGAACTGCGCGCTGCTCACCGCAACGCCGAACGCATCATGCGGGCCTGCGTCCGCCCACCTGAACGCCCCGACACCCTGACAGGCAAGATCGACGGCGTGCTTCTGCATCCCGTCGGCGGATTGGTCATCCTGCTGGCCCTGCTGTTCGTCATGTTCCAGGCGGTGTTCAGCTGGGCCACGCCTCTGATGGATCTGATCGATGCCGGCTTCATCGGCCTGGGTGGACTGGTTGCGACCGTGGTTCCGGACGGTCTGTTGCAGAGCCTGATCGTCGACGGCCTGATCGCCGGCGTCGGCAGCGTGATCATCTTCCTGCCCCAGATCGTGATCCTGTTCGCCTTCATTATCCTGCTGGAAGATTTCGGCTACATGGCCCGCGCGGCCTTCCTGATGGATCGGATCATGGGTGGGGCGGGTCTGCACGGTCGCGCCTTCATTCCTCTGTTGTCCAGCTTCGCCTGCGCCATTCCGGGTGTGATGGCGACACGGGTGATCGACAGCAAACGCGACCGCCTGACGACCATCATGGTCGCGCCCCTGATGACCTGTTCGGCGCGGATACCGGTCTACACCCTGATCATCGCGGCCTTCATTCCGAACGAGACCGTCTGGGGTTTCGCCAACCTGCAGGGCCTGGTGATGTTTGGCCTGTATGGGGCGGGCATCGTCAGCGCCCTGACCGTCTCCTTCGTCATCCGCCGCATCTTGTGGCGCGGGCAGGTCGAGCCGTTCATGATGGAACTACCGGCCTACAAGCTGCCGGGCACCAAGTCGGTGCTCATCAACCTGTGGCTCCGGGCCAGGATCTTCCTGACGCGGGCGGGCAAGATCATCCTGCCGCTTATGGTGCTGGTCTGGGTGGCCTCGACCTTCCCCTATCCGCCCGAAGGCGCGACGGGCCAAGCTATCGAATACAGTTTCGCCGGCATGATCGGAAAGACGCTGGAGCCCATCTTCGCCCCCATCGGCTTCAACTGGCAGATGGTCATCGCCCTTGTCCCCGGCATGGCTGCGCGCGAGGTGGCGGTGGCGGCCCTTGGCACTGTCTATGCCGTGGCCGATGCGGAAGCGGTGGGCAGTGGCCTGGCGGGCCTGTTGGCCGCGCAATGGTCGCTGGCGACGGGCCTGGCCTTCCTGGCCTGGTACGTCTTCGCACCGCAGTGCGCACCGACCCTGGCCGTCGTCAAGCGCGAGACCAACTCCTGGAAATGGATGGCGATCATGATCGTCTACATGTTCGGCCTGGCCTATCTGGCGGCCTTCGTGACCTACCGGGTGGCTGTGGCCCTGGGCGGAGGATAGCGGTCTGACGGACGGTTGTTGGTGATCGTCCGGCCAGGAAATTCTAAGCGATTGCGTCCTTCGTTTGGCTCGCTAAGGTCTGCCAACCGCTGATCTGAAGGACTGTCTCCATGCGACTTCGCGCCGTCTCACTTGCTGCCATTCTCGCCGTCATTTCCCCGGCTGTTGCTGTTGCCCAGGCTCCGGCCGTGCCGTCGGAGAACGTCGCAGCCGCGCAGGCAGCAGAGCTCCGCGCCGCGCCGGTCGCCGAACTGGTGTCCGAGGTGAACATTCCCTGGAAGCGCTTCACGCTGGACAACGGTCTGACTGTGATCGTGCACGAGGACCGCAAGGCCCCGGTGGTGGCGGTTTCGGTTTGGTATAACGTTGGTTCCAAGGACGAACCCGCTGGATCGACCGGCTTTGCTCACCTGTTCGAACACCTGATGTTCGGCGGATCCGAGAATGCGCCTGGCAGCTATCTGGGCCGGATGCGCAACCTGGGCCCATCAAATCTGAATGGCACCACCTGGTTTGACCGCACCAACTATTTCCAGACGGTCCCGACGCCCGCGCTGGAGCAGGCCCTGTTCTTGGAAAGCGACCGCATGGGCTACCTGCTCGGCGAGGTGGGGCAGGAGGTGCTAGATCTGCAACGCGGCGTCGTCCAGAACGAGAAGCGTCAAGGCGACAACCAGCCCTACGGCCTGTTCGAATATGCCCAACTGGAAGCCCTGTTCCCCGAGGGGCACCCCTACCGCCACTCCACCATCGGCTCAATGGCCGATCTGGACGCCGCCAGCCTGGAGACGGTGCGCAACTGGTTCCGCGACAAGTACGGACCGAACAATGCCGTCGTCGTTCTGTCGGGCGATATCGACGAGGCGACCGCGCGTCCTCTGATGGAGCGTTATTTCGGCACGATCGCGCGGGGCCCCGTAAACACGCCGGCCCAGGCCGATGTCCCAACCCTGGCCGCACCGATCGTGGCGACCATGCAGGACCGGGTGGCCAATACGCGTCTGACCCGCAGCTGGGCCGTGCCCGGCATGCTGAGTGATGATGCCGTGCCGCTGTCGGTAGCCGCCTCGGTGCTGGGCGGGCTGGCCTCCTCTCGCCTGGACAATCAACTGGTGCGCGGCGAGCAGATGGCCGTGTCGGCGTCGTCGTCTCTGTCGGATTTCCAGCGTGTCGGCATCTTCGACATCTCGGTTGACGTGAAGCCGGGCCAGGACGCCGCCGAGGTCGGACGCCGCCTGGATGCCATAATCGCCGATTTCATCGCCAATGGTCCGACCGACGAAGAGGTCGCTCGCGTCGCCACTCGCTATGTCTCGGGCCGGATCCAGAGCCTGGAGCAGGTCAACGGCAAGGCCAATGTTCTGGCCGAAGGTCAGCTGTATGCCGGGGATCCGGACGACTACAAGAAGGAGCTGGCCGAATACGCCTCGGTGACGCCGGCCGAGGTGACGGCTGCAATGCAGCGCTGGCTGACCCGCCCCGTCTTCGACATGACCATCGCCCCCGGAGAGCGCGAGGCCTATGTGGAGGCTGCCGCCGCGCCGTCGGGTGCCGATCCGGTACCGGCCGCTGAAATCCAGCGTGTGGCCCGTGATCCGATGCCGTCGATCGGCCAGGTGCCGGATCTGGAGTTCCCGGCCGTGGAACGGACAACCCTGTCGAATGGCCTGAAGGTGGTTTACGCCCAGGTAGACACTGTGCCGGTAACGCGCGTGGGCATCGATTTCGACGCCGGCTATTCCGCCGACCGTGCCGACCGTCTGGGGGCCCAGGCCATGATGCTGGACCTGCTGGATGAAGGCACGACAACACGCGATGCCAACCAACTGGCTCAGGAAGAAGAACGTCTGGGAGCCTCGATCAATGTCGGTGCGTCCATGGACCGGACCTCTGCCGATCTGTCGGTCGTGACTGCCAACCTGGCCCCGTCGCTGACCCTTCTGTCGGATGTCGTGCGTAACCCGGCCTTCGCCCCGTCAGAAGTCGAGCGTATTCGTGCCTCGCGGTTGTCGGGCCTTGCCAGCGAACGCACCAACCCCGGGGCCATCGCCGCCCGAGCCCTGCCGCCGCTGATCTATGGCGCGGACAGTCCCTATGGCCGATCGTTCACTGGATCGGGTGATGAGGCGACCCTGACGGCTCTGACCCGCGCCGATCTGGTCGCCGAGCACAATGCCTGGGTCCGGCCGGACAATGCGACCATCTTCGTCGTTTCGGACCTGCCCCTGTCGGATGTCACGCCGCAGCTGGAAGCGGCCTTCGGCGACTGGCGCGCCCCTTCTGTGGCCAAAGGCACCAAAGACTTTTCCACCACCGTTCCCGCTACAACCAGTCGCATCGTCCTCATCGACCGTCCGCAGTCGCCGCAATCGCTGATCTATGGCGGTGCTGTGCTGCCTGCATCCGGCACAGATGATCTGCTGGCGCTCAATGCCGCCAATGTGACGCTGGGCGGAGACTTCCTCTCGCGCATCAACGCCGACCTGCGTGAAACGAAAGGCTGGTCCTACGGCGTGCGCGGTGGTGTCAACCCGTTCCAGCAGCGTGTACCCTACATCATCAATGCGCCTGTTCAGGCCAACCGCACCGGCGAATCGATCGCCGCTCTGATTGCCCAGTACGACCGTTTCCTGAAAACCGACGGCGTCACGCCGCAGGAGCTGGAGCGGACGATCAACGGCAATACCCGCTCGCTGGCGGGTGGTTTCGAAACCTCGGCCCAGATCATGGGGGCCTTGCGGTCCAATGCCCTGTTCGGTCGTCCAGACGACTACCAGGCCACGCTGGCCAGCCGTACTCGTGCTCTGACAGCCGCTCAGCTGGATGCTGAGGCCCGCCAAATCATCAAGCCGGATCAGTTTGTCTGGGTGGTGGTGGGCGACGCCTCGGTCGTGCGTCCGCAACTGGAGGCTCTGGGGCTGCCCATCGAGGACCAGCCGATCCAGTAGCGGGCCACGACGACACGGCGGCCCGGCTTGAAGGCTTAGGGTCGCCGTATCGACCGCCGGCGGCGGCAGGCTTTCAGGACTGCGCGGCGCGGGGTCTAGCGGCGGCTGATCGTCTGCGGTATCGCGTGCAGCCTTGGCGATCGCGTCAACCTGACTGGCTCCAGACGTCCAGATCGCTCTCGCGGCCTATCAAAGCCAAGCCGCTAGCAATAGACTCAAACTCACCGCCGGTCTCGATCCGCTCCGTGCCGAACCGTTTGTGAAAGATGTTTCTGACCGCAGGTACGAACGAAGTGCCGCCTGTCAGAAAGACCCTGTCGATCTGCTCAGTAGCCAATCCAGATTTCTCGATCGCTTCATCCACCGCGACTTCGATCGCTGCCAGTTCGGGCGCAATCCAGTGTTCGAACTCCGACCGCTTCACGGGGGTCTCAATCAGAACCGAGCCGGCCTTGAACCGGAAGGTCGCCTCGTCGTCATGCGAAAGCGCCATCTTGAGCGCAGAGACCGACTGGTAAAGCGCGTAGCCGTGGTTGTCGTCGAGGATCTCGATCAGGCGATCGAGCTTTTCAGGCTCGGTCGCGGTGCGTGCCAGGGCGCGGATATCGCGCATGTCCTTTGAGGCGCGTAGCAGCGCGAGCTGGTCCCACCGTGCGAACGCAGCATAGTAGCGTTGGGGGATCGGCAGCGTCTTTCCGAACGTGTGGTACTGCCCGCCCTTGCCGAGTTCAGGCGAAACCAGATGGTCGATGATGCGATAGTCAAACGCGTCGCCGGCAACGCCGACCCCCGACTGGGCGAGCGCTTTCGAACGCAGACCCTCGTCGGACTGTTCGAAGCGGATGATCGAGAAGTCGCTGGTTCCGCCGCCGAAGTCTGCGACCAGCACATTGGCGTCGGTCTTGAGCGTTCGGGCAAAGAAGAAGGCGGCCCCTACCGGTTCATACGCATACCGAATGTCCCTAAAGCCAAGACGCGCGAACGCGGCTTCGTAGCGTTTCAGCGCCAGTTGTTCATCGGGTGCGCCACCCGCGAAAGTGACCGGTCGACCGACGATCACGCGCGCGGGCAGGTCCGCCATGGCCTCTCCGCCATGAAGGCGCAGCCTCAGCAGAAAGGCCGCAAGCAGGTCCTCGAATGCGTAGCGCCGATTGTCGATGACGGTCTCGGTAAACGCAGCGCTCGCGGCGAAGGTTTTGAACGACTGAATGAACCGGGTTTCCAGCGCTTCTTCGACATAGGCATCAATGGCCCAGGGACCAGCTTCCACCAGCCGCCGAGGTGGTTCAGCGCCTACGGCCGGTTCGACCTGAAAGCTCAAGGTGGAGCGGAATGCGGTCAGTTCACCGGTCGGCGCATCAAACCGGAGAACGAGCGCGTGGCCGTCGGCGCCTGTGACGGCGACCACGGTATTGGTCGTGCCAAAGTCGATCCCTACCGTCTGCGGGGTTTGACGGGTCATGCTGCTCTCTTTGGTCGGTGGGCGGCGTAGCTAGCGCAATCGCGCCCAGAAAGCTGCATGGGTTGTCGATGTATATGTGGACCTTGAAGATAGCTGTGACGAAAATCGCTGACGGCAGGCTGCGGGCGCTCGACGCTATCGGCCGCGCTCTCTAGAGCTTCGGCATGACCCGACAATGGACCATCGACGCCTTCGCCGATCAGGTTTTTCTGGGCAACCCGGCTTGCGTCGTCGAGCCTCTCGCGGCGTGGCCGGCTGATGCCGCGCTCCAGGCCGTTGCGCGCGAGAACAATCAGTCCGAGACCGCCTTTCTGCGCCTGACCGGCAAGCCATCGCACTATGATCTCCGCTGGTTCACACCCTCGATGGAGGTGGATCTGTGCGGGCACGCGACCCTGGCAGCAGCCCATGTTCTGCTGCACGAGCTGGCCTTGGATGCAGCACAGGTGACGTTTTCTACCCGGTACGGCGCGCTGACGGTTCGGCGTCACGAGGGCGGCTACGAGATGGATTTCCCGGCCGATCCACCGCGACGCCTGCAGACTCACCTAGGTCTGGCCGAGGCGCTGGGGGTCGAGCCGGTCGAGATCTGGGCCGGGCGGTATCTCGTCGCGATCCTGGATAGTGAAGTTGCAGTCAGGCGACTGGCCCCGGATATCGATTCCGTCTCCAGGCTGACGGGCCATGCGGCAGAGGCGGGGCAGGTGGTCGTCTGTGCCTTGTCTGACACGCCGGGTGTTGATGTGATCGACCGCTTCTTCGCGCCGGGGTGCGGCATTGATGAGGATCCCGCTACCGGATCCGCGCACTGCGTTCTGGCGCCTCTGTTTGCTGAGCGATTGGGCCGGACCCGGCTGTCGTTTTACCAAGCCTACCCGGAACGGGGAGGCAGGATTGAAACTGAAGTTGCGGGCTCCAGAGTTCTTATTCGCGGCAGAGCCGTGACGGTGATTGAAAGTCGCTGGCGCAGCCCCCTTCTCGAGGTAGGTCCATCAAGTGGCACGACGTCACGCTGAACCAAGGCGAAGGCCGAGGATGTGAGGATCGGCAGAGGCCTGATCCGGCGCGTCAGTTGTTGAACGCCTCTGACACGCGGCCGTCATCACGCTATTATCAGCGCGATCATCATCCCGGCGACAAAGAGGAACAGACCAGATGGCACTGACAGGACGCGCCCTGCGATCGACAGTTCAGGAAGACGGCACTCTGAAGCTTTCGCTGGAGCCGCTGGTCATTGGCGATCTCGGGCCGGACGAAATTGTAGTCAGGGTGGAGGCTGCTCCGATCAATCCCAGCGATCTGGGGTTGTTGCTCGGACCGGCCGATGTCAGCTCAATGCGCGTCGCGGATAAGTCCGACGGCCCGGAACTGGTGTTCGATATTCCAGAGCCGCGTCGAGCGGGGCTCGCGGTCCGCATCGGAAAATCGTTGGCTGTGGGCAATGAGGGCGCGGGGACCGTTGTGGCAGCAGGCTCTGACAGTCAGGACTGGCTCGGTCGCCGGGTGGGACTGATCGGCGGCGGCATGTATGCTGACCTGCGCAAGATCAGAACACGCGACACTCTGGCGCTGCCAGACGGGGTCACACCCGCACAGGGCGCGGCACTGACCGTCAACCCGATGACGGCGCTGGGGTTCGTAGAGACCGCACGCGCAGAGGGTCATTCGGCGATCGTCCACACCGCAGCGGCATCCAGCCTCGGTCAGATGCTGCAGCGGATCTGCACGAGCGACGGTATGGGGCTGGTCAATGTGGTGCGGTCGGAGGAACAGGTTGCACTTATGCGGGATATTGGCGCGACCCACGTGCTGAACAGCCGCGATGACGACTTCCGCCACAAATTGATCGACGCGATCACCGAGACCGGCGCGACGGTGGCGTTCGACGCCATCGGAGGCGGATCGCTGGGAAGTGACATCATGCGGGCCATGGAAAGGTCGGCCGCCCAGAGAATGACTGATTACAGCCCCTACGGGTCCGCCACCTTCAAGCAGCTTTATATTTATGGAGCTCTCGATCTTTCTTCCACGACCCTGGACCGTCTGTCGTTCGGCTTCCAATGGAGCGTAGCGGGCTGGCTTCTGACGCCCTTCCTGCAGAAAGCCGGTCCAGAGACCGTCGCCCGACTCAGAAAGCGGGTGTTCGACGAGCTGACCTCCACGTTTGCCACGCACTACACGCGCACGATCGGACTGGCCGAAGCGCTCGATCCGGCGGTGGTGAAGGCCTACGAGCGCAAGGCGACCGGAGAGAAGTTTCTCATTGATCCAACCCTCAACTGAGGCTCGGGCGAGACCTGCCAGTTGCCGAGGCACCCGGTAGGTCGTCACCCGATCTTTGCTGCGCCCGCCGCTCCCCCAACTCGCAGAACCGATGTTGAATGTCTGACCTGCCGCCACTCATCGTTACTGCGGCCCTGGATGACGGGGCGTTCGCCTGGTTTGAGGACTTGCGCCAGTCGCACTTCCCGCGTCTTCGCAACAAGGTGCCCGCCCACCTGACCCTCTTTCACGCTCTACCCGGCGAACATGAGCGTGAGGTAGCCCGGACTCTCAAGGCGGCCTGCCAAAGGCGATCTGCCTTTCCGCTGGACGTTCGAGGCCCATGGTCCCTCGGTCGCGGGGTGGCCTACAAGCTTGCATCGTCCGACTTGGAAGGGTTGCGCAAAGAGCTGGCCGAATCCTTTTCACCGTGGCTGACGCGCCAGGACAGCTCACCGTACCGACCGCACATCACCGTCCAGAACAAGGTAGAACCCGACGAGGCTCGCCTGCTGCTCGAGACGCTGCAGCTCGAGTTCGAGCCGTTTCAGATCTTCGCTGAAGGCCTGATGCTCTGGCGTTATCTGGGAGGACCTTGGGCGCTGGTTGAGCGATTTGAGTTCGAAGCGCCCTGAACCCTGAAGTAGCTTTGAGGGTCAGAAGAGCGGGCTGTGGTCACCGGTCATGAACGTCTGTGCCGACAGAGCTCGCCTGTCGAACAGCCTCATAGGCATGGGTGAAACTGGCCAGGGTCTCTGGTGTGAGGCCCGCAAGGTTGATGCGTCCGGAGGGCGCGCAGTAGATCGCATGGGTCTCGCGCAGGCGTGCCACCTGACCCGGAGTCAGAGGCAGCGAAACGAACATGCCGTGATGACCGTCGAGCGCGGCGAGGCTGGTCGCCTGGCTCGCCAGGGCCTTCCGCATGCCAGCCAGACGCTGGCGCATCGTCTCAAGCTCGGCCTCCCATTGGGCGCTCAAGGCTGCATCGTGGAGAATGACGCGGACGACAGCTGCCCCGTGATCCGGGGGCATGGCCCAGCTCGCTCCTGCCAGGGCAAGGACGTTGGAGGCCGCGTTCGCCAGATGACGGGGATCGCGCGCGAGGACGAACAGGGCGCCGGTCCGCTCCCGGTAAAGTCCAAAATTCTTGTCGCAGGAGTAGGCCACCAGGGCTTCCGGGGCCGCCTCGAGGACAACCCGCATGCCGGCGGCGTCCGGCTCGAGCCCCTGGCCCAGACCCTGGTAGGCCAGGTCGATAAGGGGGATCAGGCCGCGCCTCTCGATAAGCCCGGCCAGAATATTCCACTGATCAAGGCTGGGGTCGGCCCCGGTGGGATTGTGGCAGCAAGCCTGCAGCAGAACCGCATCGCCGGGGCGGGCGGTCTCGAGCGCCGCCATCGTCGCATCGAAATCTGCGGTCTGTGTGGTGGCGTCGAAACAGCCGTATCGCTCCAGGCGGAGCCCGGCGGCCTGGAAGATCTGCGGATGGTTCGGCCAGGTCGGATCGCCGATGAACACCCGTGCACCCGGCCGGCCCGAGGCCAGAAGATCCGCAGCCAGGCGCAGGGCGCCTGTGCCTCCCGGGGTCTGGGCACCGAACACTCCCGCCGTTCCCCGGGAGCCGAAGATGATCGGCCCCAGGGCATCCAGAAACCCGACATCTCCCTGGGGACCGAGGTAGGACTTGGTGTCCTGCATCTCTAGAAGGTGCCTCTCCGCCGCCTTGACGGCACCGAAGACGGGGGTTCGCCCGTTCTGGTCACGATAGACGCCGACGCCGAGATCCAGCTTGTGCGGCCGGGCGTCGGCCCGGCAGGCTCCAATCAGGGCCAGAAGTCCGTCCGGTTCATGGGGTGACAGCCCGCCAAATACGGACTGCGAAGCCGCATCGGTCATGCCTGGGCCTCGCCAACGGGAGCGGCGACGGCTGGGCTGACCGACAGGACCTCGGTCCCCGTGCGGCGGAACCTGCTCTCTCTGCGCCAGATCAGCTGGGCGGCAAGTCCGACCAGGACGGCCACGGCGAACCCGGCCGAGAATGAGGCGGGGGCTTCGATGGGGTCTGGCAGGGGGACGTCAGGATGGATGGCGGTGGTCAAGATGCCCCCTTTTCGGGTTATGAGGTCTCGGTCGCCTGCCTGGCTTCCTCCTCTGCAAGGCTGATCAGTTCGCCGGCGAGATCGGGATCCTCGCTGGAGCACACCCCAAGGATCAGGGCGCTGTCGCAGTCCTTGCAGACGTAGGCGTGGCTCATGGAGCTATCGAGATAGATGCCCTGTCCGGCCTGAAGGACGACGGGGGTGTAGAACTCCAGATGGACCTCGATCGCGCCTTCCAGAACGAAGACGAACTCCTCGCCCTTGTGCCGGACCGCGTCGCCGAAGGTGCCGATGTCCCCGGTTCGGACGCGGGTCATGATGGGGACCATCCGCTTCTGGCGAAGATCGGCGCAGAGATATTCGTAGTCGTAGTTCGGCGTCGCGATGTGGACGGAGTTGCCCGTCGTGGTCAGGCTTCGCCGGCCCATGACCTGTGAAGCTGACGCCGTCTCGCCCGCAGGCTCGCCCTGGGCCAGGAACTCGGTCATGGTCAGGCCCAGCCTGGCGGTAAACTGTTGCAGCTTGTCGTAGGTCAGAGACAGCTTGTCTGTCTCGACCTTGGCCAGGGTCGACAGGGGTATGCCGACGACCGCGCTCATCTCGCGCAGGGTCCAGCCGTTGCGTTGCCGGACGATCCTGATGAGGCTTCCCAGGGTACCGCTTTCGTTCGCCATCATGTCCTGCCCTTCCGGCCCCGAGCCGGGTCATGCGCGTCGAGGCTCCCGACTGGCGACGACCTCGATCTCCACGCGAGCATCCGGTAGCACGAGCTGAGAAATCACGCACGAGCGGGCGGGGAAGGGGGCCGGAAGGCGTTGCGCATAGACGGCGTTGAAGGCGGCGAAGTCTGCAGGATCCGTCAGCCAGACCGTCGTCTTGATCACATGGTCGAGCCCCAGGCCGGCCTCTTCCAGAATAGACTGGATCGCGTCGAAGGTGACTTCGGTCTGGGTCGTGATGTCTCCCTCGACCCGGCCACCGACCAGTGCCAGCTGTCCTGACACAAAAACGAGCCCGCCGGTCTCGAGTGCGGGTGAAAGGGGGATCGTCGCTCCGCCCGGGCCGATCAGGGGTTTGCCGTGGATTTTCAAAGGGCAACCTTTCTCATTTTGGCCGTGTCGCGAAAGCGGCCGGGGGACAGATCAGCGGCGCTGACACCTTCGGCGGCGATATCGGCTGGAACCTCGCCCCCGCACGCCAGGGCTGCGGCCAGGCGCGCCCACGCCGGGGCGGTCTGGATTCCGTAACCGCCCTGTCCAACCGACCAGAACAGGCCGCTGATCTCGGGATCGAAGCCAATGACGGGTTCACGATCCGGCGCAAAGGTGCGCAGGCCTGCCCAGCTGTGATTGACGCGCTCAACCTCGAGCGCCAGCGCCGACTGCACCCGGTCCACGCCTATGGCGATGTCGAGTTCTTCGGGCTGGACATCGCAGGCCTCGACGAGCGTCTCGTCAGCCGGTGATATCAGGAGTTTGCCCGCATCCGGCTTGAAGTAGAACTGTTCCTCGACATCGATCACGGCGGGCCAGGCGGCGATGTCGGTTCCGGTCGGAGGATCGACGAGGACAGCGGTGCGACGCAGCGGCTGAAGGCCGAGGGCCTGCGCACCCACACTGGTCCCGACCAGGTCTCCCCACGCTCCGGCGGCATTGACAAGTACGGGGGCGGCAATGGCCTGTGCGCCCAGGTCGACCATCCACATGCCGCCCGTCCGCTGGATCGTGGGGTCGCCGACATCGGTCAGGAGGCTGGCACCGCGCGCCCGGGCACCACGAAGAAGGCCCTGGTGCAGGGCATCGACGTCTATGTCCTGGGCATCCTGATCGAGTGCCGCTGCGGCCACATAGTCCGGCTTGAGGAGAGGAATGGACTGCAGGATGCTGGTGACATCGACCCTTTCGATCGTGCCACCAGAACGGCGAATGTCGCCTATCATCGCATCAAGAAGATTCAATTGATCGGTACGCGCGATGTACAGGGCACCGCGCGGCGTGAGCAGGCGGCCTTGTGCAAACCCTCCGGGGGGTGCCGAGAAGAAGTTCCGGCTGGCCCTTGTCAGGGCACGGACGGCACGCCCTCCATAACTGGGAGCGAACAGGGCGGCCGAGCGGCCAGTGGCATGATGGCCCGGCAAGGGCTCGCGTTCGATCAGGCAGACTCGCGCGGTGTTGGCTAGCTCATAGGCGACCGAAGCACCGGCCATACCTGCGCCCACAACGATGAAGTCGTATTCCATTGCGCCCCGGTACCCCAGAAGAAGACAGGCTTGCGGCAGAGCCGGCAAGCGCGTCCAGGTTCGCAAATCCTGAACCAGCAATATCGTCTATAGCAAGAGACTTTTTCTCTTGACAGAAAAATGACGTGATTGATTGTGGTCTGACATATTCGAGGGGATCCACCATGACGAATGCCTGTCGTATCCATCGCACGCGTATCGGCCTTGCGACCCTCATGGCCTCGACGGCGCTGTGCGCCGCGCCGGCACTTGCCCAGAGCGCGCCACCGCCAGACGACGTCTCGGTTCTGGGAGACATCATCGTCACGGCGCAGAAACGGGAGGAGCGGGCCAGCGAAACTCCCCTGTCCCTGTCGGTCCTGACGGGAGAGGCCCTGCAAGCGACCGGCGCAACCCAGCTGGCGGATTTCGCAGCCACCGTGCCTGGCCTGTCCTTCACCACCAATGGCGTAGGGCAGGGCCAAATCAACCTGCGGGGCGTGACGACCGGCCTGAACGTCGGGTCCACGGTGGGCATTTATGTCGACGAAGTGCCCTACGGTTCCAGCACCTCTTTCGCCGGTGCCGCCCAACTGGCGCTGGATGTCGGACTGTTCGACCTGGACCGGGTGGAGGTCCTGCGCGGTCCGCAAGGTACCCTCTACGGTGCCAGCACGATGGGCGGACTGCTGAAATACGTCACCCAACGGCCTGATCCGAGCCGTTTCAGCGGCGGGCTGCGGGGAGGGGTCTCGACAACGGCGCATGGCGGCATTGGCTATGACCTCGCCGGTGCCGTGAACACGCCGTTTGCTGGCGATAGGGCAGCCCTAAGGCTGAACGGCTTCTATACCCGCGACGGCGGCTTTGTGGACAACCGACAGACCGGCGAGGAGGACGTCAACCAGTCGGATGTCTACGGCGGACGTGCCGATGTCGTGTTCAATCCTACGGATGCCCTGTCGATCCGCCTGACGGGTTTTGCTCAGGAAATCAGGCGCGATGGCTCTGGCTCGGTCGACTTCGTCGGTGCGACAAACGAACCTGTCGATGGCGAGTACGACCAGCGGCGCTTTGCCGAACCTTTCGACCAGTCGTTCCGGCTGGCCAGCGCCGTGGTCGATTACGATTTCGGACCCATGCAACTCACCTCGGTCACCAGCTACCAAACCAGCGATGCCGATTACGTCACCGATGTCTCGGCCCTCTATGTGCCTTTGCTGGGCGGGTTCGGCCTGTCGCTCGGGTCAACGCTTCTGGTCAAGGCCGTTGAAACCGAGAAATTCACTCAGGAAGCCAGACTGGCGGGCAGCGTCGGTGCGTTCGACTGGATCGTCGGAGGCTTCTACACCCGCGAAGACAGTTTCCAGCTGCAGACCCTGCCCGCGACGGATCCCACCGGGGCTCCCTTTCCTCTGAACCTGCTCACGGCGGAGCTTCCAAGTCTCTATGAGGAAGTGGCCGCGTTCGGAACGGTGACATGGCATGTGACCGACCGTCTCGACCTGTCCGGGGGGCTGCGGTACGCGACCAATGACCAGACCTATGAACAGAACGCCTCGGGCTTGCTGGGTGGGCCCGCCCCGAAGCGCAGTTCCGACGAGACCGTCACGACCTATCTGGCCAATGCGCGCTATCGTCTGACGGACCGGTCCATTGCTTATCTGCGCTATGCCACCGGCTATCGTCCCGGCGGGCCCAATATGGTGCTCAACGACCCGGTGACGGGAGATCCGCTCGCCCCTCCGACGTTCGCAGCCGACAGCCTGGACAGCTACGAGGCGGGCTACAAGGCCAGCACCGCCGACGGCCGCTTCAGCATTGACGCCGGCGTCTACTATATCGACTGGCAGGATCTGCAGATCGTGGCGCTGCGCAATGGTGTGGGCGTCGTGGCCAATGCCAGTTCCGCAGCCATCAAGGGGGCGGAGCTCACCATCACCACGAGACCCACCGCCGCCCTGTCGCTGGTCGCGGCTGTCAGCCTGCTGGACGCCCAGCTCGACGCCGATTCGCCGGATCTTGGCGGTCTCAAGGGGGACAGCCTGCCGGACAGCCCCGACCTTACGCTTGCTGTCTCGGCGGATTATGGGTTCACCCTGGGTGGCTACGATGCCGACCTGGGAGGTACCGTGCGCTATGTGGATGACCGCGTATCCAGCTTCGACATGAGCGCCGGTACCCCTCAGCATACCCTGCCGGACTATACGACCGTCGATCTGCGCGCCGGTATCGACTTCAGCGGTTTCAGGGCGCAGCTCTATGTGCGCAATCTCTTCGACACCTTTGGCGAGCTGTCCGCCCAGACCAGCTTCTCCGTCGCAGGCGGGCCGATCCAGATTACACCCCTGCGGCCCCGGACCGTCGGCCTGACCGTCACCAAGCGCTTCTAGTCCCCTGGAATGTCCTGATGCCTGACACTGCTGCCACCCCATCGGTCGATGCCGCCAGGATAGACGCGCTCTTCGCCGCGTATGATTCCTGCCATGCGCCTGGGGTCGCGGTCGGGATCGCGATCGGTGGGCGGCCCATCTATCGCAGGGCTTTCGGGCTGGCGAACATCGAGCTGGGCCAGACGCTGTCGCCCGGCATTCGCATGCGGATCGGTTCGACGACCAAACATTTCGCAGCCCTGGCCTATATGCTGCTGGTCGAGGACGGTCTGGCGTCACTCGACGATCCCGTGCGTAGACACATTCCGGAGATGTCGCCCGCCGTCGCCGACGGTGTGACCATGCGCCAGCTGATGAGCCATACCAGCGGCCTGCGCTGTTCGCTGGACCTCTCCATGCAGCTTAACGGGCTGGGGCATTTCATGTCGCATCCGGACACGCTGGATCTGTTTGCAGCCCAGGACACCGTGAACTTCGCGCCGGGGACATCCTGGTCGTATAACAACGGAGGATACACGGCGCTGAGCGTCGCGATCGAGCGGCTGACGGGACAGCGGCTCGAGGATGTGCTGCGCGAGCGGATCTTCCAGCCTGTCGGCATGCACGACACCCTGCTGCGTCGGGTCGACAGCGACTTCGTACCCAACAGCGCGACCCTGCACATGCTGGGAAGGGATGGCAGCTTCACCCGGGACTATCTGGGGATGGAGGTCAGCGGCGAGGGCGGCATGGTTTCCACCGTCGACGACATGCTGCGCTGGATGGCCCACATGGACCATCCTGTGGTCGGAACGCCCGAAACCTGGGCGGCCATGAAGACCCCTTATGTCCTCGAGAACGGCTATTCGACGCGATATGCCCTGGGCCTGTCCGTTGGCGGCTACCGCGGCCAGACCACCATCGAGCACGGCGGCACGGTGATGGGGGGCGGCTGCCAGATGATCAAGGCCGTGGAAGCCGGCCTGGACATCATCGTCATCGCCAACCGGGCCGGCGTGGACGCAATGAGCCTGGCGGACCGGATCATAGACGCCTGCGTCCCTGATCTCGGACCACCGCTGGATGACCTGCCGGGGGCCAATGTCAGCGGCCTCTACTATGCTGAGGCGACCGGCTCGACCCTGCATCTTCTGGAACACGAAGGTCGCCAACTCATCGGCATGGGCGGTGCCACCATCCCAGCCCGGCGCGACGCTGAAGGCCGACTGCACTCCAGCTACCGGATTTTCGATGCCGTGGTCGAGGCTCCGGCCGGCGAAAGTCAGCCGGACCAGCTGACCTATCGACAGTGGGGGCAGGGGGAGGTGCTGACGCGCCTGGAGCCGGGCCTCAAGCCCGACATCACCGACCGTGAAGGCGTATACTCTTCCGCCGCCACCGGCACGACGGCCTTGCTGGAGGTCGCGGAAGACGCTGCGCTGCTCACCTTCGAAGGCCGCTGGCACAGCGTCCGCTACCGGCTGGATCATGTGGGCGGGCCGCTTTGGCGGGTGGTGTCCCTCGATATGGCGCATTTCGGCCTGGGCGGGTTTCTGGAGTTTGATCCCGACGGCGCGGGCTTCGCCTTCAGTGCTGGCCGCACCCGGCGTCTTCGCTTCGAGCGTGGGCCGCTGGCACAGACGGCTGGCAAGCTGGCGCAGAGACCGGCCGACGCATGACACACAGGCCGGAATTGTTTTGTCGTCGTGTGCCAGAGGGGGCTGACCTGTCGTCGCGGGTCAGCTCTTGCTTCCGGCGCGGCGCATGATCCGTCATCCACTCCGGGTGTTCGTGGGGTCCTTGTCCCATGAGACCAACAGCTTTTCCCCGCTGCCGACCAGCCTCAGGGCCTTCGAAGCCGATCTGTTGCACAGGGCAGGGGATCCAGCGACCCTGGCCCAGGCCATGGCCTTTCCCGCCTATGGCGACGCCATAGAGGCGGGAAGGGCGCGTGGACACGAGATCATTGCCGGTCTGTGTGCCTGGACACAGCCGTCCGGCCCGCTGCCGGGCCCAGTGTATGAACGGCTACGCGACGAACTGCTGGCTGACCTGTCCGCGGCGGGCGCGGTAGACCTCGTCATCCTGGTTCTGCACGGCGCCATGATGTCCGACGACCATGACGACTGCGAGGGAGATATCCTTGCCCGGGCCCGCGC
>NZ_JBZXEB010000004.1:0-5000 GCF_058725425.1 Brevundimonas sp. DW-iso22 | reverse complement strand
CAAGGGTTCCTGCGTAAAGCTAATCTGCGCAGGGTTAGTCGGCCCCTAAGGCGAGGCTGAAAAGCGTAGTCGATGGGAAGCAGGTAAATATTCCTGCACCAGCTAGAAGTGACGGATGGCGTAACTTATCAGGGCTTATTGGATTGCTCCTGGTAGGGAAGTTGTCCCTGGAAATAACTCTAGCAGAGACCGTACCCGAAACCGACACAGGTGGTCAGGTAGAGCATACCAAGGCGCTTGAGAGAACTGTGCTGAAGGAACTCGGCAAATTGCACGCGTAACTTCGGAATAAGCGTGACTCACCTAGGGCAACCTAGACTGAGTGGCACAAGCCAGGGGGTAGCGACTGTTTAGCAAAAACACAGGGCTCTGCGAAGCAGCAATGCGACGTATAGGGTCTGACGCCTGCCCGGTGCCTGAAGGTTAAAGGGAGTTGTGAAAGCGACGAACTGAAGCCCAGGTAAACGGCGGCCGTAACTATAACGGTCCTAAGGTAGCGAAATTCCTTGTCGGGTAAGTTCCGACCTGCACGAATGGCGTAACGACTTCCCCACTGTCTCCAGCACAGGCTCAGTGAAATTGAATTCCCCGTGAAGATGCGGGGTTCCCGCGGTCAGACGGAAAGACCCTATGAACCTTTACTATAGCTTCGCCTTGGCGTTAGCGACCGTATGTGTAGGATAGGTGGGAGGCTATGAAACCGGGGCGCCAGCTCTGGTGGAGCCATCCTTGAAATACCACCCTTACTGTCGTTGACGTCTAACCGAGGGCCGTTATCCGGTCCCGGGACATGGCGTGGTGGGTAGTTTGACTGGGGCGGTCGCCTCCTAAAGTGTAACGGAGGCGCGCGATGGTGGGCTCAGACCGGTCGGAAATCGGTCGTCGAGTGCAATGGCATAAGCCCGCCTGACTGCGAGACTGACAAGTCGAGCAGAGACGAAAGTCGGCCATAGTGATCCGGTGGTCCCGCGTGGAAGGGCCATCGCTCAACGGATAAAAGGTACTCTAGGGATAACAGGCTGATTTTGCCCAAGAGTCCATATCGACGGCAAAGTTTGGCACCTCGATGTCGGCTCATCACATCCTGGGGCTGGAGCAGGTCCCAAGGGTATGGCTGTTCGCCATTTAAAGTGGTACGTGAGCTGGGTTCAGAACGTCGTGAGACAGTTTGGTCCCTATCTGCCGTGGGTGTTCGAAGCTTGAGAGGATCTGTCCCTAGTACGAGAGGACCGGGATGGACATACCTCTGGTGGACCTGTCATGACGCCAGTTGTGCAGCAGGGTAGCTATGTATGGAATAGATAACCGCTGAAAGCATCTAAGCGGGAAACTAACCTCAAAACAAGGCTTCGCTGAGGATCGTGGAAGACTACCACGTTGATAGGCCAGGTGTGGAAGTGGGGCGACCCATGAAGCTTACTGGTACTAATAATCCGATCGGCTTGATCGTTTCTCAGCAAAACTCATTCGATTTTCGAATACGACAATGTCTTCTCACAATCGTCTATCCGCCTGGTTGACCTGGTGGCTATGTCGGAGGTTCCCCACCCGATCCCATTCCGAACTCGGTCGTTAAGCCCTCCAGAGCCGATGGTACTCCGTCTCAAGGCGTGGGAGAGTAGGTCGCTGCCGGGTCTACCAGACGGATAGATGATTGTATTTACGGGCACCCTTTACGAAACTTGGGCCCGTTCTCTCGAACCCTTCTTCCTTTGCACTACCGTTTGCCGCGGGATGGAGCAGCCCGGTAGCTCGTCAGGCTCATAACCTGAAGGTCGCAGGTTCAAATCCTGCTCCCGCACCCAAACATTCTCAAAGCCCCGCATGGCTCGCCAGCGGGGCTTTTTGCTGTCAAGGAGGAGGGCTGTCAGTCCAAAGCGAATTTGTCTCTGCTGAGCGCAGGTAGGGCAGGGGACGCAAAACCTATCCGGCGAGCGTCTTCCACTCAGCCGGGGCGGCTGAGCGTTGGGCCTTGTGTATGTCTCTCTGCTGATGAAATGGCGATCCTGGTTGAAATGGTTGTGGAAGGCGGCGTGGACGTAGCTGAACTTCTGCAGGGTCTTCATTTGCCGGAACCTCAGCATGGCGCGTTCTCATCGTCGGAAGGGCGGGTGTGAGTTCTCCACTCTGTTGTTGGCCCACCTGCTAACCCCCTGCTTGTCGGAGTTGCCGAGTTCTTTCATTGCGGCCTTATAGGAGCGCAGACCATCCGTAGTGATGGCCTTGGCCTTGCCGTCGATGCCTCGCCCGGCCAGCAGGTCGTCCACGTTCCGCGCGACAGCGGATACTTCACGTGCATCATTACTACCGTCCGGATCACCTCCGGCGAGCTGTGGAAGTAGCGAAACGGGTTGGTGCTCTTGGCCATGGCGGCCCCGCCAGGAGGGCGGTTTACCAGCTGTCTAAGTTTGGCTGACAGCGTCCCTCGAAGCTTTGTGCCGCGACAAATTTCAGACTAGTCTCGCCGAAGCCACATATTCAGAACCGCAAGTTAGCAGACCCAGTCGGCTGGTCAGGAGTAGGGGGACACGAAATGGCGATAATAAATGCACCGCGCTCAAACTCGGCGGACCAGTTTGGCGTGATAACTTATTACGGCCTTGGGTTTTTGAGCGACCCGCAGAATGAATGGAGGGTAATCAAAACCGGACCCTTCGAGTTCGTTTTGCACGTGTTCTACGCCAAAGCGCCCAGCGGCTATCCGGCAATGCTTACTTTCCGGTCTGAAGGTGGTTTCACCTATAGCGCTGACTCTCCCTTTCCCTCAGGGGTGGTATCTTGGGTTGGAAGGGGTTTTTCAGGCGATGGACCCGGCTTGCCCCCTGACCCCAACGCCTTCGTCACTATAAGCGATATTGCAAGTCTCGGGCTCTCTGTGGGTCAGATCGTTGCCGAACCTGCTCGGCTTTTTGCTGGGGATGACATCATCACAGGGGGTGTTGATAGACTGCAAGTCAGAAGCGACGAAATATATGCGGGAGATGGCAATGATGTGATCATTGGCGCATCCACCGACGGTTGGTACGATCTCGGTCGCGGAAATGGGACGTTGGATGCCGGTGATGGCATTGACTTCGCTAGAGTGGACTTTTCCGATAGGAGCGCGCCTGTTGTGTATAATCACAACAATGAACAGGCGCAGGCAATAGTTGGCGGTGATATCGCTGTAACTTTGCGAAATGTGGAGATGATTCACATCATCGGAGGGACTGGGTATGACCTCATCACCGGGGGTGCCGGTAACGACCTGATTGACCTTGGTACCGGCGGTGGCACGGCCAATGGCGGAGACGGTGGCCCAACAGGCGATAATGACAGAGCAATACTAAGCTTTTCCGATAGAACGCAGGCGATCACGTATACGCACAACATGCAATCCTCGCGCGTGACGTCTGATGGGGTCTCCCTGGCCGAGCTTATAAGTATAGAAGAAATCGACATTACTGGCGGAAGCTCTGGAGACCGTCTCAGCGGCGGTGATTTCGATGATCGGTTGGTAGGTGGGCTAGGTGCCGATTACCTGAATGGTGGTGGCGGTTCGGATATACTCCAAGGAGACGGCGGCGACGACCATTTTGACGGTGGACAAGGCTATGACTATGTTCAAATGAGCAGGTCTGGCACTATTGATCTCCGTATAATGACGCCGCAGAACACTGGAGACGGTTTTGATACGTTAACGAGTATCGAAGGCGTTTTTGGCAGCGACGATAATGATCGGCTGTTCGGTGACGATAATGTTAACACTCTTCGCGGCGGCGGCGGCGATGACGTTGTCGATGGCGGGGCTGGAAATGACGTGCTCACTGGAGGTTATGGCAACAACCTAATCCGTGGTGGCGACGGAAGTGACAGGATTCACGCGTTGGACGGAAACAACGTTCTTACGCTCAGAGATACAAGCCAGGGTACCAATACAATATATGGCGGTGCTGGCGACGACTTCATATTTGGCGCTAATGGTGACGACATTCTCCATGGCGACGAGGGAAATGACCAAATCTACAGCTGGGGCGGCCACGCGGAAATATATGGAGGTCTCGGCGATGACTTTGCCAACGGCTTTGATGGTGACGATTACATAGAAGGCGGAGAAGGCAATGACACTCTTGTCGGCTCATTAGGCAGCGATGTTCTCATAGGCGGTGCAGGCAATGACGGTCTCGTTGGAGACGATTCTGGCATCCCGGACGCCAGCTTTACCTACAATGATAGGCTAGATGGTGGCGATGGAGATGATCTCCTGCAAGGCCGCTGGGGCGACGACATTCTCTATGATAGTTCCGGCAACGATACAATCGACGGCGGCGTCGGCATTGACATTGTTGACTACTCAGGTGCCAGGTCCGCTGTAAATTTGTCCACCTACTCTGGCTTTGACGTCCGAACCGGAGGCTGGTCGAGACAGAATACTGGAGGTGCCGGGAGCGACATCCTTATCGATATAGAAGGACTGGTAGGAACGTCATTCAACGACGTTTTATCTGGTCGCAATGATACATGGGGCAATGATCAAGGATTCGTTTTTGATGAGTACTTTGATGGCGGTGCTGGAAATGACGAAGTCTACGGGCACTCGGGAGCTGATACAGTTTCGGGTGGGTTCGGGCACGACCTGCTAAACGGCGGCAACGGTAATGACCACGTCACTGGCGGCGCAGGCAATGACCTGATTGAAGGAGGGAGCGGAACTGATACGGCCTACTTCAGTCACGCGCGGTCTATGTATTCAATAGTTCTGTCACAAGGGATCAGCACGATCATTGGCCCCGACGGGATTGACACTCTATCGGGCGTTGAGCGACTTAGTTTTTCTGATGGGACTTTTGGTCCTGATGGCGGACCGCTAGAGCAGGTGCTCTTGGGCACACCCGGCGCGGACACCCTGTCCGGCAACGACGGCAACGACCGTCTGATCGGCGGGGCCGGTAATGACACGCTGGTCGGCGGAGCGGGGATCGACACGGCGGACTATTCGTCGGCGGCGGCTGGCGTGACGG